>NZ_JBNTJZ010000015.1:0-605 GCF_051195115.1 Haloplanus sp. C73 | reverse complement strand
GACAGGGGTCAGGTCGGTATCGGGACGCTCATCGTGTTCATCGCGATGGTCCTGGTCGCAGCGATTGCGGCCGGCGTGCTGATTAACACGGCTGGCTTCCTCCAGACGCAGTCTGAACAGACGGGTCAACAGAGCAGCGCACAGGTCACCGACCGGCTCGAACCGGTCTCGAAAACGGGGAACGTCTCCGTCTACAATAGTTCGAGTCAAAGTGTAGTCGCGGAGGATTCGGAGAACCTCTCCGCTTCCGAGCAGTCCTTGGCGGTGAACGAGATATCGATGGTGGTCCAGAAGTCGCCGGGGGCGAACGACATCAACATGAGCGCGACCACGTTCGAGTTCATCGGACCGGACGGCACCGACCGCTATCCGTTCACGAACGAAACCGCGATTAGCGACACGGAAGCGCTTCAGGACGACGACTCGTCTATCAACGCCAGCCGTGGCAACGGACTCATCCTGAACAGCCGGACCGACCGACTGGTCATCACCATCAACATGACCGCACTCGACACCAACGGCGCCTTCGCTAACGCGCCCCTCGAATCCGGTCAGACTGCAACCCTGCGGATTAACACGGAAAGCGGTGCGACCTCCATCATCCG
>NZ_JBNTJZ010000014.1:0-651 GCF_051195115.1 Haloplanus sp. C73 | reverse complement strand
GTAGTCGTTCTGTCGGCGCACGTAGAACGCAACGTCGTCGATACCTTCCGACGCCGTCCCGTTCAGGTCGATTTCGCTCCCGACGACGTAGGTGCCGTCAGGCTGGGAGACCGAGACGTCGCCCTGCTCGACGGTGAGCGTGGGGTCGTCCTCGGACGAGAGCGAGTTGACGTCGCTTTCGACTTCGGTCTCAGTGGTCGGTTCGTCGGAGGATGCCGCGTAGACATCCACGTCGACGCTCGTGTCGTCGAGGTTGCTCGTGT
The DNA here is from genome assembly GCF_051195115.1 of Haloplanus sp. C73. Classification (NCBI taxonomy): domain Archaea; kingdom Methanobacteriati; phylum Methanobacteriota; class Halobacteria; order Halobacteriales; family Haloferacaceae; genus Haloplanus; species Haloplanus sp. C73. Next base: position 388 of record NZ_JBNTJZ010000014.1, on the reverse strand, counting down.
CAATCTGACCGACGCCGACACCGGTGTCGTCGTCGATTTCAACGACGGCGTACGCGTAGCCGTCGTCAGAGTAGCCGCGAAGGACCGTGTCGCCAACGTTGCGGAAGGTCTTGTTCTTCTGGCTCTCGGTCAGACTGTTCGAGCGGAAGTCGCCCTCCTCGATGGTGACGATGTGGAACTGACCAGCGTTGGAGCCACGAATCGTGTAGCTCACGTCCTGACCGCGCGTGGCGGTGGACTGGTCGAGGTCCAGACGGACGTCGTCATCACCGGTGACGGTGATGGTGCTGCTCTGGGAGGCCGACCCGAAGTCGAGGTCGTCCGTCCCTTCGAGCGTGAACGTGAAGGTCCCGGTGTTGAGGTCCGAGAGGTCCACGTCGTAGGTGAC
>NZ_JBNTJZ010000013.1:0-995 GCF_051195115.1 Haloplanus sp. C73 | reverse complement strand
TCGCTGCGCGTGACCGACACCGAACTCAGCGCGACGTTCAACACTATCGGCGGTCAGGTCTCGACCGACGATAACGAAGTGAACGTGACCGGTACGTCGCTCGGTTCCAACACCGTGGCGTTCGTCTTCGTTGACGAGCGTGGGAACACCCACTACACGGACATCACGACCGACGACGACAACACGTTCGACGAAGAGGACCTGAGCATCGGCTCGAACCTCCAGGAAGGTCAGGTCAGCGCACACGTGCTGACGACCGGCCGGGACTCCGAGTTCGGTGACGGTGGCCTCGCGCAGTACTCCGGTAACGACGCTTACAGCAACCTCAGCTCCTTCGTCGACTTCCTCGGTGACGAATCGCTGACGGGCCAGCAGGTCCGTGCGCGACTCACCGACCAGACGACGGAAGCAGTCGCCAGCGACGACCGCATGGTCACCTCGCAGTTCCGCCTCGCGGACTCGCGAACGACCATCGGCTCGGTCTACCCCGACGGCATGCAGGCTTCGGGCGTGAACCCGGTCGGCGTTGACGACGAGATGGTCGTCGAAGGTCGCACGAACCTGCGACCGGACGACAACTCCATCACCGTCGAACTGCTGACCCAGGACGGCGACTCGGTCGCACTGACGACGACCGAAGACTGGGGCTACGACGGCCAGTACATGGTCTCGATAGAACTCGAGGACGTCCAAACGGGCACCTACACCCTCGAAGCCGACGACTCCTACAACTCTGACACGGTCGACGTCGAGATTGTGGAGTCGGTCGAGACTGCAACGCCGGAACCGACGGCAACGGACGAGCCGACGCCGACGGACACGGCAACCGCAGAGCCGACCCCCGAACCGACGGCAACCGCAGAGCCGACGGCCACGGAGACGGCAACGGCGACTGACACCACGACGGGTGGCGGACCCGGCTTCGGTGCCATCGTCGCTGTCATCGCGCTCATCGCGGCTGCACTGCTGGCAGTCCGACGCAACAACTAACGACT
>NZ_JBNTJZ010000012.1:0-5382 GCF_051195115.1 Haloplanus sp. C73 | reverse complement strand
AATGCGAAGCGCGGTGAGGGCGGACGGCGCTCTCACCCACCGGACCACACGCTCGATTCGGCGACCCACCACGGCTCAATCAACGAGCTTATATGGGTCGCTCTACTCGATTCAGGTCCGGACGAAACATGAGGATTCCCCCCCTGCGGTCCGCCGTAAGACGGAATCTGATGTGAGCCTCGGTGGTTCGATGTCATCCGGTCGGTCCGGTGACCTCGAACCACCACCTTGGACCTCAGTGGTCTTTACGACGCGGAAACGATTCGACGTTTCCCGCCACCCCTCACTCCACATGGAGTGAGCCCATTCCGGTTGATCCTGCCGGAGGCCATTGCTATCGGGGTCCGATTTAGCCATGCTAGTTGTACGAGTTCACACTCGTAGCAAATAGCTCCGTAACACGTGGCCAAACTACCCTACAGAGAACGATAACCTCGGGAAACTGAGGCTAATAGTTCATACACGTCTCAAGTTGGAATACTGAGACGCTCAAACGTTCCGACGCTGTAGGACGTGGCTGCGGCCGATTAGGTAGACGGTGGGGTAACGGCCCACCGTGCCGATAATCGGTACGGGTTGTGAGAGCAAGAACCCGGAGACGGAATCTGAGACAAGATTCCGGGCCCTACGGGGCGCAGCAGGCGCGAAACCTTTACACTGCACGCAAGTGCGATAAGGGGACCCCGAGTGCGAGGGCATACAGTCCTCGCTTTTCACTACCGTAAGGTGGTAGTGGAATAAGAGCTGGGCAAGACCGGTGCCAGCCGCCGCGGTAATACCGGCAGCTCGAGTGATGGCCGATTTTATTGGGCCTAAAGCGTCCGTAGCCGGCCACACAAGTCCATCGGGAAATCCGCCAGCCCAACTGGCGGGCGTCCGGTGGAAACTGTGTGGCTCGGGACCGGAAGACCCAACAGGTACGTCTTGGGTAGGAGTGAAATCCCGTAATCCTGGACGGACCACCGATAGCGAAAGCATGTTGGGAAGACGGATCCGACGGTGAGGGACGAAAGCCAGGGTCTCGAACCGGATTAGATACCCGGGTAGTCCTGGCCGTAAACGATGTCTGCTAGGTGTGGCTCCCACTACGAGTGGGTGCTGTGCCGTAGGGAAGCCGCTAAGCAGACCGCCTGGGAAGTACGTCCGCAAGGATGAAACTTAAAGGAATTGGCGGGGGAGCACTACAACCGGAGGAGCCTGCGGTTTAATTGGACTCAACGCCGGACATCTCACCAGCATCGACAACAGCAATGACGGTCAGGTTGATGACCTTGCCAGAGCTGTTGAGAGGAGGTGCATGGCCGCCGTCAGCTCGTACCGTGAGGCGTCCTGTTAAGTCAGGCAACGAGCGAGACCCGCACTCCTAATTGCCAGCACCGGCTTCGGCCGGGTGGGTACATTAGGAGGACTGCCGTGGCTAACACGGAGGAAGGAACGGGCAACGGTAGGTCAGTATGCCCCGAATGTGCTGGGCTACACGCGGGCTACAATGGCCAAGACAATGGGTTCCCACCTCGAGAGAGGGCGGTAATCTCCTAAACTTGGTCGTAGTTCGGATTGAGGGTTGAAACTCACCCTCATGAAGCTGGATTCGGTAGTAATCGCGTGTCAGCAGCGCGCGGTGAATACGTCCCTGCTCCTTGCACACACCGCCCGTCAAAGCACCCGAGTGGGGTCCGGATGAGGCACGGTTACCCGTGTCGAATCTGGGCTCCGCAAGGGGGCTTAAGTCGTAACAAGGTAGCCGTAGGGGAATCTGCGGCTGGATCACCTCCTATTGACCGGGACCTCCCACACGGGAGGCCCACCATACTACTGACGTCCAAGGTAACTGGTTCGACCACCCGACCGACCGGACATTCAAGAATCACCGAGGCTCACACACCGCCCAGCGTCCCAGAGAGGGACCGGGCCCGTAGCTCAGCGGTAGAGCACCTCCTTTGCAAGGAGGACGCCCTGGGTTCAAATCCCAGCGGGTCCATGCCACCTCCCGAAGGCCGAACCGCACCCCTTAAGTGCATGACGGCGTTCGGTTGAGGTACGCAAGACCGATGCACCATCCCGTGCGAACGCGGATGGGAAGGGTTGAGCGTTCGTGCGTCTACACGAACGCTATGAAACCGTATGTACGTGCGATCCAGGCGTCCACTGGACCCGACAGTCAATCCGGGTCACTAGTGTGACAATCCATCAATCTGGCTACTGTGCCAGCTGGTGAATGGCTCGGCTCGAGAGCCGAAGACGGACGTGCCAAGCTGCGATAAGCCTCAGGGACCTGCATGGAAGGAAAGAACTGAGGATTTCCGAATGGGAATCCCCTCGCAATTGCCTTGCGCAATGGGGAACGCTCCGAATTGAAACATCTCAGTAGGAGCAGGAAGAGAACGCAAATTAGCGATCCCGTTAGTAACCGCGAGTGAACGCGGGCCAGCCCAAACCGAATCTCTTACGAGACATGTGGTGTCGGGCTGACAATCAGCGTTCGACCCGTCCCGAGAAGTCTCCTGAAATGGAGCGCGATACAGGGTGACAGCCCCGTATCGGGACGCAGTACGACGTGAGTCAGTTCCAGACTAGCGGGGATTGGATATTCCTCGTGAACGTCCCGGGCATCAACCGGGAAGGCTAAACACTCCTCGAGACCGATAGCGAACAAGTAGCGTGAGCGAACGCTGAAAAGTATCCCGAGAAGGGAACTGAAATAGAGCCTGAACTCAGTTGGCGATCGAGCGACGGGGCATACAAGGTCCCACGATAAACGAGCGCGGGGCGACCCGCTAGTAGGACTCGTGGGAAGCCGATGTTCCGTCGTGCGTTTTGAAAAACGAACCAGGGAGTGCACTTGCTTGGCAAGCCTAACTCGACTATCGAGGAAGGCACAGGGAAACCGATACGGCCGCAGTCTTACGACCAGGGCCACCGTGTTCAAGCGCGGGGAGTCAAGCGGGTGCGACCCGAAACCGGGTGATCTACGCGTGGGCAGGGTGAAGCGTACCGAAAGGCACGTGGAGGCCCGTTAGGGGTGGTGTCCTACAATACCCTCCCGTGACCTATGCGTAGGGGTGAAAGGCCCATCGAACCCGGCAACAGCTGGTTCCAGCCGAAACATGTCGAAGCATGACCTCTTCAGAGGTAGTCCGCGAGGTAGAGCTACCGATTGGATGACCCGCCTCCGAGAGGAGTCGGCCATCCTGTCGAACTCCAAACTTGCGGACGCCGCAGACGAAGGGAGTCCGGTGTGCGGGGTAAGCCTGTGCACCGTAAGGGAGACAACCCAGCGGTAGGTTAAGGTCCCAAAGTGTAGACTAAGTGCGATCGAAGGTGGTCCCGAGCCCTAGACAGCCGGGAGGTGAGCTTAGAAGCAGCTACCCTCCAAGAAAAGCGTAACAGCTTACCGGCCGAGGTTCGGGGCGCCCAAAATGATCGGGGCTCAAGTCTACCACCGAGACCTACCCGTGTCCGTGAAAGGACAATCGCGTAGGCTGGCACTCTGTTCGGACGGAAGCACGGAATAGATTTCGTGTGGACCGAGCAGTGACGATAATCCTGGTCATAGTAGCAGCGAGAGTCGGGTGTGACCCCCGACGGCCTTACGAGCAAGGGTTCCTCGGCACTGTCAATCAGCCGAGGGTTAGTCGATCCTAAGTCTCACCGTAACTCGACTGAGACAACAGGGAAGCTGGTTAATATTCCAGCACCACTACTCATTGAAAGTCGACGCTTTGGGGACAACCGAACTGGGCTTTCGCCCAGTCCAATCAGATACCGCCGTGGAAGCCGTAATGGCAGGAAGCGGCCAAACTCTGAGATAGCGCAAGTCGGTCGTACCTAGAGCCCGTGAAAAGACGAGAGTAGTGATCGTACCGAGATCCGACACAGGTGCTCTGCCGGCGAAAGGCAAGGCCCGTCGGGAGCAACCGGCGTTAGGGAATTCGGCAAGTTAGTCCCGTACGTTCGCAATAAGGGATGCCTGCTCTGTGGAAGAGCAGGTCGCAGTGACTCGGGCGCTCCGACTGTCTAGTAACAACATAGGTGACCGCAAATCCGCAAGGACTCGTACGGTCACTGAATCCTGCCCAGTGCGGGTATCTGAACACCTCGTACAAGAGGACGAAGGACCCGTCAACGGCGGGGGTAACTATGACCCTCTTAAGGTAGCGTAGTACCTTGCCGCTTCAGTAGCGGCTTGCATGAATGGATCAACGAGAGCGCCACTGTCCCAACGCTGGGCCCGGTGAACTGTACGTTCCAGTGCGGAGTCTGGAGACCCCCAAGGGGAAGCGAAGACCCTATAGAGCTTTACTGCAGGCTGTCGCTGAGACGTGGTCGCTACTGTGCAGCATAGGTAGGAGGCGTTACACAGGTACCCGCGCTAGCGGGCCACCGAGCCATCATTGAAATACTACCCGGTAGTGACTGCGACTCTCACTCCTGGCGGAGGACACCGGTAGCCGGGCAGTTTGACTGGGGCGGTACGCGCTCGAAAAGATATCGAGCGCGCCCGATGGTCTCCTCATTCGGGTCGGGAACCCGAAAGAGAGCGCAAGAGCACAAGGAGGCCTGACAGTGATCTTCCCAACGAGGATCGCTGACGCGAAAGCGTGGTCTAGCGAACCCACGAGGTTCATTAATGGGACCCGTGGATGACAGAAAAGCTACCTTAGGGATAACAGAGTCGTCACTCGCAAGAGCACATATCGACCGAGTGGCTTGCTACCTCGATGTCGGTTCCCTCCATCCTGCCCGTGCAGAAGCGGGCAAGGGTGAGGTTGTTCGCCTATTAAAGGAGGTCGTGAGCTGGGTTTAGACCGTCGTGAGACAGGTCGGCTGCTATCTATTGGGGGTGTTACGGTACTTGACGGGAACAAGCGTATAGTACGAGAGGAACTCCGCTTGGGTGCCACTGGTGTACCGGTTGTCTGAGAAGGCAGTTGCCGGGCAGCCACGCACCACGGGGTAAGAGCTGAACGCATCTAAGCTCGAAACCCACCTGGAAAAGAAGTACCACCGAGGACACTCGTAGAAGACGAGTTCGATAGACTCGGGGTGTACGCGTCGAGGCAACGAGACGTTCAGCCCGCGAGCACTAACAGTCCAAGCCACATTCATCTGATTTCGCACTGTGACCCGATACGATTCGATTGTCGGGTCCAGGCGTTAACTGGATCGCACGTATCATACGGTATCACCGACGCTGGTGTGACGACGGTTCGATTCCGTCGGTCGGCATGAAGGCGGCCAGAGCGGCAGGGACACACCCGTACCCATCCCGAACACGGACGTTAAGCCTGCCTGCGTATCGGCCAGTACTGGAGTGGGCGACCCTCTGGGAGACCCGATTCGCCGCCTCACCATTCATACTTCATTCACAGGGCCGAGCGA
>NZ_JBNTJZ010000011.1:0-19433 GCF_051195115.1 Haloplanus sp. C73 | reverse complement strand
CATTCGTTCTTCGAACATGTATGCCTCGCATGCAGATGGCTGGAAAGTCCTCTTAAATCTCCGGAGCCAATTATCACGGCCAAAAATTGGGTGAGCATCGGCAATTGCGAGTTCCGTGACGGGCCGACCGAGGCGTGCTTTGCCGATGGAGGGTTCGGAGACCCCTCGAACCTGTGATTCGAAGTCCGAGGAGAGTTGAACCACGGTCGCAACGAGCTGATTCGACTCCCCCGAGAGCTTTCGCTGCTCACGTTGGTCGCAACAGAAAGCCGGAGGAGGGATTTGAACCCTCGGCCTATTCCTTACGAAGGAATCGCTCTGCCAGCTGAGCTACTCCGGCGCCACCCAATCGTACTGCTATGGTTCAAATAAGGGTTCCGAAACTGCCCGCCTAGCGCGACAGTCGAACGTCCAGACAGACGTTGAGTTCGTGGGGGGCGTACGACCGGACGACGTGTCGCGTCATCACTTCGACGTCGTACCCCGTGGCGGCCTCGCGGATGGCCGCCTCGCCCGGGCCGAAGGGGTCGTCCTCGTGTTGGATGTCGTAGTAATGGAGCGTGCAGTCGTCGCCGGCGAGCGTGATGGCCGCATCGAGGAACTCGTCGGCGCTGTGAGGGAGGTTCATGACGATGCGGTCGGCCCAGTCGGCGTACTCCGCGGCCACGTCTCGGACGTCGCCGTGGATGGCGGTAAGTGTGTCAGAAACGCCGTTTCGGCGGGCGTTTTCGCGGAGATACTCGACCGCCGCTGGGTTGAGGTCGACGCCGACCACCGTCGCGCCGCGGGCGGCCATCGGGATGGCGAAGGGGCCGACGCCGGCGAACATGTCGACGGCCTGTTCGCCGGACTCGACCTGTTCGGTGACGCGGTGGCGCTCGGTCGCGAGTCGCGGCGAGAAATAAACCGTCGAGAGGTCGAGCAGGTACTCGAAGCCGTACTCGCGGTGGACGGTTTCGGTGACTGGCTCGTCGGCGTCGGCCGTCGCGGCGACGACGTCCCAGTCGCGCACCCGGAGGTCGCCTTTCACTTTCGACGCTCGGTCAAGGACGGCCCGAACGGGAAGGTCCGACTCGAGGATGGCGTCGGCGATGTCGCGGGCGCGGTCGGGGTCGTCCTCGTCGAGGATGGCAACGTCGCCGAGGCGCTCGTAGGAGGGGTCGAAGTCGAGTCGGTCGGCAGGGGTCTCTTGCTGGTCGTGGACGGGCACGTCGCGATAGACCACCTCGTAGCTGTCGTCGACGGCGTCGGGGTCGGTCACGGGGAGATAGAGCGTCCCGTCGTCGACGACGATTCGGTGGTCTTCGTCGAGGAGTCCCGCCGCGGCGAGTTCCTGCCGGGTTTCTTCGCCCGCCTCTCGGGGGACGCGCACGCAGGGCCGGTCCATACCCGACTCTCGCCGTCCCCGAGAGTAAGGGTGTCGACCTGCGGCCGGCACCTGCGCCGCCATCCAAAACGGTATTACGGCCGGCCCGCCGCGTAGGCGTATGGTAGAGAACGTCATCTGGCCCGCCTACCTCGACGCGTCGAAGACGCGCGCCGAGGGGCGGCGCGTCCCTCGCGACCAGGCGGTCGAGGAGCCGACGGTCGACGAGATAGCGACCGCCGCACAGCAGGTCGGCTACGACGCCGTCATCGAACGCGACGTCACGTATCCGCGGGAGTACGAACCCCGCGGGCGCGTCTTGGTGCAGGGCGCCGACGACGCGACGAAAAACGACCTCGTTCAGGCCATCGCGGCCTACGTGGACATCCTGCGGGAGTGAGTGATGCGCCGACTCGGCACCGTCACCCGGACGGCACAGGGGCTCGCTATCGTCCGCTGTGACGCGGACGAAACGCCCGACATCGGCCTGACGGCCGTCGACGAGTCGCTGTCGAGCGTCGGCCGCGTCGTCGACGTGTTCGGTCCCGTCGACCGCCCGTATCTCGCTATCACGCCCGCGAGCGCCGTCAGCCTCCCCGACCTCCTCGGGTCGAAGCTCTACGCCCGATGACGCCCGGTCGGAAGTCACAATCCCCAAGCCACCCCCTCTGCAATCGTCAGTCATGAACGCCCGCGAGGTCCGCGGTATCGCCGTCGCCGCGACGCTTTTCTTGCTCGTCCAGGTCGGCGCACTCGCGATGGTCGGCCCCTTCGAGGCGGCGGGGTATCAGGCCGTCGAGGACCCCTCCGACCCGACGAACAGCCTCGTCTACATGGCGGCCATCCTCGTCGCGACGGCGCTGATGCTCGCCGCCTTCAAGTACGCCTTCGAGCAGGCGGTCAAGGCCGTCGTCGTCTGTTCCAGCGCCCTCGTCGCGTGGTACGTCTTCGCCGTCGTCGCCCCGCCACTCGTCACGCTCGGGTCGGTCAACCTCGTCGCCGTCGCACTCTCCGTCGGCGTCGCCGCCGCCCTCCTCGTCTACCCCGAGTGGTACGTCATCGACGCCGCGGGCGTCGTCATGGGTATCGGCGCGGGCGCGCTGTTCGGCATCAGTTTCGGCCTGTTGCCCGCCATCCTCCTCCTCTCCGTACTGGCCGTCTACGACGCCATCAGCGTCTACGGCACCGAGCATATGCTCAGTCTCGCCGAGGGCGTGATGGACCTGCGCGTCCCCGTCATCCTCGTGATTCCGCTCTCGCTGTCGTACTCGCTGCTCGACGACGACTTCTCGGGCGCGAACGACGTCCACGAGGGCGAGGACGAGGCGGACCCTGACGACGCGGAGACGACAGCCGACACGGACACAGCCGACGGCGACGACCCGAGTGAAGGCGACCGCGACGCCTTCTTCATCGGCCTCGGCGACGCCGTGATGCCCACCGTCATGGTCGCAAGCAGCGCCTTCTTCTCGCCGGCGCCGTCGCTCGGCGTTCCCCTGCTCCCCGCGCTCAACCTCCCCGCGCTCTGCTCGATGGTCGGCACCTTCATCGGCCTCGGCATCCTCCTCTGGGCGGTCATGAAAGGGCGTGCCCACGCCGGCCTTCCCCTCCTGAACGGTGGCGCCATCGGCGGCTACCTCCTCGGCTCTCTCGCCGCGGGTGTCCCCCTCCTTCGCGCCCTCGGCGTGGCGGCGTATCTCTAGTCGTCGGCGCCGGCCCGCACCTTCACCGCCATCCCCGTATCGAAGTCGTGCATGGCGTCGGCGGCGAGTTCCGCCCGTCCGACTGCGAGGACGTCGCCCGACTCGTGGACGACGGCCACCTCGTCCCGCGGGCGCACGTCGTCGTCGACCCGCTGGACGAACTTCGCGAAGACGTTTTTCCCCTCGCGAACGAAGGGTTCGCTCTCCGAGCCGACGACGACGCGTGCGGCGGGGGCGGGGAGTGCGTCGACCAGTCGTCGCCCACCCTCGACGCCGAGCGTGAACCGGCCGTCGGTGCCGTAGGAGACGACCCGTCCCGCCTCGGCTTGGACCTGTCGCGGCCGGCCGCCAGTCGAGTGCGTGACGGTGAGGGCATCGTCCTCCGGAAAGAGCGCCGCACCGGCGCCCGCACCGAACTGGTAGTCGGCGATAGTTCGAAGCCGAGCGAGTTCGTCCTGCGTCATTGGCCACCCTCGCGCGTCCACCGGCAAAAGCCTTCCCAGCCATCGCAACGCTTAGACGGCGACCCGACCCATGGGCGGGTATGGCACACGAACTCGGCGAGAGCGACTGGGGCGACTGGCTCCCCACGGCCGTCGCCGACGCCGACCCGGACGGCGTCGCAGTCTGGTATCTCGGGTGTAACGGCTTCGTCCTGAAAGGCGCCGAGGGGACGACACTTTTCATCGACCCCTACTGCGGCCTCGGCGACCCGCCGCGGACGGTTCGGATGGTCCCCGTCCCCTTCGACCCCGAGGACGTAGAAGAGGCCGACGCCGTCCTTGCGACCCACGAACACTCAGACCACGTCCACGGGCCGACGCAGGCGCCCATTCTCGCCGGCACGGGCGCCGACTACTACGCGCCCGACGCCAGCATGGCCCTCATCGAGCGCGTCGGCTGGACCGACGACTGGGGCGTCGCCGCCGACCAGTTCGTCACCGTCTCCGAGGACGAGACGTTCGACGTCGGCGAGTTCACGATTCACGTCGTCCCCGTCAACGACCCCGACGCCGACCACCCCATCGGCTACGTCATCGAACACGAGGCGGGGACGGTGTTCCACGGCGGCGACACCCGGCACGCCGAGTCGTTCACCGACGTCGCCGACCGCTTCGACATCGACCTCGGCGTCCTCGCCTTCGGGTCGGCGGGGCGAATCCCCGACAAGCAGACCCGAGAGCCGAAGCGGACCCAGTGGTACGCCGACGAGAACGAGGTAGTCCGGGCGGCGAACGCACTCGAACTCGACCGACTGCTCCCCAGCCATTGGGACATCTGGAAGGGGCTGACCGCCGACCCGACCGCGCTCCACACTCACGTTCGGAGTTTCGAGTACCCCGAGCGGCTCGAAATCGTGGAAATCGGGGATAGAGTCGACCTGTAGCGGCCGCCGGTTGTTTTATGCCACTACTGGCGACAGTATGGCGCATGGCGAAGGACCCAGACCCCGACACCTCGCTCACGACGGACGAGGTGCGCGTGGGGAAGACGTTCGAGGCCGAGCGGTTTCCGGTCCCGGCCATCGCCTTCGACATCGAGTCGGTGGCCGACGAGCCAGTTCGCATCCGCCTCGTCGACGACATTCCGGAGTCGTTCGAGATGGAGGGCGTCGGCTTCCATCCCGACTACGAGGGCGACAACTGGACGGCGTACCGCGACAATCGCGTCGCCTACGAGCGAACGCTCGAACCGGGCGAGGAAGTGCTGACCGTGTACGGCATCCGCCTCGACGAGGGCGAGACGGCCGACGACTTCCTCGGCGAACCGACGGTCGAACTGATAGAACACGGCGACGCCGCCGCGACGGGCGACGTGCTGGGTCGAGAGACGACACAGGTCGTCCGCGACGCCCTCTCCGGCGAAGAACCCGACGGCGACTCGGCGCTTGCTCCCGGCTCCCTGCTCGGCGACTCGGCGCCCGACCCGCGGGAGCGCGTCGGCGACCCCGTCTCCGTTCTCGGCCCGCGCGACGAGGACGTGACGAGCATCGACGTCGATGAGGCGGGCGAGGAGGGCGAGGCAGACGAGGCCGAGGATGAAACGGACGACGACGACGAGACGAGCGAGGAAACCGAGAACGTCCCCTCGGGCGAGGTGGCCGAGGCGCTCGACCCGCGGGACCGCGAGGCGATGGCGTCTCAGTCCCCGACCCCATCCGCGACGCCCGGCTCCGTCGCCGCCGCCCTCGCCGCCGAGATTCGCGCTGGCGAGGTCGACGACGACGATTTGGCCGTCATAGACGAGGCGCTCGCGAGCGAGGTGCCGACGAGCGTCGACGTGCGCGTCAGTCGCCTGCAGTCCCAGACCGAGGACTTGCTCGCCTATCGCGACGCGCTCGCGGACTTCCTCGACGAGAACGGCACCGCGTCGGAACTGCTCGGCGACGTGAGCGAGCAAGTGACCGACCTGTCCAACCGGGTCGATGGCCTCGAATCGTCGCTCGCGGCGGCCGACGCGGACCGCGACGCTATCGAAGCCGAGATGGCGTCGGTCCAAGAGCAGGTCACGGACGTCTCGGACACCGTCGACGACGTGGCCGAGCGCGTCGACTCGCTCGAAACGGATTTCGAAGACGTCGAGTCGACCGTCGAGACGCTGGACGACCGCCTCGACGCGGTGGCGGACCTCGAAGACGAAATCGAGGCGATTCACGACGAACTCTCGGAGTTACAGGAGTTCCGCGACCGGTTGAGCAGCGCCTTCGGCACCGAGGAGTAGGCTCACCGAAAGCGCAATCGGTAAAGCCCGCGGCCGCCTCACTCCGACAATGACCGAGACGGTTCGGGTCGCCGTCCCACGCAAGGGGCGCCCGCTGGAGGCGGTGCTCGAACGGATTGCGACCGTCGCCGACGCCGACGAACTCGCCGACGAGATTTCCTCGACGCTCCGCTACGAGAAGGCCATCACCAAGGGAGAGACGACCCCCGACGACGACGTCTACGAGCGGTTGGCGGCGTACAGCGACATTACCGACCCCGAAAAGCCCGAATACACGCTCGTCCGCGACGACAGGGACGGCAAACCCCGGCGCATCGTCTTCGATAGCGTCACCGTCGACGTCGGGACGCCACCCGACGACGTCCGGGTGGAGTTAATCGGCCGCGAGGAGCCGTTTCGCGCCCTCCGAACCCACGAATTCGGACTGGGCTTCGACAGCGCCGACCTCGTACTGGAGGAGGTGGTGACCCTCGGCGAGGCGGGCGTCGAGTCCATTGCCGACGTGAACGCGCGCATCGACCCGCGGGATACGGACGTCCGGGTCGTGAGCGGCCTCGGCGACACGGTGTATCACACCCTGCTCGCGACGCCCGAGACGCTGCCGGCGGGCGCGGACCTCGACCGCGAGTTCGTCGCCGACTACGAGGGGACGCTGTGCATCTCGCCGCGCTACGAGCGACTCGTGGAGGCCGTCCTCGGGACCGACGCCATCGAGAACGTCGAGTTCACCTACCCCGACCCGGCAATCGAGGAGGAGGCCGCCATCGCCGACGCGGGACTGGGCGTCTATCTCACGATGACGGGGTCGACGGCCCGAGACCACGGGTTGGTCGTGGGTGAGGACCTGTTCCCGAGCGAGACGGTGTTGATGGAGAACGTCGCGGAGGCTGGAACGGCGGCGGAGACGCTGAAGTCGCTGCTGGCGGCGGCAGAACTGGAGACGGCGCTCCGACCTTAGACGGCGCGGGCGGCGTCGGGGTCGGTCCCCGCTTCCAGCAGTTCAGTGTAGCGGTTCCGGACGGTCACTTCGGAGACGTCGCTCACGGAACACACCTCCTTCTGCGTAATCTTCTCGCCCTCCAGAATCGAGGCGGCGTAGAGCGCGGCGGCGGCGAGGCCGACGGGGCTCTTGCCGCTGTGGACGCCCCGCTCCATCCCCTCTTCGAGGAGGGAGCGCGCGCGGCCGACGGTGTCCTCGTCTAAGTCGAGGTCGGAGGCAAACCGCGGGAGGTATTCGAGGGGGTTGGCGGGTTCGATTGCCAGTCCGAGTTCCCGGACGATGTAGCGGTAGGCCCGCGAGAACTCCTTGCGCTCGACGCGACTGACGGGTTCGAACTCGTCGAGGCTCCGCGGAATCGACGCCTGACGGGCGGCGGCGTAGAGCGAGGCCGTCGCCATCGCCTCGATGGAGCGGCCGCGGAGAAGGTCGTCCTCCAGCGCCCGTCGGTAGACGACACTCGCCGTCTCGCGGACGCTCTCGGGCAGGCCGAGCGCGGAGGCCATCCGGTCGATTTCGCCGAGCGCCTGCTTCAGGTTGCGCTCCTGTGCGTTTTTCGAGCGGAACCGCTCGTCCCACGTGCGGAGCCGCTGGAGTTTGCGGCGCTTGTTCCCGTCGAGGGTGCGGCCCTTGGCGTCGCGGTCCTGCCAGTCGATGACCGAGGACAGGCCGTCGTCGTGAAGCAGTTTCGTCGTCGGCGCGCCGACTCGGCTCTTCTCCGCGCGCTCGTTCGAGTCGAAGGCGCGCCACTCGGGGCCGTGGTCGATTTCGTCCTCCTCGACGACGAGGCCGCACTCGCTACACGCTATCTCGCCGTGTGAGTCGTCGGTGACCAGCGCCGCCTCGCACTCCGGGCAGACGCGCTCGCCACTCTCCCCCCGCGCTTCAGTTGTCGTGTGCTGTTCCCCGCCGGCCTCTCGGAGGGTTTCGGGCTGCTGGGTCATGGGTATCTGCTGCGGCGTGTAGCCGCTGGTGCCGCGTCTCACTCACACCTACGGCTGGTAGTATCTTAATAGTTTCCTCTATGTTTTGATTCCAATAGAAACAGAGTTGTCGGTCGCTCACACGACACGGTCTGGGACCCGACTCTTTTTGGTGGTGTCAACCCTAGGCGCGAGGGACACGGGAGACTCGTCGTGACGAACAACACTACCACAGAATCCGGCACCGACGCCCTCGTCGAGGACGTCGTTAGCACGCTTCGAACGTTCGAACTCACGGAGTACGAGGCAAAGTGCTTCGTGGCGCTGACGCGCCTGCGCGAGGGCACGGCCAAGGAGGTGAGCGACGTGGCCGACGTGCCGCGGGCGCGAATCTACGACAGCATGGACGCCCTGAAAGACAGGGGGCTGGTGAGCGTTCAGGAGTCGAAGCCGCGTCGCTTCCGAGCCGTCTCCCCTCGCGAAGCGGTCGACCTCCTCGAACGGGAGAGCCAGCGTCGACTCGACCGCCTCGGGACCGCCCTCCCGCGTCTCGGCTCGCCGGACCGTTCGACCGGAGCCGGCGAAGTCTGGTCGATGGAGGGCGAGGCCGCCGTCACCGAGCGCCTCGTGACGCTTCTCGCGGATGCCGAGACGGAGGTCCTGTTCGCCGTCGCCGTCGACGAACTCCTGAGCGACGACCTGATTGACGCGCTGTCGGCGGCGGTCGACCGCGGCGTCGACGTCGTCGTCGGGTCGCCCAGCGAGGACATCCGCGAGCGACTCCACGAGGCCGTCCCCGACGCCGACGTGGTCGAGACGTGGACGTGGTGGGACTCGCTGCCCATCGACCCCGGCGCCGTCACGAGCGTCCTCATGACCGACGGCGACGCGTTGCTCGTCAGCGCCGACGCCGCGACCGACCTCCCCGGCGTCCGCAAACACCGCGCCGTCTGGACCGACAGCGCGGAGGCGCCCGTCGTCGGCCTGATGCGCCCGCTTCTCGCGAGCGCCATCCGCGACTAGGGGAACGAGCCGTCTTCGACCGCGTCGCGGTACGCCGCCACCGCCTCCTCCATCTCGCTTCTCATGTCGCCGAACGCCTCCGCGAACGGCGGTACCGACTCCGAGAGTCCGAGGACGTCGGTCACGACGAGCACCTGTCCGTCCGTCTCGCTTCCCGCGCCGATGCCGATGACCGGGATATCGAGCGCCTCCGTCACCGACGCCGCCACCTCGTCGGGCACGTGTTCGAGCACCAGCGAGAACGCGCCCGCCGCCTCGTGTTGCTCGGCGAGGTCCCGGATTTCTGCCGCGGCGTCCTCGGTCGTTCCCTGCTGTGTGTAGCCTCCAACCTGATTGACGCGCTGGGGCGTCAGACCGAGGTGGGCCATCACCGGAATGCCCAACTCGACCAGTCGCTCGGTCAAGTCGACCGTGTGCGGCCCGGATTCGAGTTTGACGGCGTTGGCCCCTGCCTCCTTGACGAGGCGCCCCGCGTTCTCGATGCTCGTTGCCTCGCTCGTCCCGTAACTCAGGAAGGGCATGTCGGCGACGACGAGGGCATCGTCGACGGCGCGGGCGACGGCGCCGGTGTGACTGGCCACTTGGTCCAAGGTGACCGGGAGTGTCGAGTCGTAGCCGAGCATCGCGTTCCCCACGCTGTCGCCGACGAGGACCACGTCGATGCCCGCGTCGTCGACGATGGCCGCCGTCGGCGCATCGTACGCCGTCAGCATCGTCACCGGCTCGTCTCCCGTCGCCCGCTGTATCTCCCGGACGGTTGGCATAATTCGTGACTCGGCCGCCGGCAAATTAACGCTACTCCCTGACGCCCGCGCCTGTTTCCCAGCCCCGGATCAGCGCGGTCAGCGTCCGATTGACCGGTACTGATTCGCCGGTCGCCGCGGCGCGGTCGACGACGAACCCGTTGATGGCGTCTATCTCCGTCCGCCGCCCACGCGAAATATCGCGGTGCATCGATGACCGATTCGCCGCCGTCTCGCTCGCCACGCTCGCGACGGCGTCCGTGGCCGTCGCCGTCGAGAGGTCGACCCCCTCCTCCCGCGCGACGGCCGCCGTCTCGCGGGCCGCCGCCGTCGCCAGTTCGGCGAGCGGCCCCGCCCCCGACAGCGCGCCGTTTTCGACCCGCGCGAGCGCCGTCACGGGGTTGATGGCGGCGTTGACCGCGAGTTTCTCCCAGAGCCGGCGCCGGATATCCGTCGTCACGTCGGCCGGAAGCCCGCCGTCGCGGAACGCCGTCGCGACGCGTTCGACGGGCGCAGTGTCGTCGGAGTGCCACGGCCCGAGCGTGACCGTCCCCCGACCGAGCCACTCGACGTGTCCGGGGTCGGCCAGTCGCGCTCCACAGGTCGCCGTCCCCGCGACGACGGGGGCGTCGACGTGCGCGGCGAGGGTGTCCTCGTTGCCCATGCCGTTCTGTAGGGAGCAGACGACGCCGTACTCGCCAGTCGCGAGCGTCCGCGCCGCCGTCTCGGTGTCGTAGGCTTTCACCGTCACGATGGCGATGTCGGCAGTTGTGCCGCTGGCCTCCGTCGTCGCCGCCGGCCGGGTGTCGAACGTCTCGACGCCGCTGACGCGAAGCCCATCCTGCCGAACCGTCTCGACGTGGGGGTCGCGTCCCACGAGCGTCACGTCGTGTGTCCGCGCGAGACAGCCACCGACGAGACTGCCGAGGCTCCCGGCACCGAACACGAGTACCGTCGCCGTCCCGCTCTGGCCCCGTCGCGACGCAGTCCCTGACTCTTGCCCGCCGTCGACGCGTTCGCGTCCCCGACGCGTCTCCCGGTGTCCGTGCGCCACATCTCGAAGTTAGTGACGGCCAACTATAATATCAGGGTAGATAATTAGGCCACTAAACTTATAGTGTCGGATGAGGAGTGTCGAGTATGTCTGCGACGGGTGAGGAGAACGCGACGGCGGTGTCGGTTCCCCATCGGGTCGACATCGATTGGGAGCGTCGGGAGCCGGTCAGTTCTGCGATTCAGACGGCGCTCAGCGATGTGGAGAACTCGGCAGCGGTCGAACTCGACCCGCTCGCCGATTACGTCGACCCCGACGCGCTCGAAGCCTTCTTCAGCGGAACCGACGATGCGGCCCGGAACCTCTCGTTCGCGTACGGCGACTACACCGTGTACGTCGACGGCGCCGGCTACGTCCGCATCGACTAACGCTCCTCTCCGACCAGTCGCGCCCGGATATACGCGTCCAGTTCGTTACAGACCGCGTCGCTATCCACGGTATCGTCCGTCGTCGCTCGCCGGACCGTCTCGCCCGACATCACCGTTAGGAGAAACGACGCGACGGCGTCTGTGTCCACCGAGCGATAGACGCCCTCCTCGATACCTCGTTCGAGGAGCGTGACGAGGTCACGCCGGAACCGACGGTCGTTCGCGCTGAAATACGACCGGAACGTCTCGTTGTGGGGCGCCTGCCCTCTGAGTTCGACCATCACTTTCGTCAGCGATGCGCGCGCCTCGTCGGGGTCCGGTTCGAGGATGAACGACAGGAGCGACCGGAGACAGTCGTCGGCATCGGCGTCGGCCGCCGGTTCGGGCATCTGTGACTCGAAATGGGCGAGCAGGAATTCGAGGAGTTCGACCAGTACCTCGTCTTTGCCGTCGTAATGCTGGTAGATGAGCGACTTGCTCTTCGGGAACTCGTCACCGATTCGCTGGATGGTGAGGTTCTCGTACCCGTGTTCGCTCAGGGCCGCGTAGGTGGCGCGCATGATTGCGGTCCGCGTCTCGTCGGTGTCGGTCCCGAAGGGGTCGTCGAAGGCCACGGTGACTGAACGTTCATTCACAAGTTATATAGTTCGTTCCGTCTACCGTCCCCACGTACCCGCCGGGAGTCGCGCCGCCAGTCGGTCCCCCACTCCACGGCCACCGCGTGGTCGGTTCTCGGCCCGAACGCATCATGTCAGCCACACATCGCTCGCTCCTCCTCGTTGCACTCGTCGTCGTCGCCACCCTCGCCGCCACCGGCCTCGCGGCCGGACAGGCCGACTCCGGCACCGTCATCGGGCGGCCGGATATCGAGGTGTTCACGTCGACGAGCGAAGTCGAACCGGGCACGGAAACCGAACTCGACCTCGTTATTTCGAACGACGGCCAGATACGCCGCGGCGGTCCCGCGGAGTACGAGAACCGGGTCGTCACCGCCCGCGGCCTCTCCGTCGACGTCGCCGACGGCGACACCCCCTTCGAAATCAACACCGGGCGCGTCGCCGTCGGTGACGTGCCCCGCGGCACTACCGCCGTCGACCCCATCTCCATCACCGTCCCCGAGAACGTCGAACCCGGTCGCTACCGCATCCCCGTCACCGTCTCGTACAGCCACACCGTCAGCGTCGAGTACAGTTCCGTCGGGTCGCCGGAGTACAACGACCTGACACGGGAGACGACCGAGTACGTCACCGTCCGCGTGCGCGAGCAGGCGCAGTTCGACGTGGTCGATACGTCGACGACGGCCCAGATTGGCGACACCGGGAACGTCTCCGTCACCCTCCAGAACGACGGCACCCGGCCCGCCCGCGACGCGAGTATCGTCCTCTCCTCCTCGACCGACGAACTCAGATTCGGGAGCGGGTCGACGAGTTCGACCGGCTACGTCGGGCGATGGGAGCCGGGAACGAACGCAACCGTCGAGTACACCGTCGCCTTCGCCGACGACGCCGCGTTGCGAAACTACAGCCTCACGGCCACCGTCGAGTACGAGGACGGCGACGGTATCGCCCGCACTGCCGAACCGCTCGCAGTCGGGGTCAGACCCGCCCCGGAACAGACGTTCGCGCTCCGTGATACGGACGCCACGCTCCGAGTCGGTGAGGAGGGTCGCTTCACTGGGCGCGTCGTCAACCGCGGCCCCGACGCCGCCGGCGACCCCGTCGTGGTGCTTCGGTCCTCGAACCCCAACGTCAACATCGAATCTAACGAGTACGCCCTCGGTGAACTCGACGCGGGCGAGTCGGGCGAGTTCGCCTTCGACGTGGGCGTGAGCGACGGCGCGAGCGCCACCACCCAGCAGTTCAACGTCACCGTCCAGTACCGGAACGAGCGGGGCGACGTGCGCCGGAGCGACGCCCTCACCGAGCGAGTCGCCATCGAGTCCCAGCGCGACCGGTTCAGCGTCGAGGCGGTCAACAACTCCGCCGTCGCCGGCGGCACCATGTCGCTCGAACTCCGCGTGACCAATCGGGGCGACGAACCCCTCCGTGACGTGCAGGCAAAGGCGTTCGTCCAGTCGCCGCTGAGCAGCGACGACGACGAGGGCCTCGTCTCTTCGCTCGAATCGGGCGAGTCGGAGACGTTCGTCATCGGGCTGAGCACGAGTCCGGCGGCCTTGGAGAAGACCTACCCCGTCTCCATCGACCTCCAGTACGAACTGCCCGACGGCGACACGGAGGTATCCGAAACCTACCGCGTGCCGATTTCGGTCCAGCAGCCGGAGGGTGGCGGCCCGCCCGTCGTCCCGATAGCCGTCGGCGTGCTCGTGCTGGCGGGGCTGGGACTGTTCGTCTGGTATCGCCGAACCGGCGGGGGCGACTGACAGAGTCGTGTCGTTGCTCCCGCATCTCGACGTCCAGCGCCTCATCGACGCGCTCGACGCGTGGATAGTCGACCGGCCCGGACAGGTCATCCTCTGCTTTCTGGTCGTCTCGGGGCTGTTCGTCGCCGGCCTCGGCGCCGGCGGGACCGACTCCGGGACCGACCAGTTCACGGAGGACGTCCCCGCCCAAGACGCGCTGCAGGACGTCAACGACAACTTCGAGCGCGTCACCTTTGGCGACGACAGCGGCACGACGCAGCTGATTCACTCCAGTACGAACGTGCTCTCGAAGCCCGAACTGCTGCGGATGCTGCGCGCCCAACACCGGTTATCGGAGGACCCCGACCTCCAAGTGACGGGCACCACGAGCGTCGCGCGGGCCGTCGCCCGGACGCTCGACCCCTCTGCCGACACTATCGACGACGAGATTCGGGCGGTTGAGCGGTCGACACCGGGCGAAATCGACCGAGCCGTCCGAGCGACCATCTCTGGTGAGCCGGGGCTTCGCGCCCTCCTCAGCAACGACTACAACGCCCAGTCGGCCTCCGCCTCGGCCACCATCGGCACGGTGAGCCATCGCCTCTCCGGCGGCGCGGGCGCGGGACCGGGAACGAGCGGCTCCAGCCCGCTCACGGAGATTCAGCTGCAGGCCGCCTACATCGTTCAGTCGGTCGGCGGCGACATCACCGTCTTCGGGAGCGGCATCACGTCGGAAGAACTTGGCAACGTCATCAACGACTCGCTCCAACTGGTGATTCCGGCCGCCGTCGCGCTCATCCTGCTCTTTCTCGTCGTCGCCTACCGCGACCCAATCGACCTGTTGCTCGGCCTCGTCGCGCTCGCGATGACGATGCTCTGGACGTTCGGCTTCATGGGCCTCGCGGGCATCGCGTTCTCGCAGTTACTGGTCGCTATCCCGCCGCTCTTGCTCGCGGTCGGTATCGACTTCGGCATTCACGCCATCAATCGCTACCGCGAGGAACACGTCGGCGAAGTCGGCGTCCGCGACGCGATGCGCGTCGCGACCGACCAACTTCTCATCGCCTTCTTCATCGTCACGGGAACGACCGTGCTGGGCTTTGCCGCCAACTTGAGTAGTGGTTTGAGCTCGATTCGCGAACTCGGCATCGTCGCGGCGGTGGGCATCGTCTTCACCGCCCTCGTCTTCGGCGTGTTCCTCCCCGCGTCGAAGGTGTACGCCGACCGCTGGCGCGAGCGTCTCGGTCTCCCCTCGTTCGGCTCGGCGGCGCTCGGTGACGAGCGCTCGTTGCTTGGGCGCGTGTTACCGGTCGGCGTCCACGTCGCCCGCAACGCGCCGCGGGCCTTCCTCCTGCTCGTCGTCGTCTCCACGGCGTTCATGGGACATTATGGCGCCGGCGTCGACAGCCGATTCACCCAAGACGACTTCCTCCCGCCGGAGACCCAGCCGGCGTATCTGGACTACGTCCCCGAGCCGTTCCGCCCCGGCGACTACACCGTCACCGAGACGACGAACTTCCTCGAACGCAACTTCCAGTCGGGCGAGGAGGACACGACGACGGTGTACGTCGAGGGGCCGTTACACGCCGATTACGCGCTGGAGGCGCTGTGGCGGGCGGGCGATGACCCACCCGGGAGTTTCGTCGCCGACGACGGCCACGCTCGCGAGACGAGTATCGTGACCGTGATTCGGTCGTACGCGGAGCGGAACCCCGAATTTGCCGCCTTGGTCGACCGCAACGACCGCAACGACAACGGCATCCCGGACGACAATCTGCGGACCGTCTACGCCGCCCTCCTCGATTCGCCGGCGCGCGAGCGAGCGCTGAACTACATCACCGCTGACTACACCAGCGCGCGCATCCAGTACGCCGTCGAGGCAGATGCCTCCCAAGAGGAAGTGACGGACGACACCCGCGCGGTGGCCGACCGGGTCCGGTTCGAGGCCACGGCGACCGGCGGCGTCATCGTGTTGAAGGCGGTGTCCGACGTCATCGGCGAGTCGGCGTTCCGAAGTCTCGTTATCGCACTCGTCGCCGCGGCGGCCTTCCTCGTCGTCGTCTACGGGCTGTTGGAGGGCCGGCCGTCGCTCGGCCTCGTGAACGTCCTCCCCATCGCCGTCACCGTCGCGGCGCTCGCGTCGACGATGCGGTTTCTCGACATCCCCTTTAACGTCCTGACGGGGACCAGTCTCTCCATCGCCATCGGCCTCGGTATCGACTACTCGGCGCATCTCCTCCACCGGTTCGTCGAGGAGTACGACGAGGCGACGGACGTCGACGCCGCTCTCCTCTCGACAGTCCGGGGGACGGGTGGCGCCCTCACCGGGAGCATGCTGACGACGGTGTCCGGGCTGGGCGTGCTCTGGCTCGCCATCTCGCCCATCCTCGGACAGTTCGGCCTGCTCATCGCCCTGAGCGTGCTCTATTCGTATCTCGCGTCGATTCTCGTCTTGCCGACGACGCTCGTCCTCTGGGACCGCTACGTCTCCTCGGGAGCGGGCCGAGCCCTCGTCGGCGACGCGATCGAGTATCAGCCCTGAGAACCCGGCGCCCGGGTTTATTATGGGGTGGCTCGAAGCCCGCCCAACGAGTCCATGTCCGACCCGACTACACAACCCGACTCGGTGGGTGGCGCTATCGACGACGAAGTGACAGACGCGCTTGCCGACGTCGATACGAGCGATGCGGCGTCGTCGGTCGCCAGCGTCCTCGAAGCGATGGGCGACGAGGAGACGGCCGAGGACGACGCGCCCGACGAGGCAGAAACCGACGACGAGACCATCTCCGTACTGGAGTTCGTTCTGGGCGACGAGCGCTACTGTCTCGACATCACCTACATCGAACAGATAGTCGAACGCGGCACGGTCACCCGGATTCCGAACTCGCCGCCCTTCGTCGAGGGGGTCATCGACCTCCGGGGCGACATCACGACGGTCATCGACCCGATGGAGACGCTGGCGGCAGATACCGACGGCGACGGTGACCTCATCGTCGTCTTCGACTCGACGCAGATGGACGACGACTGGAGTGTCGGCTGGGCCGTCGACGGCGTCCGGCGCGTCTCGACGGTGTCGCTGTCGGCGGTCAAAGAGTCGCCCGTCGACGAGCCGTGGATAAACGGCGTCGTCAAGCGACAGGACGATGGCGAGTTCGTCATCTGGACGGAGCCGGGTGAACTGATGCGCGACGGCGACACGACCTAGCGCTGCCGGATGAACTCGGGGAGTTGCAGTCGGTCCATGCCATCGTCGGGGACCGCCGACGGCTCCGGGCGCGACAGCATGTCCGGTCGACTGGTCCGCGAGCGGGGTGGGCCGGAGGAATCGTCGTCGACCGGCGCCCCTGCTGGCTCGACGACCAGTTCCTCCCACACCGACTCAGTCTCCTCGCCCGTTCGACCCGACGCCTTTCGCCGCCCCTCGTCGTAGGAGAGTTCGATGAGGCTGCGCTCGTAGCTGGTGTCTGCGTCGGCCACGACCCGGTCGTACTCCTCTCGGTTCGGGTCACCGAGCGCGCTCGCGACGCCGAGCGCGAACGCTCGTTCGAGCGCGGCGTCCTTGTCGAGGTCACTCCAGTCGGTGTCGAACTCGGAGTCGTACATCTCAGGCTTCGAGGTTCTGTTCCGGGCGGACGTGCAGGCCATCGTCGTCGAACTCGATGGCGTGAATGTTGCTGTCGATGTCCGTCCCCCGCATCTTGATAATCTGGACGCCGCGGTGCATCCCGTTGCCCTCCATGTAGTTGTGCATGAAGATGACGCCGTGAGCGAGGTAGTGTTCGTCCGCGTAGGAGGTTGGGTCCGTCATCTCGGAGATGAGAAGCGTCGTCGCGTCGACGCGTTTCAGCGAGGTGAGAAACTGGACGAAGGCCTCGTGGTTGTCGGGGTAGAAATACTGCAGAATCATCGTCGAGTCGATGACCAGCCGGTCGATTTCCCGCGAGTTGATGAAACTGACTAGCCGGTTGGTCATGTTCTGGACGCCCGAGGAGAAGTCGTTGCCGCCGGGGCCTTTCAGGAGGCGCTTGGCGTTCGAATCGAAGACGTTCCGAAACTGGAACTTCCCCGACTGCGCCGCCTTCTCGAACCCGAAGTTGTACCCGCTCATGTCGTGAACGAGTTCCTCCTCGGTTTCGTGCATGCTCAGATAGAGACACTTCTCGCCGACTCGCGCTCCCTCAGTGACGAAATGCGAGGAAAACGTCGTTTTCCCGCTCCCCGGCGGACCGCTGAGAATGTACAGCCGATTCCGGAGGAGTCCCCCGTCGACGAGTTCGTCGAAACCGTCCACGCCGGTGGAAAGCCTCATTGACTGGTTCTCGATACACCCGATAAAATAGATTGCGTCCGGTTTCTCACGCGTGATAAATCGCTGGGGCGTTTCGGGCGCGTTGCGAATTTATTTCAGTCAGTCGGCGCAACGGTAGTGCATAATGACCGAGTTGACCCGGACCGGTATCGAGGGACTCGATTCCATCCTCGGCGGTGGAATCGTCGACAACGCGACCGTGCTGATAAGCGGGAATCCCGGAACTGGCAAGAGTATTCTGGGGTTGCAGTACATCTACAACGGCGTACAGGAGTTCGACGAGAAAGGCATCTATCTCTCCTTCGAGGAAAATAGCGAGGACATCGCACAGGCCGCCGAATCCATCGGCTTCGAGAACTGGCGCGAACTCGTCGAGGACGACCAGATTCTCGTCTACGACAAGCAGAAACTCCTCCGGCACAACGACTTTAACGACACGCTCGAACTCCTGCTGGACGAGTTCGAGGAGATGGACTACGACCGTCTGGTCCTCGACTCGCTGACGATGTTCGAACTCTTCTTCGAGGACGAACAGGAGAAACGGACCTACCTTCTCAAGTTCTCCGACATCCTGAAGGCGAACGGTCTGACCTCGCTGCTCATCGCCGAGCAGTCCGCCGTGTTCCCGGAGCAGGACATCGGCCTCGAGAACTTCCTCACCGACGGCAACATCTATCTCATCCAGACGCCGACCGAGTCGGGCGTCAACCGCTACATCTGGGTCGCGAAGATGCGCAAGCAGAACATCGAAACCGACATCTTCCCCATGGACATCGCCGACGGCGGCATCACCGTCCACGAGCGAGCGGCGGGCTTCTCGATGATGGGCGACCGCGGGAACACCCCCTTCCCGGGCGAGTGATTACTCCGAGAGCTGCCGCCAAGCTTCGTCGAGACGGTTCTTAATCTGCTGGCGCTCCTCGACGTCGACGGCCACGTCGCCGTCGTCGAACCGGACGACGACCTCCTCGATGTTCCGGCGGTAGACGTTGACCCGGCGCCGTTCGTCCGAGAGGACACGGTCGTGATGTTCGAGCAGGTCCGCTTCTTGGAGTTCCTCGATACGCCGATAACAGGTCGCAATCGGCACGTCGAGTTCGTCGCTGAGTTCCTGAGCAGACCGTGGTTCGTGTGCGAAACTCAGTATTTGCGGGTTGTACTCGTTGCCCAGAACCCGCAGCATCTCTGTCCCGTCCATTCGTTATCAGTTTAGATACGAGGGAACACAATAAAACGTACCGTTGGACGCGTGCGCGCAGGTGTCGTCGCGCACGGGCGTATCAGCATTGAGAATGTCACGACTAGATTTATACTCTGCTACGCGAAGGTGGGCACGAACGCACATGCTCGTCGTTGAATACCTCTATATCGCCGCCACCGCCATTCTGGTCCTCTCGGGATTCACGATGGTCGGAATGGCGGTCAAGGCGTACCTCCAGACCACCCGCCGGGCGATGATTCACGTCTCGCTCGGGTTCGGTCTCATCGCGGCGGCTGCCATCGCGACTGCGATTAGCGCGTTCGTCACCGATTTCCGCGGCGTCCGGTCGCTCCTCTTGGTCAACAACGGCCTCTCGTCGCTCGGCTTCATCCTCGTCGTCTACAGTCTCATCATCTACGACTGACTCCCGATTGAGGCTCGGTCCCGACGTCTTCGGTACGCGGCCGCCGCTCGGTGTCGGCCCGATTCGCCGGCTGATTACTTCAAGTAATTATAAGGAATCTTTCGAGTTTCACGCTCTCTACCCTCGATTTTCAGACGTGATATTTGGGGGCGTATCTTTATTACTAATTTCGAAAACGGTAGAACAGAGCCCGCGGGCACCACGACCCCGGGTTGCACAACAACATGTTCGAAGAACGAACT
>NZ_JBNTJZ010000010.1:0-23203 GCF_051195115.1 Haloplanus sp. C73 | reverse complement strand
CAGCAGCGAGGGAGCAAAGCTCCCTCGGGCAATCGGGCGGCGAAGCCGCCCGATGACGAGTCGCCCCTTTCAGTCCCGCCCGGCGGCGGCCGGTTGAACAGCCGATGCAGGCGGGACTGAAAGGGGCCGTCGTCTCGGCGTACCCGGACGTTCACGAGAGCGGAGCTCTCGTGAGCCAACCAGAACGCTCCGCGTTCTGGTGACGGTCGTCAGACCAAAGGTCTGACGAGCCAGACGGATCGCTTTGCGATCCGTCGACGACGTAAGCACCGCAACGCAGTGAGGAGCGTGGTTCGAGAGAGCGAAGCTCTCTCGTCATTACCAGAACCCGTCGGGTTCTGGTTAGCAGTCAGAACTCTACGAGTTCTGACGACATCACGAAAGAGCGCGTTGCACTCTTTCGAACGACAGCGAGTCCCGGAAGTCGAGACGACGGGGGCTTTCGAGGTGGGCTAAACTCCAACGGCATATCCCAGCACTACAACGTAAACCTCGGAAACCACTATACCCCCAGCCCGATTGCCTCCGGTATGCGACTGGAGGAGTTCTGGGGAGTGGGACCGAAGACGAGCGAGCGCCTCCGCGAAGCGATGGGCGAGGAAGCGGCCGTCGCGGCCATCGAGAACGCGGACGTGCGGGCGCTGACCGACGCCGGCGTCACGCGCGGCCGAGCGACGCGCATCCTCCGCCGCGCCAACGACGAGGCGGGGATGGACGCCCTCGCGACCCGCGACGCCCGCGACGTGTACGACGACCTGCTAGCACTGGCGAGCGAGTACGCCCTGACGCGTCACGCCGCGGACCGCATCCGGGTGCTGACGCCGCTCTCCGACCCCGACGCCGTGGTCGAGCGACTGGACGCCGTCGAGGCCGCGCGCGACGCGTGGGAGGGACTGGACGAAGCGAGTCGCGACGCCGTCGTCGCCGCCTTCGACGCCTACGACGACGCGGAGGGGACCGAACGCGCCGCCGTCGAGGCCGTCCTCGCGCTTCGCGAGGCGGGACTCGACGGCGACGCGTTCGACGTTCTCGGCACCATCGACCCCGAGGCGGTCCGCGAGGCGGCCGAGGCCCTGCAGTACGTCACGCCGTCGGGCGTCGGGTCGGGGGCCGACGAGCGACTCGACGACGTGCGCGCCCGCCTCGACGACGCCCGCGAACTGGAGAACTCCGCGTTCGACGTTCTCGAACGGATTCGAGAGACGGGCGTCCGCGATTTGGAGGACTTCCGCCGCGCGTTCGTGGAGTACGTCGACAGCGAGACCCGCCTCACCCGTGGCGCCATCGAGGAGGTGGCGCCCGATGAGGCCCACGACGCCGCCGACTTCGTGAGTACGGCGCTTCGCGCACTCGTCGAGGACTTGGAGCGCCGCGAGACGGAGCGCGAACGCGAAGTAGAGGCCGATCTCCGGGAATCGATTGCCGACGCGCGCGAGGACGTCGACCGGGCGGTCGCCGCCGTCGACGACGTCGCCTTCGAGTGCTCGCTCGCCCGCTTCGCGGCCGCACACGACCTCACGCGCCCGACGCTCGGCGGCGACGGACTCGCCGTCGAGGGGGCGCGCAACCTCTTTCTGTCTGACCCCGACCCCGTCGACTACGCGGTCGGCGACCACGACCTGTCGCCGCCGAGTGGCGATCGAGTCGCCGTCCTGACCGGCGCGAACAGCGGCGGGAAGACGACGCTACTCGAAACCTGCTGTTCCGTCGCACTGCTGGCCGCGATGGGGCTTCCCGTGCCCGCCGAGCGCGCCGCAGTCGGGCGGTTCGACGCCATCGTCTTCCACCGCCGCCACGCGAGTTTCAACGCCGGCGTGTTGGAGTCGACGCTGAAATCCATCGTCCCGCCGCTGACCGGCGACGGCCGAACGCTGATGCTCGTCGACGAGTTCGAGGCCATCACCGAACCCGGGCGGGCCGCGGACCTGCTGAACGGACTGGTCGACCTCACCGTGGAGCGTGGCGCCCTCGGCGTCTACGTCACCCATCTCGCGGACGACCTGAGTCCGCTCCCGCCGACCGCCCGCATCGACGGCATCTTCGCCGAGGGACTGACCCCCGACCTCGAACTGCGGGTGGACTACCAGCCCCGGTTCGGCACGGTCGGCAAGTCGACGCCGGAGTTCATCGTCTCCCGACTCGTCGCCAACGCGAGCGACCGGCGCGAGCGGCAGGGATTCGAGCATCTCGCCGCCGCAGTGGGCGAGGAAGCCGTCCAGCGCACTCTCTCCGACGTCTGGGAGGAGTAGGGCGCGGAGCGTACGACTCTTAACCCCGCGACCGCTGGAGGAGGTATGTTGGAGGACCGCTCGGGGCTACTCGCCGACAACGCGCCGTATCGGGGGTACGGCGCGGCCGTCACCGCCGGCCCCGACGGGATGCGCATCTTCGTCGCCGGCTTCGGCACCCCGAATCGCGTGCTCCGGTGGTCCGACGGATGCGTCGTCGACAGGGCGTGTGGCGTCCTCGCCGACGAGGGACGCCACGCCATCGGCGTCGCGGCCGCCGACCTCGACGGCGACGGCCGCGAAGAAGTGTACGTCCACAACGTCGCGGCCTTCGGCGGCACCTCGAACGAAGCGGACCTGCTTCTCGACCCGACGGGCGACGAGACGTGGCGCGACCTCTTCGCGGACCCGATAAACCGTGGCCGCGAGAACTACCGCGTGGGGCGGTCGGTCGCCGCCGTCGACCGCCTCGGAACCGGGCGATACGGGATGTTCGTCACCGGCTACGGCGCCCCCGCGCGGTTCTACGAGGTGGGCGACGACGGCGGCATCACCGACCTCTCGGACGCCGTCGGACTCGACGTCGTGACCGGCGGGCGCTCCGTCGCCGTCGGCCCCATCCTCTCCGAGCGGACCGACCTGTTTCTCGGCACCGAGCGCGGCGCGAACCTCCTGCTTCGGAACGCCGGGGGGCGATTCGTCGACGTTGCGCGGGAGTACGGCGTCGCCGACCCCGAGGAGAACGCGCGCGGCGCCGCCCTCGTCGCCCCGGACGGGGCGTCGACGCCCGATATCGTCTGTGGCAACTGGAACGGCGAGAACCGCCTGTTCTCGCTCGCCGGCGACGCCTTTACCGACACCGCGCCGCCCGACCTCGCCCGGCCGGCGCGCGTCCGGACCGTCGTCGCCGCCGACTTCGACAACGACGGGCGACAGGAACTGTTCATGAACTGTCTGGGCGCGCCGAATCGACTCCTCGTCTACGACGACGGGTGGACACAGACGGGCGTCGGCGACGCCCTCGAACCGGAGGGGATGGGGACGGGCGCCACCGTCGCCGACATCGACGGCGATGGAACGCTCGAACTCCTCGTCGTCCACGGCGAGGGCGAGGCCCAACCCCTCTCGCTGTTTGCGGCGCCCAACGACGGCGACTGGCTCCGCGTGTGCCCGCTCACGTCGAACGGCGCCCCCGCCCGCGGGGCGCGCGTCGACCTGCAGACCGACGCCGGCACCCAGTCCCGGGTCATCGACGCCGGCAGCGGCTACCTCTGTCAGATGGAACCCGTCGCCCACTTCGGCCTCGGAACGGCGACGCCCGAATCGCTCACCGTCCGCTGGCCCGACGGCCGCGAGCAAACCAAGACCGACCTCGACGCGCGGACGACGGTGACGTGTCCGTATCCGGGCAGCTAGCCCGCATCCGGGCGGCGAATCTACGGCGCGGCACGAGATAGCGGGTTTTAAGACCAACATTCCGTTACTGACTGGAAAGATGATCGACCCCACGTCAGAAATTGGGGAGGATGTCGACGAGAGCACCGCACCGACGTGTCACACGTGTGGGAAGAAAATCATGCAGGAGCCGAATCACCGCGTCGTCTCGTGGGTCGAGGGCGGCAGCGTCTCCCATCTTCACTTCTGCGACGACGACTGTCACGCGGCGTGGAGCGGCCGCCGACCGACGCCCTAGCGCTTCTCGAACCGGTCGAGCCCCAGCGACAGCATGTCGGGGCTGACGGGGCGAAACTCCTCGCGCTCCCACTCGGGGAAGTAGTCGCGGACGCCGTTCCAGCGATCACGCGCGTAGCGAGCGTCGACGAGGGCGCGAACGCCTCGCTCGTCGGGGCCACGAATCACCCGACCGACCGCCTGTCTCGCCTTCCGCACCGCGGGCACCGTCAGCGCCGTCTCGAACCCGCTTCGTCCGCCGCGGCCGTCGGTGCCGAACGCTCTGTCGTACGCCGTCACGACGGCGCGCGTGCGCGGACTCGTCGTATCGACCAGCGGCACGCCACAGACGACGGCGGCGTGCAATCGGTCGCCGCGGTAGTCGACGCCTTCCGTCAGCGTGCCGCGGATGCTGGTGACGAGCGTCTTGTCGCCGCCCGCAAAGAAGTCGGTTTTCAGCGCCTCGGTCGTGCCGTCGTCGCTCGACTCGTCGAGCAAGACCGGCGAGTCGAGTCGCGTCTCTAACTCCCCCGCCATCCACTCTGCCTCGGCGTAGTTCGGCATCCCGACGAGGACGTTGCCCTCCCGTCCCGCGACTTCGGCGACGGCGTCGACGTACACCTCCCGCGTCTCGGTGGCGTCGCCCGGCGCGCCCCGGTTTTCGTGGGTGAACGCCGGCGCGTCGACGGCGAAACTCGTCCGGTTCTCGCTGGGGAACGTCAGCCCGTAGGTTCGCTCCACGACCGGCCGCCCGTCGTCCGCGAGTTCGTCCAGTCCCGTCACCGACCGGAAGACGTCGAGGGGTTCGAGCGTCGCCGACATCAACACGCCGCCGCCGAAGTCGTCGAGGCGGTCCGAGATGGCGTCGCCCGGCACGCAGTTGTGCAGCGAGAGTCGCGCGTTGTAGGCGCGGCGCCACGAATCCGGTGGCTCCGCCTCGTTCCACGTCCGCGAGAGGTCGATTTCGCGGAAGTGCCGGGCGTGGTCCGCGCGATACCACGACCCCAGCACGCGGCCGACGGTCGTGATGGCTCGCTCGCGGTCCTCCTCCTCCAGCGAGTTCAGGGTGCGAGCGACGGCGGCGCCGACCGACTCGGCGCGCACCCACACGTCGTCGCCGTAGTCCTCGCTCGCCCACTCGGTGATGGCGTCTGGCTCCGGCGTCTCCGGGTCGCGAAGCGGTATCTCGTCGTCTGCGAGGTCGTCGAGCGCCGCGCGCCACGACGGCTGTTCTCGGTCGAGATAGTTCTGCACCTGCCGGTCGAGTTCCTCGCGCAAGTCCCGGACGAACGACCGCGTCGTCTTCAGTTCGTCGAGACTCACGTCCATCTCCTCCAGTTCGCCCCGCACCACCTCCGCCTCGTCGGTGTCGGGGTCGAACTCGACCGGCTGAATCGCCCGCGTCAACTCCGACTCGGCGTCGCGGAGCGTGGCGTCTCCCACCCCGTCGCTCACGAGGTCACGCACCCGCGGTTCGAGCATGTGCGCCTCGTCGCAGACGAGAAACGTCTCGTCGTCGAGCAGAGCGCCGGTGAAGGTGTCGACCGTCCGCGGGTCGAACGCGTGGTAGTAGTTGCCGATGGCGACTTCGACGTGAGGGAGCAGGGCGCCGAGCATCGAGTGCGGGCAGGTGCCGTGGCCCGCCGAGAGGCCCACGAGGTCCTCCGTATCGAGGAGGCCGGCGTCCTCGAAGTCGAATGGGACGGCCTCGACAGGGTCACCCTCCTCTGGCAAATCCTCCAGATACTGCGCGTAGAAGGGACAGTACTCGGTGCCCTCGTAGTCGGCCGTCTCGGGGAGATACGGCGTCGGCTCGCCTGCCGTCTCCAGATAGTCCGGCGTGGCCGACGCGTTCCCACCGGTGTCGAGCAACCCCGTCTGGGCCTGTCGGGCGTCGCTCGCGAGCGCCGCCGCCGTCGTCGGCCCCTCCGACCCCGTTAGGTTGCGCGTCCGCTCGCGAAGTCCCTCACAGCGGTCGTAGACGGTCGAGTCGTCGATGTCCGCCACCTGCTCCCGACTGTACGGACAGACGTCCGCCTTCCCGACGAGCGTGAGCGCCGAGACGGGGCGCCAGTCCTCGGGCAGGTTCTCGTTGATGGTACGGACGTCCGCCTCGAACTGCCGGAGTTGCTGTTTGACGCTCGTGAGAACGACCACCCGCTCGAAGGGGGAGTCGGGGTCACGGACCCGGTCGATGCCCGCCGTCAGCGCGAGCATGGTCTTGCCGGTGCCGCACGCGCCCTCGATAACCGCGAAGCCGCCGCGGTCGGCGGTGTCGATAGCCGTCTCGATGCCGTCTGCTTGTTCGGGGTACGGCTCGTCGTGGCCGAACACCGTCCGCCACGTCTCGCCCATTACCTACCCGCTGGCGTCGTCTTCGGATAAAAAGCTCGTTCCGTCACAGCAGGCTCTCGCCGAGGACGATGACGGCGAGGTTGTTGGCGAAGACGCCGAGTCCGACGGCGACGAGCGACCCCAGCCACACCTCGATGGCGACGGCGAAGTAGCGGTCTGCGGGTTCGGGCGTCCGCCGCAGGCGCTCGACGAGGTGGCGGAAGAAGGCCGTGACGAGCACCACGACTGCGAGGTGGGCGCCGACGACGACGGCGATGTCTCTCCCGAGGAGCCACCGCATCAGGGGGTTGCGCTCGGCGCCGACGCCGACGAGACGCGCCGCC
This sequence comes from Haloplanus sp. C73, assembly GCF_051195115.1. Taxonomy (NCBI): domain Archaea; kingdom Methanobacteriati; phylum Methanobacteriota; class Halobacteria; order Halobacteriales; family Haloferacaceae; genus Haloplanus; species Haloplanus sp. C73. Next base: position 16,626 of record NZ_JBNTJZ010000010.1, on the reverse strand, counting down.
GCGAGCGTCGTCAGCAGGTCGACGGCGAGGAGGAGAAAGAGGGCAACGGCAATCCAGTCCCAGTACTCCTCGATTCGGCCGTCGGTGCGAGCCGGCGTCACGGCGTCGCTCCGGGTGGGTAGACGTCTCGCGGTCGCGACGCGCTCGATTCGCTCATCGGGGTCACTTGGCGACGCGTCCCCATCCCGGTTTCGCTCACTCCGTCAGGCTGTCGCTGGCGACGACGACCAGCGAGTCCTGCGTGGGCGCGTACACCGTCATCTGTCGGCCCTTCACCGAGTAGCGCGTGCCGGCTTCCTCCACCAGACCGGCCTCCTCCAGATTGTCGATGTGGTGGCGGACGTTCTGTAGCGAAGTCGACACCGACTCCGCGAGTTCGGAGACGGCCGCGGGACGCTCCTCCAGCGAGGCCAGAATCGCTCGCGACGTGTCCGACGAGAGGGCATCGAGAAGTTGCTCGGCATCGTCTTCGGTCAGCGACAGGACACGGAGGTCACCGTCGTCTTCGGGCGTCACGTCTTGCTCCAGATGAGAGGGTAAGAGACCCGGCATTGAATCGCTGATTCCGGTGCAACCGACAAAATCCTTCGCCAGAATCTCTTTCGGTAAACATACTGATACGAGGCGCGACGACGCCGTGGCGAATACTATAACGGCTGTCGGAGCAACGTCCACCCATGATAACTGCAGACCGGATGGCGGCGGTGGACGAGAACGCCGCCGCCCTCGGCATCCCGCGCAAGCAGTTGATGGAATCGAGCGGCAACGCCGTCGCGAGGGTGGTCCGAGACGTGGCCGACCCCGACGACTCGGTGGCACTCGTCTGTGGCCGCGGCAACAACGGCGGCGACGCCTTCGTCGCCGCGCGCTTTCTGGACGACCCCACCGTCTACCTCCTCGGGCGCCCCGAAACCATCGCGACCGACATCGCGCGCGAGAACTGGGATGCGTTGGCGCAGGCGGAGTACGACACCCGGGTCGTCCGCGACTCTCGTGACCTGTCGCTCGACGACCCCGATATCGTCGTCGACGCGATGCTCGGAACGGGCGTGACCGGGGCGCTTCGCGAACCGGAACGCCACGCCGCCGAACTCATCAACGACGCCGACGCGACGGTCGTCGCCGTCGACGTCCCCTCCGGCGTCGACGCCGACACGGGCGAGGCGGCGGGCGTCGCCGTCGACGCCGACCACGTCGTCACCTTCCACGACGACAAGCCGGGCCTCGACGACGCCACCGTTGCCGACATCGGCATCCCCGAGGCGGCGTCGCTGTTCGCCGGGCCGGGCGACCGGCGCCTCCTCTCGCGCCCCGACGACGCGCACAAGGGCGCCTTTGGCGAGGTACTCGTCGTCGGCGGCGGGCCGTACACGGGCGCGCCCGCTCTCGCCGCACAGGCGGCGATGCGGGCCGGCGCCGACCTCGTTCGCGTCGTCTGCCCCGAGTCAGTCGCTCGCGAGGTCCAGAGCTTCGAGGAGGGGCTCATCCTCCGCCCGTTCGAGGGCGACCACCTCACGCCCGACCACCTCGACCGGATTCGGTCGCTCGCGGCCGACCACGACACCGTCGTCTTCGGCCCGGGCCTCGGCGACGACCCCGACACCCTCGACGCCGTCCGGGCCTTCCTCGCCGACTACGCGGGCCGCGCGGTCATCGACGCCGACGCCCTGCAGGTCGTCCCCGACATCGATACCGAGGCGACGCTGCTCTGTACCCCCCATCAGGGTGAACTCCGCGCGATGGGCGGGCCGAGCGCCGACGACTGGCGCGAGCGACTGGACGCCGTCACCGACTTCGCCGCCGAAATCGGCCACACCCTGCTGGTGAAAGGCGCGTACGACGTGATAACCGACGGCACCGACGCCCGCGCGAACCGCACCGGGAATCCGGGGATGACCGTCGGCGGCACCGGCGACGTCCTCGCGGGCGCGGCGGGCGCGCTCCTCGCCACCCAGCGCCCCCTCGACGCGGGGACGCTCGCCGCCTACGCGAACGGCCTCGCGGGCGACCGGGTGGTCGAGGAACAGGGGTACGGCCTACTGGCGAGCGACCTCTTGCCTGCACTGCCGCGGGCGCTGTGGGGTGCTGCCGATGAGTGACGAATCCGACGACCTGACACACACCGACGAGTCGGGCAACGTCCAGATGGTCGACGTGGGCGACAAGCCCGACACCGCGCGCCGGGCCGTCGCCCGCGGCGAAATCCACCTGCAGGCCTCGACTATCGACGCCATCACCGACGACGAAATCGGGAAAGGCGACGTGCTCGCAACCGCGCGCGTCGGCTCCGTGCAAGCGGTGAAACACACGTGGGAGACGATTCCGATGTGTCATCAGATTCCGATTACGAACGTCGAGACGGAGTTCGACGTGGGCGAGGACCGCGTGACCCTCACCGTTGCCGTCGAGACGACGGGCAAGACGGGCTGTGAGATGGAGGCGCTCGAAGGCGTGACGACCGGGTTGAACGTCGTCTGGGATATGGTGAAGGCAGCGGAGAAAGACGAGGACGGCGAGTACCCCGACACGGGGATTCGGGACGTGCGAGTGGTCGAGAAGACCAAACGGACGCTCGATTAGGGCTCGACGGCCGCGAGGTCACTCGCCTTCGCGCGCGCTCGCTCCACGACGGAGGGACGGGCTTCGAACTCCAGCACCACCTGTTCGCCCTCGTACGCCTCTTGCTCGACGTTCGCGTGGTCGTAGACCCACGAGACGAGACTCATCGCGTCGTCGCCGAGCGGAAGCACCAGCCGTTCGAACTCCCACGCGGGGAGTTCGTCCTCGATTCGGTCGCGGAGGATGTCGACGCGCTCGCCGGTCAGCCCGGAGACGGCGACGGGGTTGGGCGCCAGCGCCGACAGCGCCTCGCGTTTCTCCGCGAGTTCGTCGTCGTCGACGCGGTCGATTTTGTTCAACACGGTGACGATGGGCGCCTCGTTGCGCTCGTACAGCGTGTCGTGACAGGTGACGAGTTTCTCCCGCATCTCCTCGATATCCTCGCTCGCGTCGACGACGAGGAGGACGAGGTCGGCGTGATAGACGGAGTCGAGCGTGGATTCGAACGACTCCACCAGCCAGTGGGGCAGGTCGGAGACGAACCCGACCGTGTCGGTGAGGAGGACATCGCGCTGTCCGGTGTCGGCACGGCGCGTGGTCGTGCCGAGCGTCGTGAACAGTCGGTCCTCCGACTCCGCCGTGGTGTCTAAGTCCGGGTGGCGGTCCTCGTTCTCGTCCACGTCGAGTTCGGCCGCCAGCCGACGCATCAGCGTCGACTTGCCCGCGTTCGTGTAGCCCGCGAGCGCGACCAAGTCGAAGCCGGATTCACGGCGCTGTTCGCGTCGCGTCTCCGCCTTCTCGGCGATGGAGTCCAGTTCGCGTTTGATGTCCGCTATCTGGTTTTTGATGTCGCGCTCGCGGCTCTCGTCGTACTCCCCGAGCCCCATGAATCCGGGGCGCTCGTCGCGCGTGGCGAGGCTAGTCTTGGCCTCGGCGCGCGGGAGTTCGTATCGAAGCTCCGCGAGTTCGACCTGCAACTGGGCTTTGCGCGTCTGTGCGCGCTGGCCGAAGATGTCGAGGATGAGGGTAAAGCGGTCGATGACCTCGGTCCCTTCGGGGAGTTTCCCCCCGATGTTGTACGTCTGATACGGGCCGAGTCGGTTGTCGACGATGACCGCATCGGCGTCGGTTTCGACGGTCAGCGTCGCGAGTTCGTCGACTTTCCCCTCACCGAACGCGAAGGCGGCGTCCTCCTCACGAGTCTGTGTGAGTTCGCCGACCACCTCGTAGCCCGCCGCGCGGGCGAGGTCCTTGATTTCGGTCAAATCGGCGTCTCCGCGCTCGACACGCTTGGCGACGACCGCTCTCATCGGCTCACCTTCCGGCTATCGGTTCCCTGCACGAGTTACTCCCAAGGTAGGCGCTCGAAGCACTTAAACTCCGCTCGCCGGGGGTGTGCGCCATAAGCGACTTAACCACGAACGGACCAGAGAGGGTATGGACGGATTGCTCGTGGCGTTACAGCTGGGCATCGACCCACAGCAACTGGGGCTGGAGTTCGGGGGCGGGGCCGCAATCGGCGGGATAATCGGCTTCGCGGCCAAAAAACTGGCCAAGGTAATCGCGATTATCGTCGGCCTCGAACTTGCGCTGTTCAAATTCCTCGAATCGAGGGGTATTTTGACCGTCGACTGGGCGGCGCTCTCGGCCGGCGTGTTGAAGACGGGCGAGAACGCGGCCGGCGGCCCGCCGGGGTGGGTGTCGACCATCCTCTCGACGCTCTCGGTCTCTGCCGGCTTCACCGGCGGCTTCCTCCTCGGCTTCCGGCGCGGATAGCTATCGGACGTTGAGGTCGTCCTCGTCTTTGACGATGTGGGTCTCCGCTTCCCCGCTCGTCACTTCGTTCACGAGGTCGTAGAAGTCGTTTTGCATCCCCGCGGGGAAGGTGAGAACGCCAATCCACGAGCCGTCGGCCTGCCACTCCTCGCGGTCGAGGTCACCGAACTGCCGAATCTTCGCCTGCGCGCTCCCGGCGTGGTCGGCGGGCACCTGCACGGCGACGGTCACCTCCGCGAAGCGGATGGGGATGACCGGTCGGAGGGCGTCCAGCGCCTCGTCGACCTGCGTCTCGACCCGCTCCATCGGGTCGACGCGGAAGCCCGCCTCCTCGAGTGCGCGCTCGATGCGCTCCGGGGGGTGTGGGGCGTCGTCCATCTGCGGGTTGACCGCGTTGCGCGCGATACGATTTATCAGTTGCTTGCGCTTCTGTTCCTGCATCTCGCGGCGCTGTTCGGCGGTAATCTGGATTTCGCCCCGCTTGACGACTTCCGGGATTATCTCCATCGGGTCGGTGGTGCCGAACACCTCTTCGAGAGCCGTCTCCGCGGGGCGGTCACCGCGCGAGGCGTTCTCGAAGACGTCCTCGGCGGCGATGACCTCCTCCAAGTCGCCGTCGAACTCGTCGCGCTTGATGGCGAGAGCGGCGTCGGGGTCGATTAGTACCTCGAAACGCTCGCCGTGGGATTCGAGGCGCGCCGTAACGGCCTCGTCCAGCGAAATCATGTGCCGGAGTAGACCCCCCGGAAGTATATACTCTCGGCTCGTCGGCCTCGGCGTCGTGAAAACGTGGACCGCAGGACGCGGTTACGAGAGGTCGTCTATCATCGAGACGAGCGTGTCCTTGTCCTGAACGCCGATGAGACGCTCGGCCTGTTCGCCGTTGGCGTAAAACTCCAGCGTCGGGACGCTCTGAATGCCGCGGTCCTGCGCCAGTTCCTGCAGTTCGTCGATGTCGACTTTCAGGACGACGGCGTCGGTTTCCGCGGCGATTTCCTCGACGGTCGGCTCCAGCATCTTGCAGGGACCACACCAGTCCGCGTAGTAGTCGACGAGGACGATGGCGTTGTCCTCGACGAGTTCAGACAGGTGGTCGGCACTCTCGACGTGAATCGGCTCGGTCTGCTCGCCAGTCGACTTACTCATGTCTCTCATTTGCGACCCGACCCTCTTAATGGTTGAGCCGTGTTGCCGCACCGGCGCACAACCGTCACTCGACGCGGTATTCGAGGACGACTCCGTCGTCGACACGCTCCACCGACACCAGTTCGAGCGCCGGAAACTCCTCGACGAACCCCTCGCCGTCCGCCAGCGTGGGCGCGTCCCGCCCGCCGATGACCAGCGACCCGACGAACACGCTGAGTTCGTCGACGAGGCCGGCCTCGAACAGCGAGTAGATGAGTTCGCCCCCGCCCTCCGCCAGCAAGCGGTCGACCCCCGCCGCGGCGAGTTCATCAAATGCCGCCGGGAGGTCGACCCGTGAGTTGCCGGCTTCGATGACCGTCGCGCCCGCTTCCCGCAGTCGCGCCAGTCGGTCGTCGGACGCCGCCGCCGAGACGAGGAGATACGTCTCCGCGTCGTCGTTCAGACACGTCGCGTCGGGCGGCGTGCGGGCGCGGGAGTCGGCGACGACGCGCGCGGGGTTCGCGGGGCGCCCGTTGCGGAGTCGCTCGACCCGCCGTTGCTCGGCTTTCACGCCGAGATGCGGGTCGTCCGCGAGGACGGTTCCGACGCCGACGAGGACGGCGTCGGCGGCGGCGCGCAGGCGGTCGACCCGGTCGAAGTCCGCGTCGCCGGAGATACGAACCTGTCGGCGCTCGCGGGTCGAAAGCTTGCCGTCGACGCTCGTCGCCGCGTTGACGACGACTTCCATGCGAGTCAGTTCGGGCGGGGGCGCAAACCGCTTTCGGTGGATGGGTCGTGACGGGCGACGGTTTTTAAGACCGCGCGACCAACGGCTCACCGATGCAACTCGACGACCATGCCGAGGAGCTCGCCTCCGACCTCGGCGTAGACAAAGCGGAGGTCAAAGAGGACCTGCAGAGCTTGCTCGAATACAACGTCCCGGTGGAGGAAGCCAAGGCGAGCGTGCGCCGCAAACACGGCGGCGACGAGGGGTCGTCCTCGGCGCCGACGGCCAAATCGCTGGCCGACGTCACGCCCGAAGACGGCTCCGTCACCGCGACGGTCCGCGTCCTGACCAAGGGGACGCGCTCGATTCGGTATCAGGGCGACGACCAAGTCATCCGTGAGGGCGAGTTCGCCGACGAGACGGGGATTCTCTCCTACACCGCGTGGGAGGAGTTCGACTTCGAACCCGGCGACTCCATCACCGTCGGCAACGCGAACGTCCGCGAATGGGAGGGACGTGCCGAACTCAACCTCGGGACGAACACGACGGTCGCCGAGGCGTCCGAGACGGTCGAGACGCCGTACGAGGTGGGCGGCGACCGCGACCTGATAGACCTCGAACCCGGCGACCGAGGCCGGACCGTCGAGGTTCGCGTACAGGAACTCGACGAGCGGACCATCGACGGCCGCGACGGCGAGACGGAGATTCTCTCGGGCGTCGTCGCCGACGAGACGGCGCGCCTCCCGATTACCGACTGGGACCCCCACCTCGAACTCGAAGCGGGGGCGTCCGTCCGCCTCGAAGATGTCTACGTCCGCGAGTACCGGGGCGCGCCGCAGGTGAACGTCACGGAGTTCTCGACGGTCGAACGCCTCGACCGCGAGGTCGACGCCACCGCGACGGCGCCGCGAATGCCCATCGGCGAGGCCGTCGCCGCCGGCGGCCTGTTCGACGTCGAACTCGTCGGCAACGTCATCGAGGTTCGGGACGGCTCCGGCCTGATAGAGCGCTGTCCAGAGTGTGGGCGCGTCGTCCAGAACGGGCAGTGTCGCGCCCACGGCGACGTCGAGGGCGAGGACGACCTGCGGGTGAAGGCCATCCTCGACGACGGGACGGGCACCGTCACGGCCGTCCTCGACACCGACCTCACCGCCGAGGTGTACGGCGGTAGCATCGAGGACGCGAAAGCGGAGGCCCGCGAGGCGATGGACAAGGAGGTGGTCGCCGACGCCATCCGAGGGCGAATCGTCGGGCGCGAGTTCCGCGTCCGCGGGTCGCTCTCGGTCGACGAGTACGGCGCCAACCTCGACGCCGAGACGTTCGCAGAGAGCGACGACGACCCGGCGGACCGCGCGAGCGAACTCCTCGCGGGGGTGGCGCGATGAGCGCCAGCGACGACGGGCCGGGGCGCCGCGAGGTGGCCCACCGCCTGTTCGCCGCCGAGTTCGACGACGCCACCGTCTCCTACGCCGAGAGCGACGAGGAGCGGGCGCCGAAATACGTCGTCACGCCGACCGGTGCGCGAGTCAACCGCCTGTTCACTGTCGGCGTCCTGACCGAAATCGAGTCGGTCAACGAGGACGTCCTTCGGGCGCGCGTGGTCGACCCCACGGGCGCGTTCGTCTCCTACGCCGGCCAGTACCAACCCGACGCCGCCGCCTTCTTCGAACGCGCCGAACCGCCGGCGTTCGTCGCACTCACCGGCAAGGCCCGGACGTTCGAACCCGACGACGGCGACCGGGTGTACACGTCGGTCCGGCCCGAGAGCGTCTCGACGGTCGACGCCGAGACGCGGGACCGGTGGACCGTCTCGGCCGCCGAGGCGACGCTCCGCCGCGTCGCCGCGATGGCCGACGCACACGCGATGGACGCCCGCGGCGACGAACTCGAAGCTGCGCTGCTCGACCGGGGCTACGACGAGTCGCTCGCGGCGGGTATCCCCCTCGCCATCGACCGATACGGGACGACCGTCGCCTATCTCGACGCGGTCCGTGAGGTGGCACTCGACGCCCTCGCCGTCGTCGCCGGCGAGCGCGACGCGGTGCGCGCACTCGACGTCGCACCCGACGACGCCGGTACCACCTCGCTCGGCCCGCTACCGGAGGCGGTGCAACGAGACACGGAGGGTATCGAGCGCACGACGCCGGCCGAGCCGGGCGCCGTCGAAACGGACGAGACGGACGTGGCCGAACCGACGGAGTCGACGGCGAGCGCGCCCGAATCGCGCGGGACCGACGAGGCTACGTCGGAATCGGTGGAATCGACGGCAACTGCGGACGAGTCGCCGGTCGAGGAAGCCGAGTCCACGACGCCGCCTGCGGAGCCGGAATCGAGCGACGAACCGGCGGAGCCAGCGTCGACGGAACCGGAACCGACCGCCGACGAACCGGCAGAAGAGGCGCCAATTTCCGACGCGGGCGACACCGAGACAGCGGACGAAACCGAGGCGCCGACCGGCGAACTCGGCGACTTCGAGGACGACGACCTCTACGAACTCGACGAGGAGGAGCGCCGCGAGGTCGAATCCGAGTTCGACGTCGGCTTCGAGAGCGGCGCGGAGGTCGGCGACCCCGGCGAGGCCGACATCGACGTGCCCGGTCCCGAAGACTTGGAAGAAGACGTGGGCGAGGTCGGTGACCCCGATGGCGACGCCGAGGAAGTGGGTGCGGTCGAGACGGCTGACGGGGAGGGCGACGAGACGACGGACGAGGCCGAAGCGGAGACGGCCGAGGATGTCGACCTCGAAGTCGCAGCGGTCGAGGTGATGGACGACCTCGACGAGGGCGACGGCGTGGCTCACGACAAGGTCGTCGCGGCGGTAGTGGAGGAGTACGGCGCCGACCCCGGTGCCGTCGCCGACGCCATCGAGGACGCCCTCATGAGCGGGAAGTGCTACGAGCCGAGCGAGGACCGCCTGAAGGCAATCTAATCGTGGCACGCGTCGAGCCGGTTCCCGGTGCGCCGGCCGCCGTCGCGGACTGCGGCGACGAGCGCGCACTCGTCGTCGCGGACTACCACGCCGGCATCGAGGCCGGTCTCCGATACGAGCGCGGTGTCGAACTCCGGAGCAACGCCGACACGCGCCGCGAGAGACTCTGTGCGCTCTGTTCGCGAACCGACCCGGACCGGGTCGTCGTCCTCGGCGACTTGGTGCATCGCATCGGCGACCCCGACGCGGGCGAGCGCGACGAAATCGAGGCGCTACTCGACGCACTCGATGACCGGTCGGTGCCGCTGACGCTCGTCCCCGGCAACCACGACGGCGGTGTCGGCGACGCCTACGGTGACCGCCTGCAAGTCGCCGACTCCGGCGGGCTACGGCTGGGCGATATCGGCTTCATTCACGGCCACACGTGGCCCGACCGGGCCGTCCTCGGCGCCGCGACGGTCTGTATGGGTCACGAACACCCGCAGGTCCGGCTTGAGGACGAGGTGGGCGGCGGGCGCGCCGAGAAGGCGTGGCTCCGGGGCCGCCTGCGCGTCGACCCCTTCGCCGACCACTTCGGCGTGGCGCCGGAGTCGCTCGCGTGGGGAACCCCCGAACTCGTCGTGTTCCCGGCGTTCAACGACCGCTCTGGCGGGACGTGGGTCAACGTCGAGGGACAGTCGTTTCTCTCACCCTTCCTCCCCGACGCGCTCGATTCCGACGCCGAGGCGTATCTCCTCGACGGAACGCGGCTTGGCGCGTATCGGCGGGTGTGAAGACGGCTACACGCCCGGGACGCCGAAGGCGCCGATGCCGAGGCCGAAGACCGTATCCACGACGAACAGCACGAGGAGCGCGGCGAGCCAAGCGACGACGCCCATCGTCGCGGCCGTCAGCCAGCCGCCGGGGTAGCGCCACTTCAGGACGCCAATCCAGACGACGAGTGCAATCACGGAGCCGAACAGTGGAATCCACGAGACGAGCGCCCACGCAACCGCGCCGAACAGCGCGGTGACGACGGCGCGGCTGTAGTCGTCGACGCCCGCGACGGTCCGGGCGCTGATGTAGATGGCGAGGCCGCCGACCAGCAGGGCGACGACGAGCGAGACAAGCGCACCGACGGCTGGAACAGGCACACTGTGGCTGGCTCGCGCCACGCACAAAGCCCTGTGGGCCGGGCGACGCCCCCGAACGGTGAACTTAATCGGCTCGCCCGACTAGCGCGACCGAATGGCAGACGGAACGCTCGACGGGATGGACGCCTTCACCCACCTCGGCGAGCGAGTGCGGGCCGCGCTCTCGGAGCGGGGATTCACCACGCCGACGGAGCCACAGCGCCGGGCGATACCCCCGCTCGCGGCGGGCGAGAACGCACTCGTCCTCGCGCCGACAGGGACGGGCAAGACGGAGACGGCGATGCTGCCGGTGTTCGACGCGATTCACCGCGCCGAGGACCGCTTCGGCATCTCGGCGCTCTACATCACCCCTCTCCGGGCGCTCAACCGGGATATGCGCGACCGGCTGGACTGGTGGGGCGAGTATCTCGACGTCGAGGTGGACGTCCGGCACGGCGACACCACGCAGTACCAGCGGGGCAAACAGGCCGACGACCCGCCCGACGTGCTGGTGACGACGCCCGAGACGCTGCAGGCGATGCTGACGGGCGAGAAGTTGCGCAAAGCCCTCGCCGACATCGAACACGTCGTCGTCGACGAGGTGCACGAACTCGCCTCGTCGAAGCGAGGGGCGCAGTTGACGGTCGGACTCGAACGCCTCCGCACCCTCTCGGGGTCGTTCCAGCGCATTGGTCTCTCGGCGACCGTCGGGTCGCCCGGCGAAGTGGGGAAGTTCCTGACCGGTGGGCGCGGCTGCACGCTCGTCGAAGTCGACGCCGGCACCAACGTCGACTTCCGCGTCTGGAACCCGGAGCCGACGGCGGAGGACGAGCGCCTCGCGGGCGAACTCGCGACAGACGTCGACATCGCGAGTCACGTCCGCGCGATTCGCGACATCGTCGCCGAGCACGAGTCGACGTTGGTGTTCGTCAACACGCGACAAACTGCGGAGGCGCTCGGGTCGCGCTTCAAGCGCCTCGACGCCCCCATCGGCGTCCACCACGGGTCGCTCTCGAAGGAGGCCCGCATCGACATCGAGGAGGCGTTCAAGGCGGGTGACATCGACGGCCTGGTCTGTACGTCGTCGATGGAACTCGGCATCGACGTGGGCCGTGTCGACCACGTCGTGCAGTACGGCAGTCCGCGCGAGGTGGCGCGCTTGCTCCAGCGGGTGGGGCGGGCGGGCCACCGTCGCGACGCCATCTCCGAGGGGACGGTCCTCGTCGACCACCCCGACGACACGCTGGAGGCGCTTGCCATCGCCCGCCGCGCCGTCGCGGGCGAGGTGGAGTCGGCCTCCATCCATCACGGCAGTCTGGACGTGGTCGCGAACCAAATCGTCGGCCTCGTGATGGACCACGGCGAAATCCACGCTCGCGAGGCGTACGAGACGCTGACGGCGGCCTACCCCTTCCGCGACCTCTCGGAGGCGCAGTTTCAGGAGGTGGTGCGAGAGTGTTCGAACAACCGCCTCCTGTGGCTGGACGAAGACGCCGACCGACTGGAGAAATCGGGCGGGACGTGGCGCTACTTCTACGCCAACCTCTCGATGATTCCCGACGAGGAGACTTACGAGGTGTACGACCTCTCCTCGCGAGAGACCATCGGCACGCTGGACGAGAAGTTCGTCCTCAACTTCGCGACGCCGGGCGAGGTGTTCATCCAGCGGGGCGAGATGTGGCGCATCACGGAAGTCGACGAGGAGGAGACGCAGGTCGAAGTGACGCCAATCGAGGACCCGGCGGGCGAGGTGCCGTCGTGGACGGGCCAAGAGATTCCGGTACCCTCCGGCGTCGCCGGCGAAGTCGGCGAGATGCGCGGTGTCGCGAGCGACCAGTTCGGACGCGGCGCCGAGCGCTCGTCGGCCGCCCGGGAGTTTCTCTCCCGCTATCCGGGCGACGAGCGCACCGTGAGCGAGGCGCTCGAACCGGTCGAGAGACAGGTCGAAGCCGACGCGCCGACCCCCACCGCCGACCGAATCGTCGTCGAGGGACAGGGACGGAACGTCGTCGTCAACGCCGCCTTCGGTCACGAGGTGAACGAGACGCTCGGGCGACTGTGCTCGGCGCTCGTCGGCCAGCGCACCGGCTCCTCGGTCGGCATGGAGGTCGACCCCTACCGCATCGAACTCGAAGTGCCGGGGCGAAGCGGTCCGAGCGAGGTGGTCGACGTACTGGAGTCGACCGACCCCGACCACGTCGAGGGGCTTCTCGAACTCGCGCTGAAGAACTCGGGCACGCTGAAGTTCACGCTCGCGCAGGTGGCGGCGAAGTTCGGCGCCCTCAAGCGGTATCAGGGGTCGAGTCGGTTCGGCGCCGACCGCCTGCTGGCCGCGCTGGAGGACACGCCCATCTACGACGAAGCGGTGCGCGAGGTGTTTCACACCGACCTCGCCGTCGAGGAGGCGGCGACGGTGCTCGAACGGATTCAGTCGGGCGATATCGACCTCGTGACCGCGCGCGAACTGACGCCGCTCGGGACCGGCGGGCGGTCGAGCGGGCGCGAACTCCTCGTGCCCGAGAACGCGGACGCGAGCGTCGTCGAGACACTGAAAGAGCGCATCCACGAGGACCGCATCATCCTCGCCTGCCTGCACTGCACGGACTGGACGCGCAAGACGAAGGTGAAACGCGTCCCCGACCAGCCCCGGTGTCCCGAGTGCGAATCGACGCGCATCGCCGCGCTCAACCCGTGGGACGAGGAGGCGGTGAAAGCCGTCCGAGCGAAAGAGAAAGACGAGGAACAGGAGCGACTGACGGAGCGTGCCTACCGCTCGGCCAATCTGGTGCAGAGCCACGGCAAGCAGGCGGTCATCGCCATGGCCGCCCGCGGCGTCGGCCCGCACAACGCCGCCCGCATCATCGCCAAACTCCGCGAGGACGAGGCCGACTTCTACCGGGACATCCTCGAACAGGAGCGCCAGTACGCCCGCACGCAGTCGTTCTGGGACTGACTACGCGTCGTTCATCCGCGTCTTGCTCGTCTCCCCGCAGGAGCGACACTCCACGATGCGATAGGGTTCCCGCGAGAACGCCGCGTTCGCTTCGTCGGGGCTCTCCGTGAGAATCGCAATCGAGACGTCGAGCCGCTGCTCTGTGCCACAGGCGCTACAGTGGTCTGTTGCCGTCTCGGGAGAGGCGCGTTGCATCGGAGTCACCGTGGACGAAAGGGCAGTCGCTGAGCCACTTTTCGACTCGGCCTAATTGATTGGCCCGCGGTCAGCGCACGCGGTGAATCAAGCCGGCGGTCACGTCGCTCCCCGGACTGTAATGAACTCGTGGCTCGCCCGCGGGTCGGTCGAAGCCGTTCGCCGCGAAGAGCGTGTTCTCGCGGGTGTCGAGCGTCGCCTCGGTCACTGCCCACGGCGCATGTTCGATTTCACCCCGGTAGAGTCGCCCGCCCGCACTCTCGGTGTAGAAGCGATAGCGCTCGGTGAGGAAGGCGGCGAGCGAGTCGGGGTCGGCAGGAGTCGGCGTCCCAGTCGGGCAATACGTGGCGTCGAACGCCGCCGGCGGCGCGCCCCGGTGTGTCCGCCGACTTCGAAAGTCGATACCGCCCTGCTCGCGGTCGGTGACCGACATCTCCGCCCGGTAGTAGGGGAGTTTGAACAGGCCGCGCGCGACGGTCACGCCGAGCGGGTCGGCCGCATCGAGGTTGTAGAAGTAGACGCCCGGTCCCCGTTCCGACTGGACGTACGTCCGCAGGTTGAGTTCGGGGAAAGAGAGGCCGACGGGGACGCCTCGCGGCCGGATGGACGCCATCCGAAAGCCGACGATGCCAAGGTAGGCGTCGCCGTCGCGCGTATCGACCGTGAGTCCGGCGGGAAGCGTCGGTGCGACGATGTCGGGGTCGACCGCCCAGTGAGCGAACAGCAGGTCGTCCCAGCGCATCGAGAGCAGCGAGCGCATACGGGCCGTGGGGACGCGAGTCAGTTCGGCCTGTCGGTCAGGTCAGTGACGGCGAGACGCTTTCCAGCGCCGCCTCGAAGTGCGCGGCGGTCAGCGACACCTCGTCGGCGTGGTCGTTGGCCTCGGCGCCGGCGTAGGCGTCGGCGACGGTCCGGACCGCGTGCATGGCCGCCTCGCGACAAACAGCGGCGAGGTCGGCCCCGGAGTAGCCCGCGGTTCGCGCCGCGATGTCGCCCAAATTCACGCTGGCGTCGAGGGGTTTCTGCCGGGTGTGGACGCCGAGAATCGCGCGGCGCGCGGGTTCGTCGGGCGCCGGCACTTCGACGTGGGATTCGAGACGGCCCGCGCGGAGCAGTGCCGGGTCGAGTGCGTCCTTGCGGTTCGTGGCCGCGAGTACGACGAGGGTGGGGTTGTCGGCGACGGCGTCGAACTCCGTCAGGAGTTGGGAGACGACGCGCTCGGTCACGTCGCCGTCGGCGCGGTCACGCGCCGTCGCGACGGCGTCGATTTCGTCGAAGAAGACGATAGCCGGTGCGGTCTGTCTGGCGCGGTCGAACACCTCACGGACCGCCTTCTCGCTCTCGCCCACGTATCGGTCCAGCAGTTCCGGCCCCTGCACGTGGACGAAGTTCACCCCGCTCTCGGCGGCGATGGCGCGGGCCAAGAGGGTCTTGCCCGTCCCCGGCGGCCCGTAGAGGAGGACGCCCGAGGGCGGGTCAGCGTCCGCCGCCTCGAACAGCGGCCCGTACGTGAGCGGCCACGTCACCGCGCGTTCGAGCGTCGCCTTCGCGTCGTCGAGGCCGCCGACCGACTCGAACCCCTCGGTCGGCGTCTCGGAGACGTACTCGCGCATTGCGCTGGGGTCGACGGCGGCCATCGCCGTCTCGAAGTCGGCTCGCCCGACCGAGATGGCCGCCGTCTCCGTGCCCTCGCGCCGGGCGCGTCGAAGCGCCGACATCGCCGCCTCGGTCACCAGCGATTCGAGGTCCGCCCCGACGAAGCCGTGGGTGCGCTCGGCCAGTCGGTCGAGGTCGACGTCCTCCGTCATCGGCATCCGCCGAGTGTGGACGTCGAGAATCTCTCGGCGCCCGGCGACGCCGGGGACGCCGATTTCGATTTCGCGGTCGAAGCGCCCGCCGCGCCGGAGCGCGGGGTCCAAGTCGTCGACGCGGTTCGTCGCCCCGATGACGATGACCTCGCCCCGCGCCTCCAGCCCGTCCATCAGCGAGAGGAGTTGGCCGACGATTCGGTCTTCCATCCCGCCGCCGTCCTCGCGTTTGGGCGCGACGGAGTCGATTTCGTCGAAGAAGACAATGGCGGGCGCCTCGTCGCGAGCGCGCTCGAACACCGCGCGCAGGCGCTCCTCGCTGTCGCCCTTGTACTTCGAGACGATTTCGGGACCGGAGACGGAGATGAAGGTGGCGTCGACTTCGTTCGCCACCGCCTTGGCGATGAGCGTCTTGCCCGTCCCCGGCGGGCCGTACAGCAAGACGCCCTTCGGCGGGTCGACGCCGAGGCGAGTGAACAGTTCCGGCTCCGCCAGCGGGAGTTCTATCATCTCCCGCACCAAGTCGAGTTCGTCGTCGAGGCCGCCGATGTCCTCGTAGGCGACGCCGGTCGGCGGGCGCTCGCTCTCGGTCGATGCCGCCGACTCGTCGCCCGCCTCGACCGGCATCTCGGTCGGCAAGTGAGTCTGGGTGCCGCCCCCGGCCAGTCGGAGGTCGGTCGATTCGGTCGCTCTCACGGCCCCGGCGGGTCGCGTCTCGGTGACGACGAAGGGGTCGGCGTCGAGGCTCTCGACGCGCACTCGGTCGCCCTCGCGGAGCGGCCGGCTCTCGATAGCGCGCCGGAGTTCTCGGCGCACCGACTCCCGGTCGGCGTCGACCGACTCCGGTGCCGTCAGGGTGATAGCGTCGGCGTCGGTGACGCTCGCGCGCCGCACCCGGACAGTGTCACCGACTGCCACGCCCGCGTCGGCGCGGGTCCCGGCATCGACGAGGATGGCGTCGTCGGGAACGCCCGCCCGCGCCGGCCAGAGTTTCGCAACCGTCTCGCGGTCACCCTCGATGGCGACGGCGTCGCCGCTCAACACGCCGAGTCGCTTTCGGGCGGTTTCCGGAAGCCGGGCGATGCCCCGGCCCGCATCGCGTTTCTCGGCGCTCCGCACCGTGAGTTCGATGCCGTCGCCCTCGCTCATTGGGGGCCGGTAGGGCTGGCCCGCCCTTTACCCTTCGCTCTATCGCACTGATACTGTTCAGAGGTGTGTGTTTGAACTGGAGACACCTCGAAAGCCCCGACTCGCTGGAGTCGGGAGTAGCGAGGCGGCAGAGCCGCCTCGAAGCCGCGCACGGCAAGCCGTGCGCGCCCCTCGCTGTGCTCCTCGGCCTTCGGCCTGCGGTGCTTGCGTCGGCTTCCTTCCTCCAGCAGCGAGGGAGCGAAGCTCCCTCGGGCAATCGGGCGGCGAAGCCGCCCGATGACGAGTCGCCCCTT
>NZ_JBNTJZ010000009.1:0-92660 GCF_051195115.1 Haloplanus sp. C73 | reverse complement strand
GGCTTCGGTGCCATCGTCGCTGTCATCGCGCTCATCGCGGCTGCACTGCTGGCAGTCCGACGCAACAACTAACGACTAACCGCCGCAAGCGGTCTCACCGCGAATTCTTTTATCAACACGCTACCGCCCCAGAGCCGCCGCTCTATCTAGCTTGACGACGATGTTGCCACGCGAGTTAGCGACGCGACTCGTCGTGATGCTCGGGGGCCGAACGCTGTGAGAAAGAGTGGTGAGTCGCTGGCGACGGTTCGGGCGTGGACCGCCGTTAGGCTTCTTCAGGCGGGAGCCCCTCGTCGTTCAACACCGCGCCGTCCTCGTCGACGGTGACGACGCCGCGGTTGTTCACCGCGTACGGGTCGAGGTTGATTTCCTCCATGAACCCCTTGTAGAGGCGCTCGACCGTCTCGCCGTCTTTCTGCCGGTCGGAGGCCCGGTCACAGAGTTCGATGAGGTCTTCGGGCACATCGTTCTCGTGGACAATCCAGTGGTTAATCAGGTCGGAGAGCCGCCGGATTGGCGAGGTGAAGTGGCCGTAGATGTCGAAGTTGAGCGCGTGGTGGCCGCCGAACGGGTCGTTCATGTACTTCGCGCGGGGCATCACCTTCAGCACGGCTCGCTGAATCTTGGACAGCATCCGGTCGGGGGCGGTTTCGAGTGCGCCGTTGACCGCCTTCCGTGGGTCGTCCCACTTGTCGGAGGGGATGGAGACGCCGTTGAGTTCCTGAATCTCGCGGAGCGCGTCGTTCCACTGGTCCGGCGTGGGCTGGGGGTGGACCCGGTACATCGCCTCGACGCCCCGGTTCCACATCAGTTCGTGTGTCACGGCCTTGTTCGCCTTGAGCATGCACTCCTCGATGATGGTGTGGGCGCGGTCACGGCTCGGGTTCAGGACGAGCGAGCCGTCCTCCTTGCGCTGTTCGTGCATCCGGTCGGCGAGTTCGAACGCGAGCGTGTTCTCCTCGTGCAGCGGCGTGTCGGGATTTTCGAGGCGAGTCTCACACTGGCTGTACGTGAGCCGCTCGTCGCTCCGGATGACGGATTTGTAGATGTCGATGTTCTCGAACGAGAGCGTCTCGGCGTCGAGTTCCATCTCCACCGTGTGCGCGAGGCGGTCCTCGTTGGGGACGAGCGAACACACCGTCTCCGCGAGCGTCGGCGGCAGCATGTGGATGGTGTAGGAAGGGAGATACACCGTGTTCCCTCGCTTGACGGCCTCCTCCCACATCGCGGAGTCGGGGTGGACGTAGTGGGTCACGTCGGCGATGTGGACCCAGAGCCGGTAGGCGTCGTCTTCGGCGCGGACGCTGATGGCGTCGTCGAAGTCCTGTGCGTCGATGGGGTCGGTCGTCCACGCGGTCAGGTCCCGGAGGTCCTCGCGGTGGTCGAGTTCGTCCTCGATTTCCTGTTGGACGCCCTCGGTGCGTGCCTCGGCTTCGCGAAGCACTTCGCGCGGGAACTCGTCGCGGATTTCGAACTCCTCGAACAGTTCCTCGCGTTTCTCCTGCAACTGGCGCGCCTCGGCGGGCGAAATCTCGACTGGACCTTGCCCTTCGGCGGTCCCCGCTTCCGCTTGGGCGTCAGAATCGTTCGTCATGCCCCGGACTAAACGTGAAGGGTAGTTAGACGTGTCGGGCGCGGTATCTGCGAATCAGGATTCGGGCTCTTCGGCGGAGCCGTAGCGCTCCTCGACGGCGCCGTAGTAGCGTTCGAGAAACGCCTGCTGTGAGAGGGCTTCGTCCCCAATGTCGACGAGCAGTGATTCGAGTTCGTCGCGTGGCTGGTGACAGAGATTCCGATAGCACTCCTTACAGAGGTGTTCGAACTCCTTGCCGTGTCGGCTCCAGCGGTCGCCTTCCTTGTCGTACTCGCGGGCTTCGGACCGGAGCAGCGACGCCCCGCACGCGATACAGACGACCGTTTTTCTGTCGCCACCACTGTCCGACCCGGAGCGCCACATAGCCGATGTCAGGCACCACGACCACTTAGCGTTTGTTACGCGTCCGACGCCCGGCGGACGCGGGCGATAATCAGTATTATCCCGAGCGGGGTCCTCGGCTCTCGCATGGAGGTCAAATCCCGCCATCACCTGCGGAGCGACGAGATACGGGACCTGGAGACGAGCCTCGAGTCGAAACTCGGCGTCGACGTCGACGGCGACTCCTACGAGCGCGTCGACCTCGTCGGCACCGACTTCGACCTCGTACTCGTCGACGGCGAGCCACACGTCTTTTTCGTCGACGGCGACCCCTTCCTCACCGTTCGCGGTGCGAACGCCTTCCCGCCGGAGCGCCGCGTCGTCACCGTCGACGCCGGCGCCGTGCAGTTCGTCAGCGACGGGGCCGACGTGATGCGCCCCGGCATCGTCGAGGCCGACGACGTCATCGACCCCGACGACCTCGTCATCATCGTCGAGGAGACTCACGGCAAGGCGCTCGCGGTCGGCCGCGCGCTCGAACCCGGTGCCGACATGGTCGGCGACTCGGGCAAGGTCGTCGAATCCGTCCACCACGTCGGCGACGACCTCTACGAGTTCTCGGTCTGACCGTACGTCTCTAGCGCGGCTTCGTAGCCCTGCTTGGCCTGTCGATACGTCTCGCGCAGGTCGGCAATCGGTCGCTCGCTCGCGTCGACGCGCAGGTCGTGATACAGCGGGTCGTGCTCGCCACGGACGACGACGGCCGCGCTCCCGACCGGCAGGTCACGGCCGTCGCCACCCGCCCGCTCGCCCGCCGCGAGCGCCGTGAGGAGGCGTCGCACGAGCGGCGTGTCGCGTTCGTTCGTCGTGTACCCCCGTTCGAGCGCGTCGAGAACCTCGTCGTCGGCCATCGCCGTCCCGCCGACGGTGTAGTCGTCGCCAACGCGGGCCGCCGCGTGCGCTTGACAGTCCGGCCCCGTATGTGTCGCCGCCGCGTCGACACCGACGCCGTGAATCTGCCGGCGAGCCGACCCGTCCTCCGTCGCGAGCGAGTCGAGCACCGAGTCCAGCCGCCGGCCCTCGGCGAGAGCGCCGAGACACTCTTGACCGAGTGCGGCGTCGGCGACGCCCGCGACGGCGACGGCGCCGTGGTCGTCGACGTGGGGGGTGACGCCGCCGACGGCGGGCACGCGGGCCGCGGTGGCGGCGCCGAATCGCCAGCCGTCGTCGGCTCGCTCCCGGACGCAGATGCTGTAGGTCACGGTCCTGCGAGGGGTGGCGGCGGTGAAAAGCCTCCCGCCACGGTGGCCCGTGTCTGACGCAAGAACTAATGAGCCGGTGGTTCCTGTACGTACTATGGGCATCATGAGCAAAATCCTCGGCGGTGGGGGCACCCACAGCACCGAGGACTACGTCGAACTGAATCTCGACGACTTCGACACGGCCCGCGGCGAAGCGGGGATTCAGGTCCGACTCGCAGAGATTAGTGAACAGCGCGACGCAATTCCGATTAAAGACGCCATCTACGACGGCGACGTCGTCATCGCGGACATCACGCGCATGAGTCCGAGCGACAGCGTGGTCGACCGCATCCTCGAAGACCTGCGGCAGGTGGCGCGCGAAGTCGACGGCGACGTCGTGGTGAAAGGCGAAGACGAGATTATCATCGCGCCGACGGGCGTGACCATCGACCGCGAAAAGCTCTCCTGACGACCCCCGGAACCGACAGGGTTTCGGCGGTCCGGCCCCCAACTCGCGGTAGATGAGCAAGGACTACATCGAGGTTCGCGGGGCCGAGGAACACAACCTCAAGGACCTCGACGTCCGCATCCCCCGCGAAGCGTTTAGCGTCGTTACCGGACTCTCTGGCTCCGGCAAGTCGTCGCTCGCCTTCGACACGGTGTATGCCGAAGGCCAGCGCCGCTACATCGAATCCCTCTCGGCCTACGCCCGCAATTTCCTCGGGCAGATGGACAAGCCGAAAGTCGAGAGCGTCGAGGGCCTCTCGCCCGCCATCTCCATCGACCAGAAAAACGCCGCCAACAACCCTCGGTCGACGGTCGGGACCGTCACCGAACTCCACGACTATCTCCGCCTGCTGTACGCCCGCGTCGGCACGCCCCACTGTCCCGAGTGCGGGCGCGAGGTGGGCGAGCAGAGCGCGAGTCAGATGGTCACTCGCCTCCTCGAACTCCCCGAGGGGACGCGAGCGAAGCTCTGTGCGCCGGTCGTCCGCGACCAGAAAGGCGCCTTCGAGGACCGCTTCGACGACTTGGTGAGCGAGGGGTACAGCCGCGTCGAAGTTGACGGCGAACCCTACGACCTCACCGTCGACCGCCCCGAACTGGACGAAAACTACGACCACACTGTCGACGTGGTGGTCGACCGGGTGAAAATCACCACAGACGCTCGGTCCCGCATCACCGACTCCGTGGAGACGGCGCTCACCGAGGCCGGCGGCGTGTTGAAAGTCGTCCTCCCCGATCCGCCCGAGGGCGTCGAACTCGGCGGCTCGACCGCTCGCTCGACGGGCGATTTGGCCGTCCCCGACGACGCCGACGAAACGGAGACGACCGACCGCTTCGTCGTCGAGTTCTCGGAAGACCTCGCCTGCACGCACTGCGGCATCGACATCCCCGAACTCGAGACGCGGAGTTTCTCCTTCAACAGCCCGCACGGCGCCTGCCCCGAGTGTGAGGGCATCGGCAACGCGAAGGAGGTCGACCCCGAACTCGTCGTCCAAGACGAGAGCAAGCCGCTGAAAAACGTCTTCGAGCCGTGGAGTTACGACCGCTCCTACTATCGCCGGCAACTCGACTCGCTGGCGCGGCACTTCGACGTCTCGGTCGACACGCCGTTCGAGGAGTTGGACGACGAAGTGCAGGACGCCTTCCTCTTTGGCACCGACGAGGAGGTGCTTTTCAAGTGGACGACCAAGAACGGCGTTCGACGGAAAGAACAGCCCTTCGAGGGCGTGGTCGGCAACCTCGAACGCCGGCACGTGGAGACGGATTCGGAGAACACCCGCGAGCACATCGAGGAGTTCATGGCCGTCACTACCTGCCCCGCCTGCGACGGGACGCGCCTCAAGCCCGCCTCGCGGGCGGTCCTCGTCGACGGCACGCCAATCACGGCGGTCAACCAGTTGAGCATCGCCGACGCTCTCGACCACTTCGAGGCGATGGAGGCGACGCTCACCGACCGCGAGCGAACCATCGCCGAGGAGATTCTGAAAGAGATTCGCGCCCGTCTCGGCTTCATGCAAGAGGTCGGACTGGAGTATCTCACCCTCGACCGGGAGGCGGCGACGCTTTCCGGCGGTGAGTCCCAGCGCATCCGCCTCGCGACCCAAGTCGGGTCGGGACTGGTCGGCGTCCTCTACGTCCTCGACGAACCCTCTATCGGCCTGCATCAGCGCGACAACGACCGCCTCCTCGACACGCTCGAAGGGCTTCGTGACCTCGGCAACACCCTCCTCGTCGTCGAACACGACGAGGAGACGATGCGCCGCGCGGACAACATCATCGACATGGGTCCCGGTCCGGGCAAGCGCGGCGGCGAAGTCGTCGCACAGGGCGATTTCGACGAGGTGGTCGAAGCCGAGGACTCGGTCACCGCCGACTACCTCGCCGGCCGGCGCGAGATTCCGGTGCCCGAGGAGCGCCGTGACCCGGACGACGGTGCGCTGACGATTCGCGGCGCTCGCCAGCACAACCTCGACGACGTGGACGTCTCGATTCCCTTCGGCGAGTTCGTCGCCATCACCGGCGTCTCCGGCTCCGGCAAGTCGACGCTCATGCACGACGTCCTCTACAAGGGACTGGCGCGGGAGATGAACGACAACACGTCGGTCGACCCCGGCGACCACGACGCCATCGAGGGCCACGAGGAGATAGAGACGGTCCGTCTGATAGACCAGTCACCCATCGGGCGGACGCCCCGGTCGAATCCCGCCACCTACACCGGCGTTTTCGACTACATTCGCGAACTCTTCGCGGAGACGAAACTCGCGAACCAGCGCGGCTACGACAAGGGCCGGTTCTCGTTCAACGTCAAGGGCGGCCGCTGTGAGGAGTGTGGCGGGCAGGGGACGGTCAAAATCGAGATGAACTTCCTCTCGGACGTCCACGTGCCCTGCGAGGAGTGTCAGGGCGCCCGCTACAACGACGAAACCCTCGACGTGACCTACAAGGGCGCGACCATCGCCGACGTGTTGAACATGGAAGTCGACGAGGCGGCGGACTTTTTCTCGGCCAACTCCGGCATCCGCCGACGACTCGAACTCCTGCAGGACGTCGGCCTCGGCTACATGCAACTCGGCCAGCCGTCGACGACGCTCTCGGGCGGCGAAGCCCAGCGCGTCAAACTCGCGGAGGAACTCGGGAAGAAAGACTCCGGCGAGACGCTCTACCTGCTCGACGAGCCGACGACCGGACTCCACTCCGAGGACGAGCGAAAGCTGATAGAGGTCCTGCACCGCCTCGCCGACGCCGGCAACACCGTCGTCGTCATCGAACACGAACTCGACTTGGTGAAAAACGCCGACCACGTCATCGACCTCGGCCCCGAGGGTGGCGAGGGCGGCGGCGAAGTGGTGGCGACGGGCACCCCCGAGTCGGTCGCCCGGACCGACGACTCTCACACCGGCCGTTACCTGCGCGACCTGCTTCCGGCGGTCGACCTCGCTGGCCCCCGGTCGGACCGCCGCAAGCCTGCGAAGGCGTCGAGCGACGACTGACCGTCGCTCCGTCTCCGTCGCAGTCAAAACCCCCGCGGACAAACGGGCATGTGATGGACGACGAACCACTCTCGCCGCCGGTCTCGTCCGGTCGGCGCGGCCGAGTCGCATGAACGTTCGCCTCCGCGGCATCTACACCACGGCCCTCACCCAGCGGGTGCTCGACGCGGGCCACGACGTGGTCGCCGCCTCGGACCCGATTCGCGAGCGCTTCGACGCCGACTTCGGGCACGACCCCCACGACGTCGCCGTCGACACGACGTCCGACCGGCAGGGCGTGGGCGTGACCGGCGACCCCGACGCTGTTTCCCGACTCGTCGACCACCTCGACGTCTCCCGTGACACCTTCGTCTGGTCGTCGCCCGCCCCCCGCGACGCCGTCTTCGACGCCCGCGTCACCGAGACGCTCGGGAGCGGCGCAGTCTGCGATTTGGGCGACTCAGAGGGCTTTCTCCCCTTCGGCAGTGTCGACGCCCACGTCGAGGTGGGCGATACCCTCCGCGTCCAAGTGACCGAGCCAGCGCCCCCGTGGATAGACCGCCGGCCCGTCCTCGACGGCGATATCCGGGTCCGGGCCGGCCCGGCGACGCTCGTCCGCGGCGAGTCGGGCGTCACCGTCGACACCTACGACGACGAAGCGGGGCGCGAACTCGCGGGCATGACCGACCTCCTCGGCATCGAGCCACCGGACGGCTGGGGACTGCGGTGGGAAGATGCCGCCACCGACGCCGACATGGGCGCGTTGCAGACGGCGCTCGAACGCGCCGTCGACCGGGCCGACGCCGTCTCGCTGGACGACGCCGTCGACGCCCCGCGCTCGCTCGCCACTCCCCTCGCGACCACGTGGCTCTGGTTCGGGCGCGAAGGCCGGTTCGAACTCGACGCCGACCGCCGCGCAGTGACGACGACGATGACCGGCCACCATCGCATCAAGGCCGCCTCGTCGGACGCGAGCCGAGCCGTCGACTTCGTCGAGGCACTCGATTCGGGCGACGGCGATGACTTCCCGTTCGAGGCCGTCACCGACACCTTCGGTCCCGTGGCCGGCGACCACGTCCGCCTCGCACACGGCAAGCCCGACGGCCGACTGATTATCCTCGGGCGCGCCGAAGTGACCGAGCGCGACCCCGAGGGCTCGCTCACGCTCCGGCGGGAGATGACGCCCGGCGGCTCCTACGACGCCCTCGACGCCCGCCGCGAACGGGGCGACGTCGCGATAACCACCGTCCGCGAGGGCCGGTGGTGGTACCCCACTGTCTACCGCGATGACGAGGGAAATCGAAAGGGCACCTACGTCAACGTCTGTACGCCCGTCGAGTGTTTCCCCGACGCTGTCCGCTACGTCGACCTTCACGTCGACGTGGTGAAAGAGCGGGACGGGACGGTCCGCCGCGTCGACGACGACGAACTCGACGCCGCCGTCGACGCCGGGCACGTCTCCGAGGCGCTCGCGGAGCGGGCACGCGCCGTCGCGTCGAGTCTCGAAGACGCGCTGTGACTACTCATCGGTGATTGCACTCGCGAGCGCCCCTCTGACGACTGCGTCGCCGTCGGCGTCGACGGCACGAATCTCCGGCACCCCCGTCGCGACGTGGTCGGGCAGACGCTCGCGGATGGGGTCGAGTACCTGCGCCGGGTTGTTGCGCGCGACGCCGCCCCCGACGGCTATCGTCCGCGGGGCGAAGGCGTGGACAAGCGTCGCCACGCCGAGGGCGTTCCACCGCCCCACGCGCTCGATTACGCGCGTCGCGAAGTCGTCGCCGGCCGCCGCCGCCTCGAACACCGCTTCTGCGTCGGCATTGGCGAGCGCCAGCGACGTGTCTTCGCCGTCGTACAGGTCGCGGGCGTAGTCGGGGATGGCCGACCCCGCGCAGTAGGCTTCCCAGTGACCCGCACACCCACAGCCACAGGCCCGCCCGCCGGGGTCGACGGTCACGTGTCCCATCTCGGCGGCGTTGCCCTTCCACCCCTCGCAGACGTGGCCGTCGACGATGGCGCCCGCGCCGATTCCGGTCGAGAGCGTGAGATAGACTAAGTCGTCGCCCCCGTCGCCGAACAGTCGCTCGCCGATGGCGCCGGCGACGGCGTCGTTGTGGAGGGTGACGCGCCCGGTCGACAGGAGGGTGCGAAGCGGGTCGACGAGGGGGATGCGCTTGACGCCCGGCACGTTCGGCGGGTCGACCACCGCGCCCTCGTCGGCGTCCAGCGGCCCCATGCTGCCTACGCCGGCGGCGACGACGGCGTCCGGTGCGACCCCCGCGTCCGTACACGCCGCTCGCACCGCATCGAGGACGGCCTCGGTGATGGCGACCCCCGTCGCATCCGGCGTGGCACGCTGGGCGCGCCCGGCCACCTCGCCGGCCCGATTCCCGACCACCGCGCGGATGTCCGTCGCCCCGATGTCGACGCCGAGATAGGCCGTCATCTACGCCACCTCCCGCGCGACACAGCGCGGTGTGCCGGCTCCGTCCATGGCCCGGGGGTTCGGCCGCCCCGCCCAAATCGCTACCGACCACTCTTTGCGCTCGCCCGTCCATACCCCGATATGCTCACGACCGACCTCTCTGACTACGTGGCGCTGGTGACTGGCAGTTCGAAAGGCGTCGGGCGCGAGTTCGCGCTTTCGATGGCCGAAGCCGGCGCGTCCGTCGCGGTCCACTACTACTCCAGCGACGAGGAGGCACGGGCGACGGCCGCCGTCGCGCGCGAGGAGAGCGGGGAAGCGATGGCCGTCCAAGCCGACGTGACCGACCCCGACGACGTGGACGAGATGTTCGACGCCGTCGAGTCGACGCTGGGAAGTGTCGACCTCCTCGTCAACAACGTCGGCGACTTCGCCCCCAGACACTGGGAGGATATCTCCTTCGAGACGTGGAACCGTGTGATGGATACGAACCTGACGGGCACGTATCTCTGCTCGAAGCGGGCGTTGCCGGCGATGCGCGCGGCCGGGTTCGGCCGCATCGTCAACGTCGGCTACGCGGGCGCGGAGAAGGCGCTCGTCTACCCGAAGAACTTCCCGTATCTCGTCGCGAAGACGGGCGTCATCATGTTCACGCGGATGCTCGCGAACGACACGCGCGACAATGGCATCACCGTCAACTGCATCTCGCCGTACGTCGTCGAGACGTCAGACGAGTTCCCCGCCGAGGCGCCGCGGGGCCGGTGGGCCTCCCTCGAAGACCTGCGGCAGGTGCTCTTTTTCTTCCTCGACTCCGACAGCGGCTACGTGAGCGGCGAGAACGTAGAGGTCGACGGCGGGTGGATTCCGGAGGCGCTCTAGGCGTTGGGCACGTCGTCCGGGTCGTCCTCGACGGAGCGTTTCATCGAGTCACGGCGGGATTTGGCGTCGCGACCCGTCACTTCGAGCAGGAAGTCGTTTTTCGCGTTGACCGCGTCCTCGGCGGCGTCGGCGTGGCCCTCCTTGATGACCTCCGCGGCCGGTCGCTCCTCGAAGTGGACGGCGAGTTTGTCCTTCTTGCCGCTGTACTCCGACGCACCCGCGACGATACGCTCGAAGACCGGGTTGTCCGGGTCGCCGACGACGTAGAGGTCGTTCCCCTTGAACTCCTCCGTGCCCGTCACCGGGCCGAAGTAGCCCTCGATGGTCGCCTTGAGGTCCGGCGCGTTCTCCTCCAAGGTTTCCCCGCGACGCATCTTGTACTCCTTCATGGACCCTGATTCGGAAGGCGATGGTTTACCAGTTTCGTCCTCGGTGGGGCCGGGTCAGCGCTCGCGCTCGCCGATGTACCCCTTGTGGCAGTCGGGGCAGATGTCGCCCGCGCGCATCGACGACCCGCCGGCGACGCGAGAGTAGCCACAGTTCGGGCAGAAAAACTCCGTCTCGCCGCCGTCGTCGTCGTCGACGCGCTCGACGCCCTCCGCGGTGACGAACTGCTTGCTTCCGGTGCCGTTTGCCGTCTCGGCGGTCATGGCCGTCCCGCTCGCGTCCGCCTCGTCGCTCGTCGATTTCTCCTCGGGTGTCAGCCCGCCCCCGAACTCGACGTCCATCGAGGCGCCGTCGCTCGCTTCGGCGTCGAACCCCTCGTCCTCGCCTTCGGGGTCCGGCCACCCCTCGCCGGTGACGACGGTGGCGCCGTCGTCGACGTCCGGTTCGGGCTCCGGTTCGGGCTCTGACTCGGGCGCCTCGCCTTGCTCGTCGGCCCCTTCCGTGTCGGCGTCGGGCCACTCGCCGCGGCCCCGTTCGCCCGCGTCCTCCTCCTCGTCGTCATCGTCGAGGATGATGCCCGTGTCGACGTCTTCCGAGGGCGTCTCGTCGGCGGGCGTGTCGTCCGTTGTCGGGGCGTCCGCGGGCTCCGTCGTCGCCGACGGCTCGGCCTCCGTGCTCTCTCCTGTCGACTCCGTGGTCGGCGTCGACGCCGTATCCTCCTCCCCGAGGTCCGGCGTCACACTCCCGTCGCCGCCAAGTCCCGTCGTCACCGTCTCGTCCGACGGGTTTCGGACCGGGCGCACTTCCTTGTTCTCGCTGACGACGCGGCGCTCCCCACACCGGTCACACGTCTCGACGGTCCGGTACGTCACGACTACCTCGTTGCCGCGTTCCTCCCGTTCGCGCTCCACCTCTCGGTTCGCGTATTCGTGTCCCAGCAGGCACCTGAGTCCCATTGCGTAGAGGTAGCGGGAGCCTCCACCAAAAGCGTCCGTCAGACGTACGTCTGACCCCGGCGGGCGGTACTGGTAAACCGCCCGCGGCCGTTACCCCCATCCATGAAGGCCAAACGGGAGTTCCGCGACCGCGAGGACGTGGAAGTCGCCGTTCTCGACGCACTTGTCGACCGGGGGAGCGACGGCATGACGGTGTTCGAACTCCGCGCGGCCGTCGACGGCGATATCGACGACCTCGAAGACGCGCTCGCCGAACTCAAAGACGACTCGCTCATCTCCGTCGAAACGGAGGACGAGAAAACCGTCGTCCTCCCCGACGACCGCGTGGTCCCCGACCCCGCCGAGGCGCCCGACGACACATCCCTCCTCGACGCGCTTCGAGACCGATTCGGGTTCTGACCGCTCCGCCAACCGCGCCACTTTTTCGGCCGGCCCGTCTATCTCTCGCCGATGCAACAGGGTCGTCACGCCGACTACGGTGCCGAGTTCGAGACGCGGGGCGACCGGACGGTCGTCGCCCACTACGGCCGCCCCGACCGGACCCACCTCGCGGTCCGCAACGGCGTCGGCGTCATCGAGATGGGCTACGGCGTCGTCGTCGTCGAGGGGTCTGACGCTGTCGACTTCGTCGACAACACCGTCTCCAACGCGGTCCCCCCGTCCGACGGCGCGGGCTGTTACGCCCTCCTTCTCGACCCACAGGGTGGCATCGAGACGGACCTGTACGTCTACAACGCGGGCGAGCGTCTCCTCTGTTTCACGCCGCCGGACCGCGCCGCCTCCCTCGCCGACGACTGGGCCGAGAACGTGTTCATTCAGGACGTGACCGTCCGCGACGCCACCGACGACTTCTCCGTCTTCGGCGTCCACGGCCCATCGGCGACGGAGACGGTGGCGACGCTTCTCGCGTCCGCGTCGGTGCCCGAGACGCCGCTCCAGTTCGTCCGCGGCTCCATGGCCGACGCCGGCGTCACCGTCGCCGCGACGGACGACCCGACCGGCGAGACGGGCTACGAGGTCATCTGTCACGCCGCCGACGCCGACGACGTGTGGGACTCGCTTCTCACTCGTGGCACTCCGACGACGCCCCTCGGCTACCGGGCGTGGAACACCCTGACGCTCGAAGCCGGGACGCCGCTGTTCGAGACGGAACTCGACGGCCGGATTCCGAACGTCGCGGGCGTCCGCAACGCCCTCGATTTCGACAAGGGGTGTTACGTCGGGCAGGAAGTCGTCTCCCGCGTCGAGAATCAGGGCCGTCCCAGCAAGCGCCTCGTCGGCCTCGAACTCGACACGGTTCCCGAATCGGGCGCGGACGTGCTTGCCGACGACGACGCCGTCGGCGAAGTGACACGCGCCGCCCACAGCCCCTCGCTCGACCGGCCCATCGCGCTCGCGTACGTCGACAGCGCGACGCTCGACGACGACCCAGCGCTTCGGGTCGACGGCGATGCCACGATTGCCGCGCTCCCCTTCGTCGAAGGGAGCGGCGACTCGGCGCGCCGCCCGCGCTACTGACGGCGCTCGTCGGCGTCGGCGCCGCCGCCCACCAGCGCTCGCAGGTGGTCAAGTGAGAAGAAAGAGGACGGCCGGTCCATGTGAACGCCGATTTCGCCGTCGAGCGCCCACAGTCCAAGTCGCTGTATCGGCTCGGGCAAGGAGTACGCCTTCCGAATCAGGTGGCCCAGTCGAATCTCTCGCGAGAGGTCCGACCGCCACGCGCGTTCGTACGCCGCGAGCGTCGACGGGTCGTGTGGGTCGATGGCGTCGATGGCGTGGTCGGCGGCGGTCATCCCGTAGAGAATCCCGCCGCCGGTGAAGGGTTTGGTCTGGCCGGCGGCGTCGCCGACGAGAAAGACTCGGTCGCTGGTGACGCTTTCGGGCGGGCCGATGGGGATGGCGCCCGAACAGCGGTGGGTCGTCTCGGCGCCGTAGGCTTCGGTCAACCGCTCGAATCGCTCGGTGACGTCGGTGCCCGGCGGCGCCGCGAGGCCGTACTCGACGCCCGCGTCGCCGCGGGGGATGCGCCACGCGAAAAACCGCGGCACCGTCAGGTGGACGTCGACGAAGTCGCCGTGGTCGGGGGCCTCGTCGAACGCGAGGACGCCGTGCAGTTGTTCGCCCGGGTCGGGGAGAGAGACGGACCGCCGCACCCGCGAGACGGGGCCGTCACAGCCAGCGACCAGTCGCGATTCGAACTCGACCGTCTCGCCCTCGGTTCGCGCCGTCACCGTCACGCCGTCGGCGTGTTCCTCGATTTCGGTGACGGTGTGGCCCTCGCGAACGTCGGCGCCCGCCGCTCGCGCCGCGTCCGCGAGCGTCCGGTCGAGCGCCACGCGGTCGATGACGTTCGACACCTCCTGTGACTTGTAGAAGGGGTAGGCCCGGGAGTCCGGCCCGCCGAGTCGGAAGTTCGCGCCGTACACCCGGTTCTGGAGGAGGTCGGCTTTCGCGTCGTCGGGGACGTAGTCCCAGACGTCGGTGCTGACGTGGCCAGAGCAGGCGAGCGGCGTGCCGACGGTGCCTTTCTCCAGCGCGAGGACGTCGTACCCGGCGTCGGCGGCGCGGCGCGCGAGGCGGGCGCCCGCCGGACCGACCCCGACCACGACGAAGTCGTACATACCTCCCGTTGGGCCGCGCCGAGACAAATACTCGGCGGTCCGGGGTGGGGCGCTGTTGGGATGGCCTAACCCCGGGCGGCATCGCCGGCCAAGAACTTAACCGCTCGCGGGTGGGTGTTCTCCTCATGTCGCGTAGACGGGACCCGGTCGAGGAACGCGCCGACGAGGGTGTCGACCTCTACGACGTCGCCACGTGGGAACGCCGCGGCGTCCTCGACACCGTGGCCGCGGGCATCTACCGCGTGCTGGTGGCGTCGACGCGGCTCTTCGTCATCGGGCTCGCCCTCCTCATTCTCGTCGCTATCGGCGGGTTGAGTGCGATTACCGACCCGCAAATCGGCGCGCTGACCCTGCTCTCTGCGCTCCCGGCGCTCGCGCTCACGATTTACGTCCGCCAGAGCGACGTCACTCACGCCGAACCCCTCTCGCTTCTCGTCGCCACCTTCCTCCTCGGCGTCCTGACCGCGAACTTCGCCGCGGTGCTCAACTCCTACACCAAGCCGCTGTTCTCCGGCCTCGGGTTTCTCGGCACTGTCCTCTTTTTCTTCCTCATCGTCGGCCCCGTCGAGGAGACGGTGAAACTCCTCGCCGTCCGGCTGTACGCCTACGGCACCGACAGTTTCGAGGCCGTCGTCGACGGCGCGGTGTACGGCGCCGTCGCCGGCCTCGGCTTCGCCACCATCGAGAACGCCCTCTACATCACGCAGGGCCTCGACGCACCGACGGCGGGGGCGCTCGGCCTCATCGGCGCCGGCGGCGGCATCACCGCCGTTCGCGCGCTCGCCGGCCCCGGTCACGTCATCTACTCCGCGTTCGCCGGTTACTATCTCGGCCTCGCGAAGTTCAACCCGAACAGCCGCGGCCCAATCATCATCAAGGGCCTCTTGATTGCCGCGTTCATCCACGCCACCTACAACGCCACCGTCGGCATCGGGACGGGCCTCATCGGCCTCGCGACCGGCCTTCCGCAACTTCCCTCTTTCCTCGTCTACGTCCTCATCTACGACGGCTTCTTCGGGGCCATCCTCTTCCGGAAGATTCGGCGATACAGTCACACCTACCGCTCGGTCCATGAGAGCGAGACGGCAGAGGAATCCGCGTTCGACGTCGAAACCGACGAGTTCGAGTCCTGATTCACACCAGCCGTTCCACGTACTTCGCCACCACGTCCACCTCGACGTGCAGCGGGTCGCCCGGCGACTTCTCCGACAGCGTCGTCAGGTCGTACGTGGTCGGGATGATGGCGACCGAAATCTCGCCGTCCGAGCGGTCGGCGACGGTGAGGCTGATGCCGTCGAGCGCGATGGAGCCTTTCGAGACGACGTAGCGCGCTACGTCGTCGGGGAGCGAGACGGTGACCGTCCACTCGTCGCCGACGCGCTCGACCGACTCGACGGTCGCGACGCCGTCGACGTGGCCCTGCACGATGTGGCCGTCGAAGCGCCCGTCGGCCGGCATGGCGCGTTCGAGATTGACGGCATCGCCCACCGACACCTCGCCGAGATACGTCTTCGCCACCGTCTCGCTCGCGAGAAACACCTCGAACCAGTCGTCGCCGAACGCCTCGACCGTGAGACAGACGCCGCTGACGCTGATGGACTGTCCGTGTTCGACCGTCTCGAAGTCGTGACCGAGGCGGAGCCGTCGCCCCTCGTCGCCGTCGTCGACTGCGAGCACCTCGCTCGTCGTCTCGACGATACCCGTGAACATACGTCTCGTTCGCCGACGGGAGAGTAAGGGGTTGCGGTCCGACCCGCCGCCGAGCGACGGGCCTTTCCTCTCTCGTCGTCTACGGCCACCGATGCGACTCGGCATCTTCGAGACGATTGGGCTCGCGGCGTCGCTCGTGTTCGCCATCCCGCTCGCGCTGTTCAGCATCGAGACGGCGCTCGCCGGCCAGCGGGCACTCGGTGCCGGCCTCCTCGTCGTCGCAGTCCTGATGGTCGTTCTCCCCCGACGGCTCACGACGCCGACCGACCTGCCCGGCGCCGTCGCCGAGCGCGTAATCGGCCGCGCGGTCAAAGAGCCGGACGACGACGAGTCCTGATTACGGCGATAGCGACGTGGGCACCGACTCCAGCCGTCGACAGCCGCCCTCGGTGACGACGTAGCGTGCGCTGATTCTGACGTGGCGGCCCGGGGTTTCGGGGTCGTGTGCCGCCGGGTCGAGGACGAACTCGTCGCCGACCGACAGGTCTCCGTCCAGACACCGAACCACCGCGCCGTCGCCCGGGGCCAGTCCGTACGCGCCCAGTTCGGCGATGGCTTCGCTCACGAGGCGGTCCACCGGAACGCCGGGTTCCGCGATTCGGCCGACGGCGTCGTGAGCCATCTCGACGGCGACGGCCGCGCGGCGCTCCCACCCGCCCGTGCCGTCGACGACGAACGTCCGCGCCAGCGGCGCCCGCTCGCCGTCGGCACGGGGGGCGACGGCGACGACGAGTGGCTCACCGACTTCGGGCGTCGCTGGCGACACTGTCGTCGCATGGTCGGGGTCGGCTCCCGACGCCTCGATGGCGTCGTCGGCGACGCGTTCGAGCGTCGTCGCGTCGAGTCCGTCGACGCCGTCAGCCGCGAGACGGGTCGCGACGGCGTCGATACCGGCCTCGGCGGCGGCCATCGCCCGCGTCGTCACGGCTCCGGCTCGGGCGCCGGCGACGACTGGGCCTCCTCCAGCATCTCCTCGACGTCCTCGTCGCGGAGTTCGTTGTGCAGGACGACGCTAATCGGGAGCGTCGGCGCCCCGCTGATGAGGTTTTCGAGCAGGACCAGCCGTTCGCGCGCTCGGCTCATGCCGACGTAGAACACGCGGCGCTCGTTGTCGGTGAGGATGGGCACCGGGCTGGTGTGGGCGGTGAACTCCTCCACCCCGCTGACATCGGTCGGGTCGTCGACGCTCGCGGCCATCTGCTCGACCACCTTCTCCGTGAGGTCGGTACAGACGAACACGTGGTCGGCCTCGCGACCCTTCGCGGAGTGGATGGTGCCAACGCGGACGCGGTTCGGGTCCATTCCCCGGTAGTCGTTCTCGAAGTAGGCCTCGATTGCGTTGCGCTGGAAACTCGTCACTTTCCGGAGCATGTCGCCCGCAGACGCCGTATCGGGCATGAAGGGGATGTGGTCGTGGACCACGGACGGGTCGACCGAGATGTCGGCGACGTCGTCGGTGTCCGCGTTCTCCTCCAGTTCGTCGAGGGTGTCGTAGAAGTCGTCCCGCTCGTTCGTGCCGAACGCCGAGTCCTGTAGCATGTCGGCGAGGCGGCGCGCCTCCAGCCCGGTTATCTGGTCGCCGGCTTCGAGTTTCTCGATGGCGCGGACGTACTGGGTGAGGCGGTCGGTCCACATCCGCTGGTCGGTCATCACCGAGAACGGGATGCCCTTCGGGAGGAACTCGTCGATGAACTGGAACATCTGATAGCGCGCCCGGAAGAGAATCATCAGCGTCTCGTCGGTGGTGTCGACCGTGTGCTGGACGTTCCGCACCACTTCGAACATCGAGGGACTCTGAATCCCCTCGACGACGCCGCCCTCTTTCCGCGGGTTCAGGTCCTTCTCCTGCCGTTTGTCGATGTGCTGAATCTCGCGGTTGACGACGTTGAGGATGCGCGAGGGCAGGCGATAGGAGTTGGGCAACACCTTGTCCTCGTGGACCGTCGCGTCGAGGAGGATGTTGGGGTCGGCGCCCTGCCACGCGTACACGACTTGGTCGTCGTCGCCGGCGATGAGGACGCCCTCCATGTGCTCTTTCCACTCCTCGTACACGTCGTACTGCAGGGTAGTGATGTCCTGAAACTCGTCGATGACGAGGTAGTCGACGTGGGGAACCAGCGACCGCTGGGCGACGCGTTCGAGCATGTCCGCGAAGCCGACCAGCCCGTGTTCGCCCTTGTACGAGCGCCACGCGCGAATGACCTCGGGAACGTCGATTCGGTCGTCGTCCGTCGGCCACGTCGGGGTGTACTTGTTCCCCTCTTGGGCGTTCGGGTCGATATCCGGCGGGAGCCGAACCACTTCTTCGTCCCACTGGAAGGGGACGTCATACCAGTCGGCGACGTCACGCTGGGTGCGCTGGAGCCACTGACTGGTCGCGATAATCTTGTTACCGAGCGTCGTCGACCGGGCCGTGCGTCGGCCCGCGCCGCCGTGTTCGTCTTCGAATTCGACGCCGTACTCCTCGCAGAACTCCTCCTTGTCGCTCTCGCCGACGACATCGCCCCGCGAGAGGTCGAGCAGTTCGTACGCCTTGGCGTGCATCGTACAGACGTTGCCCTGTAGCGCGCGGGGCGTCGTGTCGAGTCGCTCGGCGAGGCGTTCGCGAACCTCGGCGGCCGCGGCACGAGTGTAGGAGACGACCAACACGTCGCGGATGCTCACGTCGTCGTCTTCCAGTAACTCGTCTACGCGGTCGAGGAGGGCAGTGGTCTTCCCGCTCCCGGGGCCACCGAAGAGACGGGTGACCGTGGCGTCGTCGCTCATCGTGGCAATACACGCCCCGAGATGGTATAAACGGCGTGGCTCGGGGAACTACGAAGCGGGGTCCCAGCCGCAGACCGAGCAGTCGGCCGCGGTTTCGTCGTGCAGCGCCCCACAGTCCGGGCACTGCAGCTTGTTATACGACCGCTCCCAGCGTACCGGTGTGGTCTCGTGGCCGTTGTCCGCGAGGAACTGGTCGAACAGTTCGTCGTCGTGTTCGCTGGGTCCGGCTGCCATACATGCCATGGTACGACATACCACTACTTAGTCGTACTGGTTAGTGTAACGTTCACACACCACTCACAGCCCGTACAGGTCGCCGAACTTCGCCTGCGCGTACTCGACGAAGGCGTCGGCGGCCACCGGTTCGCCCGTCGCCCGCCGAACGAGTTCGTCCGTCTCGTAGCGCTTGCCGTGGCGGTGGATGCGGTCGGTCAGCCACTCGTGGAGCGGGTCGAACTCGCTCCGTCGGACGTGGTCGTCGAGGTCCTCGATGTCTCTCGTGGCCGCGTCGAACAACTGCGCGGCGACGACACTCCCCAGCGAGTAGGTGGGGAAGTAGCCGAAGTTGCCGTGTGCCCAGTGGATGTCCTGCAGACAGCCCTCGGCGTCCGTCTCGGGGCGCACCCCCAGATACGACGCCATCTTGTCGTTCCAGACGGTGGGTACGTCGGCCACGTCCAAGTCGCCCCGAATCAGGTCGCGCTCGATTTCGAATCGGGCGACGATGTGGAGATGGTAGGTGAGTTCGTCCGCCTCGACCCGAATGAGGTTCGAGGGGTCGACTGCGTTGACCGCCTCGTAGGCCTCGCGGGCGCTCACATCGCCGACGGCGGGGAAGGCGTCACACACGTCGGACACGAACCCCTCCCAGAACGCCGTCGACCGCCCGACGTGATTCTCCCACAGCCGCGATTGTGACTCGTGAATCGACAGGTCGCGCGCCTCGCCCAGCGGCGTTCCGTACGCCTCGTCCGGCAGGCCGAGGGTGTAGGTTGCGTGGCCGAACTCGTGAATCGTCGACAGCAGGGCGCCGATTGGGTCGGCCTCGTCGTATCGCGTGGTGACCCGCGCGTCGAACGGCGTCCCCGTCGAGAAGGGGTGGGGCGCCGTGTCGAGTCGTCCCCGCTCCCACGGGTAGCCGAGGCGGTCCAGCGCCGTCCGCATCAGTGCTTCCTGCTGGTCGGTGTCGAAGGGTGCGTGGGCGGTGAACGCGTCGGTCGCGAGGTCGGCCTCCGAGGCGCGAATCTCCGCGACTAGCGGCACCACCGCATCGCGGAGCGTCGTCAGTACGTCTTCGGCGTGGGCGAGGGGCAGACACGGCTCGAACTCCTCGAACAGCACCGCGTAGGGGTCGCGCTCGGGGTCGACGTAGTCGGCGTACCGCCGCTTCAGGCCGACCAGTTCGTCGAGATGCGGCGCGAACGCCTCGAAGTCGTCGTCGGCTTTCGCCTCGCGCCACGCGGTCAGCGCCTCCGACGACGCGGCCGAAATCCGTTCGACCAGTTCGGTCGGCACCCGAACCGCTCGGTCGTGTTCCCGCCGCACCTCGCGGACGACCGCTCGCTGGTCGTCGTCGAGCGTCTCGACCGACAGTTCGTCCAACAGCCGGCCGAGTTCGTCGTCGGTGAGCAGGTCGTGATGGACGGCCGACAGCGTCGAGAGTTGGCGCGACCGGGCGGGCGCCCCGCCCTCGGGCATCATCACCTGCTGGTCCCAAGAGAGCACTTCCCGCGCGGACGAGACGTTCGTCAGCCGCCCGACGTGGGTCAGAAGGTCGTCGTACGCGGTCGTGGTGTCGCTCATGTCCACCCGTCGCGCCGGACGGTACTAAACCTCGCGCCGACAGTCAGTGCTACCACGGAGTGGTAACACCTATACGGGCGAGGCATCGACCGGGTGGCATGGATACGAACGACACGGCCCGGTCCACCTCGGATTCGGGTCTCGGCACGCGACTCGGCGGCTATCTCTCCGGGATGGGGCCGTCGTGGGTCGCCAGCGCCATCGCCGCCGGACCGGCCACGATAGCCAGCCTCGTCACCGCCGGCGCGCTCTTTGGCTACCAACTGCTCTGGGTGGTCGTCCTCTCGGCCGGCGCGGGGGCGCTCACCCAGTATCTCGCGATGCGCCTCGGCCTCCTGACCGAGCAGGGTATCGTCGCCGTCGTCGAGGACCACCTCGGCGAGTGGTGGGCGTGGCTGCTCGTCGCCGACGCCGTCATCGCCGCCGGCGTCGCCCAACTGGTCATCATGAAAACCGTCGCCACCGTCTCGTCGACGGTCACGGGCATCGACGCGCGCATCTGGGGCGTCGTGTGGGCGCTCGTCCTCGCCGTCGGCCTCGCGGGCGGCGGCTATCGCTTCCTCGAAGTCGGCGCGAAACTCCTCGTCGCGCTCGTCGTCGTCGCGTTCGTCGCCAGCCTGTTCGTCGTGCCCATCGACGCCGGAGCCGCCGTCGCTGGCCTCGTCCCGAGCGTTCCCTCGGGTGGCGCGCTCGTCGCCGCGGGCATCCTCGGCGGCGCCGTCCACATCACGCTCATCACGATGCACTCCTACACGATGCGCTCGCGTGGCTGGACGCGCGACGACTACGACCTCGCGTCGGTCGACATCGGCGCGTCGATGCTCGTCGCCTTCGGTGTCTACAGCCTCGCCATCTTCCTCGTCACCGCGAGCGTCCTCACCTCCGCCGACCTCTCCACCGTCGGCGCCGCGCAGGCGCTCGGCCCGCTGGTCGGCCCCAGCGCGAAGTGGCTGTTCCTGCTCGGCCTCTGGGGCGCCGCCGTCTCCACCCTCGGCGGTAACACCATCGTCCCGCCCTTCCTCCTCGCCGACAAACTCGGCTGGGGGACGACCATCGACGACTCGCGCTACCGCGGCTTGCTCGTCGTCGTCGCGCTCCTCTCGGCCCCCGGCGCCTTCATCGGCGGCGCGGTCCTCGGCCAACTCGTCCTCGTCCTCGCGCTCGGCACCGTCGGCACGCCTTTCGCCATCGCAATCGTCCTCTACCTGCTGAACTCGGAGGCCGTCCCCGACCGCAACTCGACGCTCGCGAACGTCGGCGGCGTCGCGCTCCTGCTGGTGACCGGAACCCTCGCCGCCAACTTCGTCCGCTCGCAGGTGACCGGCGGCGTCAGTACCCTCTCGGGCCTCGTCCTCGCGTTCGCCGTCGCGCTCGGCCTCGCGATGGTCGTCTTGCTCGGGAAGTTCGTCCGGGAAGAGGTCGTGTGACCGACGTTCCGCTGTCGGGGACGACGCTCGTCGTCGGCCCCTCGAACGCCGGCAAGACGCGCCTGACCGCGCGCACGCTGACGCGCTGGGTCGACCGCCACGGCCCCGACGGCGTCGTCGTCTTCGATTTCGCACCCGAACTCGAACGCGACGGGCAGGTGCTCGGCGGGCGCCTCGACCGCTTCGTCACGCCGCCCGCCGACGCGTGGCAGGGCGTCCTCGACGCCCACGCGCCCCGAGCGACCGCAGACTCCGACGACGCGGCGCTCGCTCTCGCCGACGACAACGCCCGCCGGGCGGCGCGCCTGTTCGACGCCGCGCCCTCCGACCCCCGGGCGGTGTTCGTCAACGACGCCACCATCCCCTTCCAGCATCCCGACGCCGACCCCGACCGCCTGCTCGACTACTGCGAGGGGGCCGACGTCGCCGTTCTCAACGCGCTGGAGGCCGACGCCCTCGACGGCGACGACCCCGTCTCGCAGGTCGAACGGCGGACGCTCACGGCCTTCCGCCGGCGCGTCGACCGGGTGCTCGAACTCGACGGCGAGTGACCCGGCCACCAGACGTATCCCCGGCAGGCCCCGAGAGACGGATATGCTATCGAGACAGCGACGACACACACGGGAGGCACGCCCATGAGACGACGAACCTTCGTCGCGACGGCGGCCGGATTCGGAACCACGGCGCTCGCCGGCTGTTCCGGTGGCGGTGACGGGGGCGGCGGTGATGGCGGTGACGGTAGCGGCGGCAGTGACGGTAGCGGTGGAGAGACGGACGACAGCGAGAGCGGTGCGCTCGGGACGTTCCAACTCCTCATCAGCGACCAGCCGGCGGCCATCGGCGACTTCGACTCGCTGGACGTGACCCTCTCCTCCGCCCGCGTCTTCCGGGCCGACGAGGACGAAGAAGTCACCTCGGCGGCGGTCACCGGAACGGAATCGACGCCGGACGACGACGAGTCCGGCGGGTTCGTCGAGTTCGACCTCGACGACGTCACGGTCGACCTGACGCAGGTGGTGGGCGACCGGGCCGTCTCGGTACTCGAGAGCGAACTCGAAGCGGGCCGGTACTCCGGCATCGAACTCCGCGTGGCGAGTGCGGAAGGCGTCGTCGACGGCGAGGACGTCGACGTGATGGTGCCGAGCAACCGTCTGCGCATCGTCCGGCCCTTCGAAGTCGCGCCGGACGCGGAACTCGACTTCGTCTTCGACATCAACGTCGTCAAGAAGGGACAGAGCGGCGAGTACAACCTCCTGCCCGTCATCGGGAAAAGCGGCGTCGCGGGAGAGGACGTCGACGTCGAGGAGGTCGAGGAGGACGACTCGGACGACTCTGATACCCCGGACGCCACCGAGACGGCGACGCCGGAGACGCCGGACGGAAACGAGACGGCGACCTGAGGCCGGCGACGCCTACGCCCGGTCGCCGGGGACCGATTCGGCGACGCGGCGGTAGATGCGCTCACACCGCTTTAGTACCTCGACGCTGACGCTTTCTTCGGCCGTATGCGCCTCGCCCGGTTCGGCGGCGCCACAGACCACACAGGTCGTCCCCGCCGCCGCCAGCCACCCCGCGTCAGTCGCGTGGGGCTTGGCGACGTGTTCGGGCGCGCCCGACTGCGCCTCGCGAGCCGCGTCGAGGACCGTCTCCGCGAAGTCCGCGTCGTCACAGGCCATCGGGGGGAGGTCTTGGTCGACCACCCACTCGACGCCGGGCACCTCGGCGCGCGCCAAGTCGGCCCGCTCGCCCGGCACCGTTCGCTCGTCGACGGTCACCGAACACCGCTCGGGAATGACGTTCCACGCCGTCCCGCCCTCGATTTCGGTGACGGCGACGCTCCCCGTCAGTGTTCGCCCCAGCACCGTCGTCTCCGGGGCGTCGAGAGTGCGGACGATATCGACGGCGTCGCAGGCGCGGTACACCGCGTTCTCGCCCGCCTCCGGTTCGCTCGCGTGCGCGCTCTCGCCGGTGGCGACGAGCGTGCTTCCCCGCCGGCCCTTGTGCGCGACGGCGACATCCGTGACGCCGGGCGCGGAGTAGCCCGTCGACCCCTCGCCGACGACGGCGTAGTCGGGGGCAAACCCGGCGTCGATGGCGGCGCGCGCCCCCACGCCGCCCTGCTCCTCCCCGGCGAACGAAGCGAAGACGAGTTCGGTAGACGGGTCGGCGTCGCGGAAGGCTAGCATCGCGGCCGCGAGACTCCCCTTCATGTCGGCGGTGCCGCGGCCGTGGAGGCGGCCGTTGCGCTCCCTGA
The DNA here is from genome assembly GCF_051195115.1 of Haloplanus sp. C73. NCBI lineage: Archaea > Methanobacteriati > Methanobacteriota > Halobacteria > Halobacteriales > Haloferacaceae > Haloplanus > Haloplanus sp. C73. Next base: position 68,800 of record NZ_JBNTJZ010000009.1, on the reverse strand, counting down.
CGACGTAGCCGTCGTCCGCCACCTGTTCGTCTGCGGGGGCGACGACGTCGTGGTGGCCGACCAGCGCTAGCGACTCCCGGCCGTCGCCGCGGCGGGCAATCACGCCCGAGTCGTCGTGTCGGACCGTCGCCGCCGTCTCCTCGCGGAGCCAGTCAGCAATCGCCTCGCCCGCCGCGCGCTCGTCGTCGTGGCTCGGAATCGAGACCAGTCGGCGCGTCAGGTCCAGTACCTCGCTCATGGCCAGTCTGAGGGGGCGCCGCTTGAATACCCTTTTCCGTGTCGCCCCCCGAATTCGTGTATGAACATCGTACCGGACACGAGCGCGGTCATCGACGGCCGCGTGTCCGAACGCGTCGAATCCGAGGCCTACGAGGGGGCGACGATTGTCGTTCCCGAGGCCGTCGTCGGCGAACTCGAGTGGCAAGCCAACGAGGGCCACGACACGGGCTGGGACGGCATCGAAGAACTCCAGCGACTCGTGGAACTGGCCGAGGACGGAACCATCAGCGTCGAATATCACGGAAGCCGCCCCAACGCGGGGCAGAAACGCGACGCCGACGAGGGCGAAATCGACGCCATCGTCCGCGACGTGGCCGCCGAACTCGACGCCACCCTCCTGACGAGCGACGTGGTGCAGGCCGAGGTGAGTCGCGCGAAAGGCCTCGCCGTCGAGTACGTCGAACCCCGCGGGCGCGACGCCGAGGGACTCCAAATCGAGTCCTTCTTCGACGACACGACGATGAGCGTCCACCTCCGCACGGGGTCGAAGCCGAAGGCCAAACGCGGCGAAATCGGCGACATGCACTATCAGGTCATCCGCGACGAAGTGACCACCGAAGCCGAGATGAAGGAGTTCGCCCACGACATCGCGGAGACGGCCCGCGCCAGCCCCGACGGCTTCGTCGAACTCGACGAACCGGGCATGACCATCGTCCAGTATCGCTCCTACCGCATCGCCGTCGCCCGTCCGCCGTTCTCTGACGGCTTCGAAATCACCGCCGTCCGGCCAATCGTCAAGACGGACCTCGAGGACTACGAGTTCGCCGACGACCTGAAAGACCGGCTACTCGAACGCCAGCGCGGTGTCCTCATCTCCGGTGCGCCCGGCGCCGGGAAGTCCACCTTCGCACAGGCCGTCGCGGAGTTCCTCGCGGACCACGACAACGCGGTCAAGACGATGGAGAAGCCCCGCGACCTGCAGGTCGGCCCCGACATCACTCAGTACACGGCTCTCGGGGGCGACATGGCCAAGACGGCCGACTCCCTGCTTCTCGTCCGTCCCGACTACACCATCTACGACGAGGTGCGCAAAACCGAGGACTTCGAAGTCTTCGCGGACATGCGCCTCGCGGGCGTCGGCATGGTCGGCGTGGTTCACGCCACCCGCGCCATCGACGCCCTCCAGCGACTCGTCGGCCGGGTCGAACTCGGCATGATTCCGCAGGTGGTCGACACCGTCGTCTACATCGAGGACGGCCGCGTCGACACCGTCTACGACGTGACGACGGAGGTGAAGGTCCCCGAGGGGCTGACCGCGGAGGACCTCGCCCGCCCGGTCATCCAGATTTCCGACTTCGAAACCGGCACGCCCGCCTACGAAATCTACACCTTCAACCGACAGGTTGTCACCGTCCCCCTCGACGAGGGCGGCTCGTCCGAGACGGGCGTCTCCCGACTGGCGCGCAAGGAAGTCGAGCGCGAGATTCGCTCCATCGCCCGCGGCCATGTCGAAGTCGAACTGAAGGGTCAGAACGAGGCCGTCGTCTACGTTGAGGAGGACGACATCTCCTACGTCATCGGGAAGGGTGGCGGCCGAATCAGCGACGTCGAGGACCGCCTCGGCATCAGCATCGACGTGCGGACGCTGAGCGAGCGCCCGAACGGCGGTGCCAGCGGCGCCAGCGGCGGTCAGAGCGGTAGCAGCGGCGGTGGCGGCGGTGCCCAAGGCACCGTCGTCACGCCGGAAGTCACCTCACGACACGTCGTCGTCGACGTCGGCAGCGGGGCCGAAGTCGGCGAGACGGTCGAAGTTCGGGCCGACGGCGAGTATCTGTTCACCGCGACGGTGGGTCGCGGCGGCGAGATTCAGGTGTCGCGCGGCAGCGCCATCGCGGACGAACTCGAACGCGCTATCGACGAGAAAAAGCAGATTCGCGTCGTTTCGACTTAGTCACACTCGACGCAGGCCGCCTCGGCGTCGGCATCGGCGTCCTTGGCCAGTGCCGTTTCGTTGAGCTGGTAGAGATTCTGTCGTGCGTCGGCGAAGTAGACGTCCTCGTCCACGACGCCGATATCCTCGAGTCGTTCGAGCGCGTACCGGACCGTTCGAGCCGACAGCATCGACTCTTCGACGATCCCCTTCTGGGTCAACGAGCCGTTGTATTCGAGGACCTTGAAGACCAGTTTCGCGCTCGGCGGAAGGTCGTCTAGACCCTCCTCGTCAGTTCCAGCCATCATCCACAATCAGTAGGGCCACGGGCTTAAATGTTCACAGACCCGCGCATCGTCGTTCACGATTGTCAGGGAAGTACCACCCTCGCCGCACCGATGCCACGAATAGTGCCACAACACCCACGATTAATGACGGACGACAGCACTCGCTAGAGTATGACACGGCAACTCGACCCACTGTTCGACCCGTCGTCGCTGGCCATCGTCGGTGCCAGCCCCGATTCGTGGTACTCCTCACGAATCACCGACAACCTGCTCTCCTATGGCTACGACGGCGACGTCTACCTCGTCAACCCGAATCGCGAGGAGGCGTGGGAACGGCCCTGTTACGACACGGTGTCCGACTTGCCCGAGGTGGTCGACCTCGTCGTCGTCGTCGTCCCCCGCGAACACGTCGTCGACGTAGTACGTGAGTCGGGTGAGGTCGGTGTCCCCGCCGCCTTGGTCATCACGACCGGGTTCAGCGAGGCCGACGAGCGCGGTGCGGAACTGGAGGCGGACCTCGAAGCCACCGCCGCGGACTACGACATCAGCGTCGCGGGGCCGAACTGCATCGGCCTCGCCAACGCACAGGCCGGGACGGTGTTGACCGGGCTCTGCTCTCGCAAACCTGAACCCGGAAACATCGGCCTCGCCAGCCAGTCGGGCGCCCTCTCCTTTGCGACTTTCTACGAGAACGCCGCCGACGAGGACACCCACTTCTCTCATGTCGTCTCGACGGGCAACGAGGTGGACCAGAGCCTCGCCGACTACGTGGAGTACATGGCCGCCGACCCCGACGTCGACGTCATCTGCACCTACATCGAGGGCGTGACCGAGCCGCGACGCTTCATCGAGGTGGCGCGGGAGGCGGTGGCGACGGGCACGCCCGTACTGGCGGTGAAAGTCGGGAGTTCGGACGTGGCGCAGGCGGCCGCCGAGTCCCACACCGGGTCGCTGACGGGCAACGACGCCGTCTGGGACGCCGCCTTCGGGCAGGCGGGCATCGAGCGCGTGCCCGACATCCCCGACCTGACGACGCGAGCGCAGGCCCACGCGGCCTTCGACCCGCCGGACTCCCGACGGGTGTGTGTCGCCTCGACGAGCGGCGGCCTCGCCACCCTGCTCGCCGATTTGGCCGAGGAGCGGGGCCTCGACCTCCCGCAACTGGCCGAGGACACCGAGGACTCGCTTCTCGAAATGGACGACCTGCTCACCTTCGGCGAACTCCGCAACCCGGTCGACATTCGCGCGGCCGGCGCCGAGGTGCTGACCGAGGTGGCCGACGTCCTGTTTTCGGACGACAACTTCGACGCCTACGTCTTCGGCATCGGGCTCTCGATGGTCGACGAGGACGCCGACGCCATCGCCGACCGCTTGCTCGAACTCGGCGAGATGACGGACGACCCCGTCATCTTCCTGTGGACGGGCCGGAAGGAGCCGGACGAACTCGAGGACCCCCAGCCCTACGAGCGCGTCCGCGCCGAGTATCCCCTCTACTACGAGCCGACGAAATCTATCGACGCCTTGGCGTCGCTCGTCAACTTCGACGAGGCGCGGGACCGGCTGGTCGGGCGCCCGCCCTTCGAACTCGACGGCGCCTCCGACTCCGACCTCCCGAGCGACAGCACGCTCACGTGGGAGCGGGCGACGACCCTGCTGGAGGATTACGGCCTCGACCTGCCGACCACTCGCTCGGCCGGGTCGAGCGAGGAGGCCGCCCGCTACACCGGCCAAATCGGGGCGCCCGTGGTGATGAAGGTGGACTCGCCCGACATCGCCCACCGCAATCAGGTCGGCGCGGTCCGGGTCGGCGTCGACTCCCCCGCCGCGGCCCAGCGTGCCTACGAGGAAATCGTCGCGAACGTCTTCGAACACGACTCCGAGGCGACCATCGAGGGCGTCCTCGTGCAGGAGATGGTCGAGAGTGGCGTCGAGGCGCTCGTCGGCGCGTCCCAAGACCCCAACCTCGGCCCGGTCGTCACCGTCGGCTCCGGCGGGACACAGGTCGAGGCACTTCAGGACACCACGCACTTGATAGCGCCCTTCGGCAAGGGCGACGCCTACGGCGCGCTCAAACGGACCGACATCCCCGCGCGCTTCGAACACGAGTTCGGCCCCGAGGCGTCGCTCGACAGTCTCGCCAATCTCATCACGAAGGTCGGAAATCTCGTCGCCACCCACCGCGACATCGCGGAACTCGACCTCAACCCGGTGATGGTGCGCCCGGAGCGAAGCGTCTGTGTCGACGCGTACGTCCGCACCGACTGACGCCCCGGGTATCGAACCCCTTTTCATGCCCGCTGCCGGAAGGACGTGTATGGCTACGGAAACGCAAACCGGCCTCACGGGGCACGTCCGCGGGGTGACCGTCACCACGCTGGCCTGCCTCGGCGGCGTCGCGGCGGCGCTCGCTGCCGCCGTCATCGTCGGAACCAGCGCGGCGGCCGCCACGAACACGCAGGCGGTCCTGCCCGCGGTGGCCGCTGTCGCCATTCAGTACCCCCTTCTGAAGGCGATAGGCGTCGACACTGGCGAGTTCGGCGCGAAGGACCACCTCTACATCGGGTTCATGACGTTCACGCTCTGGTTCATCACCTACGCAATCCTCCTCACCACCGGCGCCTCCCTGTAATCATGGCTGACGACAGTATCGCGGTCGTCGACCTCGACCGGTGTCAACCCGACCGCTGCAACTACGAGTGTGCGAACTTCTGCCCGCCGAACCGGACCGGCGAGGAGTGTATCGTCACGCTCGAAGAGCGCCACGACGACCCCGACCTCTACGAGGGGGGTCCCGAACAGATTAGCATCTCCGAGGAACTCTGTCTGGGCGAGACCTGTGGCATCTGCGTCGAAAAATGTCCCTTCGACGCCATCGAAATCATCAACCTCCCCTCGGAACTCAACGACGACCCCGTTCACCGCTACGGCGAGAACGCCTTCTCGCTCTACGGCCTGCCCGTTCCCGAGTCCGGCACGGTAACGGGACTGCTCGGCCCGAACGGCATCGGGAAGTCGACGGCCGTCCACGCCCTCGCGGGCGAGATGGTCCCCAACCTCGGGCAGTACGAAGACGAACCCGACTGGGAGCGAGTGCTCGACCAGTACCGCGGGACGGCGCTCCAGAACTACCTCGAACGCCTGATGGACGACGACATCAGCGTCGCCCGCAAGCCCCAGTACATCGACCGCATCCCGGACCGATTCGACGGCAAGACCCGAACCCTGCTGGAACAGACCGACGAGCGAGACGCCGTCGACGACCTGATAGACCGGCTCTCGATTCGGCCGGTCATCGACCAGCCAATCGACACGCTCTCCGGCGGCGAACTCCAGCGGGTCGCGCTCGCGGCGACGCTCGCCCGCGACGCCGACTTCTACTTCCTCGACGAAATCACGCCCTACCTCGACATCGGCCAGCGCGTGACCGCCGCGCGCCTCATCCGCGAACTCGCCGAGGACGAGGACCGCTCGATGCTCGTGGTCGAACACGACCTTGCCGTGCTGGATTTGCTCGCCGACCGCCTCCACGTCGCCTACGGCGAACCCGGCGCGTACGGCGTCATCACCGACCCCAAATCCGTCCGCAACGGCATCAACGAGTATCTGCAGGGCTATCTCGACAACGAGAACATGCGCATCCGCCCGAACGAAATCACGTTCGAGGAGCACGCACCCCGGGAGTCGGTGTCGGGGACGCCGCTGGTGGAGTACCCCGACCTCTCGAAGTCCTACGGCGAGGGCGAGTTCTCGCTCGACGTCGAGGGCGGCACCATCTACGAGAGCGAGGTGCTCGGCGTGGTCGGCCCGAACGGCATCGGGAAGTCGACGCTCGCGAAACTGTTCGCGGGGTCGCTCGAACCCGACGAGGGCGAACTCGACTTCCAACTCGACATCGCCTACAAGCCGCAGTACGTCGAAGTCGACCAGCCGATGCGGGTCGACACCTTCCTCTCCTCGATTACCGACGACTTCGGCACCTCGTTCTGGAACACGGAAATCGCCAAGCCGCTCCAACTCGAGCGCATCATGGAACAGCAGTTGACGGACCTCTCGGGCGGGGAGCGCCAGCGCGTCGCCATCGCGGCCTGTCTCTCTGAAGAGGCCGACCTCTATCTCCTCGACGAGCCGTCGGCCCACCTCGACGTCGAACAGCGAGTGCAGGCCACCTCCGCCATCCGCCGCTACGCCGAGAACCACGACGCCACGGCGATGGTCATCGACCACGACATCTACATGATTGACCTGCTGGCCGACCGGCTGATGGTGTTCGACGGCGAACCCGCCGCCCACGGCCACGCTTCCACCCCGCAGGACATGCGCTCGGGCATGAACGACTTCCTCGCGGACCTCGACATCACCTTCCGCCGCGACGAGCGAACGGGCCGCCCCCGCATCAACAAGCCCGAGAGCCAACTCGACCGCGAGCAGAAACGGCAGGGCGAGTACTACTACGCGCCCTGATTGTCCGCTCGCCGCACACGACCGCTGTACGCTTATGTCGCTCCCTACCAACGTAGCACTATGAGCGACACCACCGACGCCGACGACCCCACCCGCCCCCGATTCCGCGGCTGTGTCGTCTGTTACACCGCCGAGATGGTCGCCTACGGCGTCCGAGCGGCGCGCCAGCGAGCGAAAAGTTAACGCGTTCGGCCCCGGCAGGACGACCATGACCGAGGCCGCCGACCTCCTGTTGACGAACGCGGAGGTCCACACGCTCGCCCGCCCCGACGAAACACACGAGGCGGTCGCCGTCCGCGACGGCCGCGTCGTCCGCGTCGGCGACGCCTACGAACTCGACTTTCTCGCCGGCGTCGACACGCGGACAGTCGACTGCGAGGGCGGAGTCATCCTGCCCGGCTTTATCGACGCCCACACCCACCTCGACGTACTCGGCCGCCGCCTCGTCGAGGCCGACCTCTCCGGAGCCGAGAGCCGCGTCGACGCCCTCGATGCGTTGCAGGCGCGCGCCGCCGACGTTCCCCCCGGCGACCCCGTTATCGGCATCGGCTACGACGAACACGCGTGGGACGAAACGGGGTATCTCACTCGCGAGGACCTAGACACTATCGACGCCGAGGGGCCGGTCGTCGCCGTTCGCGAGGACCTCCACGTCGTCTCGCTGGACTCGACGGCGCTCGACCGGTTCGACGTGGCCGCCGAGGAGGGCGTCGCCGTCGAAACCGACGCGACGGCGGTCCTCGATGCGCTCGCACCCGATGCCGACGAGATGGCGACGCTCCTTCGCGCGGCCCAGCGCCACGCCGTCGCCCGCGGCGTCACCGGCGTTCACGACATGGTTCGACGGCCGGCGGCCGCCCGCGCCTACCGCGATTTGGCCCGCGACGGCGACCTGTCGCTCCGGGTGCGGCTCAACTACTGGGCGGACCACCTCGACGCCCTGCGCGAGGCGGGACTGGGGACCAATCACGGCTCGGGGCTGGTCCGGGTCGGCGCGCTCAAGACGTTCACCGACGGGAGCCTCGGCGCGCGGACGGCACGCCTCAGCGAGGGCTACGCCGACGCGCCGGGAGAGCGCGGGGAGTGGGTCGTCGACCCCGACGCGTTCCGGTCGCTGTTCGAGGCGGCGACGGATTCCGGGTTTCAGGTGGCCGCCCACGCCATCGGCGACGCGGCCGTCGACGCCGTCGCCGAGACGTTCGCGGCGGGCGACCCCAGCGCGCGACACCGTATCGAACACGCCGAACTCGCGAGCGACGCGGCCATCGACCGGTTGGCCGACGCCGGCGCCGTCGCGTCCGTCCAGCCCAACTTCCATCGCTGGGCGGGCGAGACGGGGTTGTACGCCGACCGGCTAGGCGAGCGCCGGACCGAGACGAACCGCCTCCGCCGACTGGCCGACGCGGGCGTCCGCCTCGCGTTCGGGAGCGACGGTATGCCGCTGAACCCGCTCTACGGCGTCCACCACGCTGTCAACGCGCCCACCGACGCGCAGGGACTCGACGTGACCGAGGCGCTCCGGGCGTACACGCTCGGCGGGGCGTACGCCGGCTTCGACGAGGACCGACTGGGGACGGTCGAACCGGGCAAGTGCGCGGACCTGGTCGTCCTCGACGGGTCGCCGTGGGACCGCCCGGACGACATCGCGAGCATCGACGTCGCGCTGACCGTCGTCGACGGCCGCGTGGTGTACGAGGCGGACGCCGCCGACGATAATCACTAAGTCCGCCCCCCGCCGACACCCTCCATGACCGCCTTCTTCGACCGCCTGCGTGAGCGCATCGACAGCGTCGACAGCGTCGTCTCCGTCGGCCTCGACGCCGACCCCGACCGGATTCCGGATTTCCTCGCCGACCGCGACCTGCCGCGGTGGGCGTTCAACCGCCGCATCATCGACGCGACGCACGAACACGCCGCCTGCTACAAGCCCAACGCCGCGTTCTACGAGGATGCCGACGGGTGGCGGGCGCTCCGCGAGACGATTGCCTACGCCCACGGGAAAGACGTCCCCGTCCTTCTGGACGCCAAACGCGCCGACATCGGCAACACCTCCCGGCAGTACGCCAGCCTCCTCGACACCGTCGACGCCATCACGGTGAACCCCTACATGGGTCGGGACTCGCTCGACCCCTTCCTCTCCCGTGAGGAGGCGGGCGTGTTCGTCCTCTGTCGCACCTCGAACCCCGGCGGGGCCGACCTGCAGGACCTCGAACTCGCCTCGGGCGAACCCCTCTACCGGCGGGTGGCGGCGCTCGCCGACCTGTGGAACGAACACGGGAACGTCGGCCTCGTCGTCGGCGCGACGGCGCCCGAGGAACTCGAAACGCTTCGGGCGGAGGTGCCGGACATTCCGTTCCTCGTTCCCGGTGTGGGGGCACAGGGCGGCGACGCCGAGGCAGCGGTGGAGTACGGCCTCGCCGACGGCGTCGGCCTCGTCAACTCCTCGCGGGGCATCATCTTCGCCGGCGAGGGGAACCCCGACGACGAAGGGGCGTACTTCGGGGCGGCGGGACAGGCGGCCCGGCAGTTACAGCGCCGACTCAACCAGTTCCGCTAACGCATCCCCGAGGCGCAGTCGACACACAGTCCCGACTGGCGGTCGTAGTGGGCCGAACAGACGGCGGCGCCGCAGGTGTCACACGTCTGGGTCGCCGTCGCGGACTCACAGATTTGACAGAGCGACGTGACGCTCATGCGGGCACGTTCGGCTTCCCATAGTTTCAGGCTGTGGGCGCCGCGAGGTGACTGGCGGGCGCACACCCCTCTGAATTCCCGAGACGCTTACAGTCGTGGCTCTCCCACGTGGGAGCGTGGACAGGGACCGACTCGTTCTCGGACTCGCGGCGGTGTTCGCCGGCCTGACGGTCGTTCTCGTAGCGGCGGCGTTCGTCTACCAGCCGTTCCTGCTGTTTCTCGCGCTCCCCTTCGCGGCGACGACGTATCTGATGTGGCAACACGCGACGGGGAGAATCGAGGCCCGTGCCCGGCGACAGGCGCGGACGCGCGGGCCGCGACGCGAGTCACGGCGACGGACCGCCGGCGACGGCCTCGGCGGGTCGAGACGCCGAACCGCCCCGGGCGGGACTCGGACTCGCGGCACGGGAGAGTCGCCGAGTCGGCGCGACGCCTACGACGTCCTCGGACTCGATGCGGACGCGAGCGACGAGGCGATTCGACGCGCCTACCGGGAGCGGGTGAAGGAGGTTCATCCCGACACCGACGGCGGCGACGAGGAGGCGTTCAAGCGAGTGAACCGCGCCTACGAACGTCTCCAGTCCTAATGTGACAACTAGACACACACGACGGAAAGGGTTTTGTCGTGTGATTGCTTACCGCGGCACATGACCGCCGAACGGGCCGCGCTGGAAGCGGCCCTGGAACACGGCGAGGAGGAGGGCGGCCCAGTCGAGTTCAAGGAACGCCTCTCGCGCGAGGTGCATCTCGCCGACGGTCGGATGGAGAGTCTCGCGGCGCAGTTGCGCCATCGCGTTCTCTCCGGCGACGGCGAAGCCACCTACGTCGTCGGCGTCACCGACGACGGCCACATCGCCGGCATCCCCCCCACCGAATTCTCCGAATCGATGGACGTCCTGTCGTTGCTGGCCGAGGAGGCCGGCGCACACATCGAAGACGTCGAGACGTGGGGCGTCGGCGGGGCAGACGGCGAGGGACTCGTCGGCGTCGCGACGGTTCGGGAAGGCGCCATCCTCGACACCGACGATTCGCACATCGTCGTCGGCACGGCGGGCCACGTCGACCACGGTAAGAGCACGCTCGTCGGGTCGCTCGTCACCGGGCAGGCCGACGACGGACAGGGCGAGACGCGGTCGTATCTCGACGTCCAACCCCACGAGGTAGAGCGCGGCCTCTCGGCGGACCTCTCCTATGCGGTGTACGGCTTCGATGACGACGGCCCGGTGCGGATGGACAACCCGCACCGGAAGTCGGACCGCGCCCGCGTGGTCGAGGAGGCGGACCGACTGGTGTCGTTCGTCGACACCGTGGGCCACGAACCGTGGCTTCGGACGACCATCCGCGGACTGGTCGGCCAGAAACTCGACTACGGGCTGTTGACCGTCGCCGCCGACGACGGCCCGACGAAGACGACGCGCGAACATCTCGGCATCCTGCTCGCGACGGAACTGCCGACGATGGTCACCATCACCAAGACGGACCTCGTGAGCGACGACCGGGTCGCGGAAGTCGAACGCGAGGTGGAGCGACTCCTGCGCGACGTCGAGCAGACGCCGCTTCTCGTCGAGCGCCACGGCGTCGGGGCCGCGGCCGAGGAAATCGGCGACGTGGTGCCGGTGCTGCGGACCAGCGCCGTCTCCGGCACGGGACTCGACACGCTCGACCACCTGTTCGAGCGCCTGCCCAAAACCAACGGCGACGACGGCGACTTCCGGATGTACATCGACCGCACCTACTCGGTCACCGGCGTCGGCGCCGTCGCTTCGGGGACGGTCAACTCCGGCAGCGTCGAGGCGGGCGACGACCTCCTCCTCGGGCCGATGCCCGACGGCGCCTTCCGCGAGGTGGAGGTCCGCTCCATCGAGATGCACTATCACCGCGTCGACCGGGCGGAGGCGGGTCGCATCGTCGGCATCGCGCTCAAGGGCGTCGCCGAACGCGACATCGAACGCGGGATGGTCTTGGTGCCCGCCGACGCCGACCCCACGCCCGTCCGCGAGTTCGAGGCGGAGGTGATGGTACTCAACCACCCCACGCGCATCGGGACTGGCTACGAACCCGTCGTCCATCTCGAAACGATAAGCGAGGCGGCCGTCTTCCGCCCCGAGGGCGGGCATCTCCTCCCCGGCGACCGGGGGACTGCGTCGGTCGAGTTCAAGTTCCGCCCCTACCTCGTCGAGGAGGGGCAACGCTTCGTCTTCCGCGAAGGTCGGAGCAAGGGCGTCGGCACCGTCACCGACGTCTCCTGACGGTCCGAGGTCGGCCCGTCGCTCGCGGTGCTAGTCCGCGTCGCTGCTCGATTCCTGTATAATCTCGCGCTCGGACCGTGACGGCGGGGTGTGGCTCGCCCGCTCCGCCGCGCTGCGGTCGAGCCAGTGGCAGGCGGCCTCGTGGTCGGAATCGTCGCCGTCGACGGACTGGAGCGACGGCGCTTCGCCGGCACAGCGCCCGTCGATGAACTCCGGACAGCGCGGGTGGAACCGACAGCCGCTGGGCGGGTTCGTCGCGCTCGGTGGCTCGCCGCGGAGTGGCTCGCTATCGCCGCGCTTTCCGCTCCCGACCTGTGGAATCGCATCGAGGAGCGACCGCGTGTACGGGTGCTGTGGGTTTTCGAAGATGTCTGTGGTCGGCCCGCGCTCGACGATTTCGCCGGCGTACATGACCGCAATCCGGTCACACACCTGTCGGACGACGTTGAGGTCGTGCGAGATGAACAGATACGAGAGGTCGAAGTCTCGCTGGAGCCGGTTGATGAGATTCAGAATCTGCGCCTGAAGCGTCACGTCGAGCGCCGACACCGGTTCGTCGAAGATGACGAGGTCGGGTTCGGTGACGAGGGCGCGACAGAGGCCGACTCGCTGGCGCTGGCCGCCGGAGAGTTCGTGCGGGTAGGCGCCCATCTGTGATGCCGAGAGGCCCACCTCCTCGAACAGGTCGGCGACGCGTTCCCACTTTTCCGGCCCCGAGGCGATGTCGTGGACCGTCAGCGGGCGCGCGACGCTCTCTCCGACCGTCTTGCGGGGGTTGAGCGCCGACATCGGGTCCTGAAAGACGTACTGTACCCGTCGGCGTATCGGGCGAAGCTGTCGCCCCGAGTACGTCTCGATGTGTTCGTTGTCGAAGACGATGCTCCCGTCGGTCGGTTCGTACAGCCGGGAGACGGTCCGACCGAGCGTGCTCTTGCCCGACCCGGACTCGCCGACGATACCGACCGTCTCGCCGGCGCGGACGGTCAGGTCGACGCCGTCGACGGCGCGGACGGACCGGTTCTCCCCGAACAGACGGTCGAGTAGCCCCTCCTCCAGCGGGAAGTGTTTCTTGACGTTCGTGGCTTTCAGGAGTTCGGGCGGGCGGTTCTGGCTGTCGGTCGTGGTGTCGCTCGTGCTCATCCGTCGGTCACCTCGGTCGCAGTGGTCCGGTCAGTCGCCTCGTCGACTGTCGCCTCGCCGTCCATCTCTATCGTCGCGTCCCACGACACGTCGCCGGGGTCGTCACCCTCCGTGTAGAGGTGACAGTGCGTGACGTGGCCGTCTTCGACGACGTGCTCCGGAAGCGGTTCGGAACACGCGTCGAACGCGGCCGGACATCTGTCGCGGAAGGGACAGCCGGTGGGGCGGTCCGCCGGCTCCGGCGCCGAGCCCGGAATCGTCGTCAGTTCGCCCTCGGTCGGCGCCCGTTCGGGGATACTCCGGAGCAGTCCCTTGGTGTAGGGATGGGCCGGGCTCTCGAACAGTTGGTCGGTCTGACCGTACTCCATCACCGACCCCGAGTACATGACGGTCACGCTGTCACACGTCTCGGAGACGACGCCGAGGTCGTGAGTGATGAGGAGCATCGCCACGTCGAACTCGTCACAGAGCCGCCGGAGTTCGTCGAGGATGCTGGCCTCGACGGTCACGTCCAGCGCCGTCGTCGGCTCGTCGGCGACGATTAGGGAGGGGTCGCCACCGAGCGCCGACGCAATCATCACGCGCTGCCGCTGGCCCCCGCTCAGTTGATGGGGGTACGACGTCGCTACGTCTTCGGGGTCGGCTATCCCGACGGTTTCGAGCAGTTCGACCGCGCGGCGCCACGACGGCGCGGACTCGCTCGTTCCGGTGACGTACTTGCGCCGGAGTTCGCTCAGGAGACTCGCGGACTCGTCGACGTCGCCGTGGTGTCTGACTACCTCGGCAATCTGCTCGCCGACGGTCATCACGGGGTTGAGCGCGGACAGCGAGTCCTGAAACACCATCGCGATGTCGTCACCGCGGACCGACCGCATCTCCGCCTCCGACTTCGCGTAGAGGTCCTCCCCGCGGTAGTCGAAGCGCTCCGCGGACACCTCCGCGTCGTCGAGAAGGCGCATAATCGAGCGCGCGGTGACGCTCTTTCCCGACCCGGACTCGCCGACGAGGCCGTGAATTTCGCCCGCCTCGACCTGCAGGTCGACGCTGTCGACGGCGGGGACGTCCGTACCGCCCTCGACGGGGAAGGTGACCGCGAGGTCCTCAATATCGAGGAGCGTCACGGTGACCCCCCCTCGCCACGCACGTCGAAGGCGTCACGCAGTGCGTCGCCGAACAGGTTGATTCCGAGGACGGTCACGACGATGGCGATGCCGGGGATAATCGAAATCCACCACGCCTGTCCGATGAGGCTCCGTCCCTGTCCGAGGAGCGCGCCCCACGTCGGTGTGGTCGGCTTGACGCCGATGCCGAGAAAGGAGAGCGTACTCTCGGCGAGCATCGCCCGCGCGACGAGGACGGTAAACTGGACGATGAGGGGCGCCACCGCGTTGGGAAGCACCTCCTCGACCATGATTCGCGTGTCGGTCAGGCCGACGTTTTTGGCCGCGAGGACGAACTCCTCTTCGCGTATCGAGAGCACTTCACCGCGCGCGAGGCGGGCGAAGTCGTCGATGTACGCGAAGGCGATGGCGGCGATGACGTTCCAGACGCCCTGACCGAACACGGCAACGAGCATGATTGCGATGAGGAGCCACGGGAACGCCCAGAGGACGTCCACGAAGCGCATGAGCGCGTCGTCGACCCATCCGCCGAAGTAGCCGGCGACGACGCCGAGTGTGACGCCGAAGACGGCGCCGATAGTCACGGCGCCGAGGCTCACGCCGAGGCTGATGCGGGCGCCGTACATCATCCGCGAGAGCAGGTCACGACCGAAGGAATCGGTTCCGAGCGGATGGGCGCTCGTCAGCGATGGCGGTTGCATGAGTCCGAACTCTTGGGCCATCGGGTCGTACGGTGCTAGCTCCGGGGCGAAGACTGCCGCGAGGACGAACAGGACGACGGTCGTCAGCCCGAAGGTGGCCTTGTAGTCGCCCGAGAGCGTCTCGCGAAGGCGGTCGAACCGGTCGACGCGAACTCCGAAGACCGTCTTCTCGTCGCCGTAGCCGCCGTAGTCGGCGCCCATCAGGCCTCACCTCCGTAGCGAATCTTGGGGTTGATGGACATGTACAGCAGGTCGACGAAGAGGTTCATGAACACGAAGATGACCGAGATGACGATAACCGACCCCTGAACGATGGGGAAGTCTTGGCGCTCGATGGAGCGAATCAGTAGCCGGCCGAAGCCCTGAATGCCGAACACCATCTCGACGGCGACGATGCCGCCGAGGAGGAGGGCAAACAGGATGCCGGCGACGGTCACGACGGGCAAGAGTGCGTTCTGCAGCCCGTGTTTGAGCAGGATGAGCCGCGGCGACAACCCCTTCGCGCGGGCGGTCTGCATGTAGTCCTCGCTCAGGACCTCCAGCATCGACGACCGGGTCATGCGGGTTATGATTCCCGCGTACGGCAGGCCGACCGCCGCCGCGGGCAGGACGACATGGGCGAACCACGGCACCACGCCCTCGCTAATCGAGGCGTAGCCGTAGGACGGAATCGAGGGGATGACCGTTCCCACGGTGAGCAGGAGGACGATGCCAATCCAGAACGACGGCATACTGATGCCGAGGAATGCGACGCTGGTCGCGACGTAGTCCTCCCACTGGTTTCGCCGGGTGGCGCTGATGATGCCCGCCGGAATCGCGATGACGATGGCGATACTGATGCCGACGAGGCCGATGCTCAGCGTCGGTTCGGCGGCGCCCGCGATGCGGGCAAGCACCGGTTCGCCCGTGTAAATCGACGACCCGAAGTCGCCGCTGGCCAAGTCGGCCATCCAGCGGGCGTACTGGACGTACATCGGCTCGTCGAGGCCGAGTTCGGCGCGCACGGCCGCGATGGCGTCAGCGTCCGCGTCGCCGCCGAGGATGAGGCGCGCCGGGTCGCCGGGGATGGACCGGATGGCCACGAACACCGTCGTCGCGACGACGTAGATGACCAAGATGGCTTGCAGCGTCCGTTTCGCGACGTACCGTTGAACGCCCATCTTACTCGAGTTGCGCGGTGTGGAAGTTGCTCAGTCCTGCTTGGTTGCCGACACCAGTGAGATTCGATACGCTCGCTTTCGGAATCAGCGGGAACGTCGTCATCGCCCACGCGGCGTCTTCGAGGAAGTGCTCCTCGGCCTGACGCAGCAATTCGCTCCGCGCATCCATGTCCGAGGTGCCGTAATCCTGTTCGAGCACCTCGTCGAAATCGGGGTTGTGATAGAGGTTCGCCTGCCAGGCGCCCGCGGAGCCGGATTCGACCGGCGTTTTGAGCTGCTTCCACAGCGTCATCCACGGGTCGATGTCGACGAAGCCGTCGTACATCACCAGCTCGTTCTCGTAGCGGTAGAGGTTGTCCCAGTACGCCGACTCCTGCTGGACGTTGAGTTCGACTTCGATGCCAACCTGTGAGAGCATCTCCTGAACGACGGTCATCCGGCGCTCGTCGCTCGGCGTGCCGAGCAGCGACAGGCTCATGCGTGGTTCGCCGGTGTACCCCGCGTCGTCGAGGAGTTGCTCCGCCGCTTCGGGGTCGTAATACTGCCCGGGCTCCGGCTCTTCCTCGTAGAGCCACGCGATTGCGGGATTGAACACGGAGTGGGCGGGTTCGGCGTATCCGAAGAAGGCGCGTTCGATGAGTGCCTCGCGGTCGATGGCCATGCTGATGGCCTGTCGCACCTGAACGTCCGTCGTCGGGAGGTCCTCGTCCGACCACTTGTCGGTCGGTTCGCCCGCGCCGCTCGCGTACTGTTGCCACTCGACTTCCGCCGGGTCGTTACACAGCGGCGCGATGCAGAACCACGCGCCGGGGTTCGAGCCGACCACGTCGAGCGAACTCATCGATTCGGCCTGTCCGGCGTTCTGTGGCGGGATGCTGTTGGAGTACTGAATCTCTTCGCCACGCATCGCCGTCCACATCGTCGACGGCTCCGGAATCAGGTCGATGCGCACCGAGTCGAGGTAAGGGAGTGCGTTCCCCTCCTCGTCAGTGCCGAAGTAGCCGTCGTGTGCCTCCAGTTGCAGGTACTCGCCGGACTCTCGCTCGGTCAGTTCGAACGCGCCGCTCCCGACCGGCATCCGATTGTACTCGTCGGGGTTCTCCGTTGCACTCGGGGCGTGGACGATGGTGCCGGCTCGCCCCGGCCCTCGCGTCAGGAACGAGATGAACGGCCCGACCGTCTCCGAGAGGCTAATCCGAAGCGTGGTCTCGTCTTCGGCGGTGATGCTGTCGACGGAGGACACCTTGCCCAAATGTGGCGAGTCGTCCAGACTCATCAGCCGCTCGAACGATGCCTTCACCGCCGGTGCATCGAGCGGGTCGCCGTTGTGGAACGTGGCGCCCTCCTTCAGGTCGAACACGTACGTCGAACTGTCGGGGAGCGTCCAGTCGTTGGCTAGGTCGCCGACGATGGCGCCGTCGGACCCAATCTTCACCAGCCCGCTGTAGATGTTCGACGAGACGTATATCTCCTGCCCCTTGTCGATGTAGTGAGGGTCGAGGTACTCGATTTCGTCGATGTTCCAGCCGGCGGCGATAGAGCCACCGCTCGACCCGCTGGCGCTGCTGGAGTCCCCGCTCGACTCGCTGTCGCCGCTGGAGTCGTCAGAGCTAGTCTCCCCACCCGACCCGCTGCTTCCGCTGCCGCCACCGCAACCAGCGAGACCGCTGAGCCCGCCTGCCGCGAGTAGTTTCGTCGCCGTTCGTCGGTCGATTCGTGGTCCCTCGAGGTCTTCTTTGTCGAACATTGGTCCTCTCAGTCGCCCCTTACTGCTACTGTGTCACACGCCGCCCCGAAACTAGACTTGGCCGCTTTCTCACTGTTCTCCGATTTTCCAGACCGATTGCATTCAGTCACGACGATTACTTCTCTATTTGTCCAGATATATATTGTTTTGCCCCACGTTTGTCTAGACAATTATGGGAAAAATGGCCGACCGTATTCGATAGTGCCGCTGTGACTGGGGGCTATCCATTCGGGTCACAAACGCTATACTTCTCTGTCGCGCTGATTGTGCTATGACCGATACGGACGAGCGAATCATGGCTGGCGACGCCGACGAGCAACCCTACGGTGGCACGTGCCCGGCGTGCAAGCGCGACTACCGGCGCGCGCTCACCTTCACCGACGCGTCGGGCGTGCTTCGGGGCGAGATTTCGGGTGACTTCTGTCTCACGCCCGAGTATCTCTTCGTCCACTCGGCACTCACGATTTCGGCGCCCGACGACGAGTTCCCGACTCAGACGGTCGGGGCGATGGGGAATCGAAAAGAAGTTCGCGTCGACTCGGCGGACGTGTCCGACGTGTGGGCCTCCGACGGCGAAGTCCCCGATTCGGAGTGAGTTACCGAATCTCGTCGAGACACACCGCCGTCGACTGGTCGACGGTGACCCACTCCGTCGCGAGGCGACGGGTCTCGGGCGCGAACACAGTCAGTTCCGACGGGTTCGTCGGGTCGTCGTAGAGACACTCGAGTTCGAACTCCGGCGTCTCACCGAGCCCCGACGCCGAGAGTGTGGCGCTCTCCGCGCTCATCAGTTCGTGTGCCCACAGCGGCTGCACAGTCGCTGCCCGCGCGTCTCCTCGACGGGGACGCTCATCCCACATCCAACGCACTGGAACCGCGTGTGAGCGTATTCGGTGTGCGAGGCGACCGTGGCTCCGTTCTCGTGTTCAACCATACATGGTCATATGAACAAGACAGTAAATACTTTTCGGATATACGGTCGTATATTCTTACTATACTCGACCAATCAAAGCCTAAGAATCGAATTAATTCGAAAAAACGTAGTTTATTTTCACTCAGTGTCGATATCTCCGCTATTCGCGTCGCTTCGACTTCGTGAACGGACGTGCGTACAGTTTCGGTCGCCCCGACTGCTTTTCACGCTTCGACCCCCACGCCACGTATGGCGCAACTCGACCCCGGAACGCTGCTTCCCAACGACCGTATGCGACAGCAGGCAGTCGACGGCGACGTGACACAGATTCATCGCGGACAGCGGTACGCCGACGAGGGCGACACCTTCGAGGTCGACGGCACGACCTTCGAAGTCGTCGACGTGACCGAGCGAACGCTCGGCGACATGACCGACGCCGACGCCCGCGCCGAGGGGGCGCGGGACCTCGACCACTACAAGCAGATTCTGGAGCGCGCCCACGACAACTTCGAGTGGGACGACGACTCCGACATCGTCCGCCACCGCTTCGAGCAGCGCTAGAAAGCCCACCTGCCTCACCGCAGGCGTCGGGTATACCCGTCCGAATCCCCTCCCTTCAATCGATGCCTTCCGAGATGGATGCCTACGTCATCGAAGAGTTCGGCGACCCCGACGTGTTCCAGCAGACCACCACCGAGGTTCCCGACCCCGCACCCGACGAGATACGCGTCGAAGTCGTCGCCTCCAGCGTCAACCCCGTCGACTACAAGATTCGACAGGGGTATATCCCCGAGTTCGCACCCGAGTTCCCGGCGACGCTCCACTGCGACGTGGCCGGCGTCGTCGACGCGACTGGCGAGGACGTCGAGGCCTTCGACGAAGGCGACGAGGTGTACGGGATGCCCGGCGGCGCGGGTCGGCAGGGCGCCCTCGCCGACTACGTCGTCGGCCACGCGGGCACGTTCGCCCACGCCCCCGACTCCATTCCGCTCGAAGAGAGCGCTTCGCTCCCCGTCGTCGCCCTGACGGCGTGGGAGATGCTGGCCGACAAGACCACCGTCGACATCGGCGACGACGTGTTGGTGTACGGCGCGACGGGCGGCGTCGGTCACATCGGCGTCCAACTCGCCGACTGGTTCGGCGCCACCGTCACCGCGACTGGCTCCAGCGACGCCAAGCGCTCGCTCGCCGCCGACCTCGGCGCCGACGCCACCGTCGACTACACGCAGACCGCGGTCGAAACCTACGTCGACGAGTACACCGACGGCGCCGGCTTCGACGTCGTCTTCGACCCCATCGGCGACGCCCACCTCAACACGTCGTTTGAGGCGGTCCGGCCCTACGGAGTCGTCGTCACGACCGAATCGAGCGAGGCAGACGACGTCGACCTCGCGCCCATGCACGCCACCTCACTCACTCTGGGCGTCGTCCTCGTCATCTACCCCGTGCTCGCCGGCGAGGGACAGGACCGCATCGGCGAGGAACTCGACACCATCGCGACGCTGGTCGACCAAGGGTCGGTCACGCCTCACATCGCCGAGCGGTACGCCTTCGAGGACGTGGCCGAAGCTCATCGCCGCGCCGAGGCGGGTGACTTCGTCGGGAAGTTGCTGCTGGTCAACGAGTGACGGTCCCGGCCCCTCATACGGAGGATTCAAGCCCGTCGAACGCCTCCCTTCGCATGGCTTCCGCTTAGGATACGGAGGCACATGCGGACCCGACACCTTATCGGGGTCCGTTTCCGAAGTGCGTAGACTCTTCTGAACGCTTGTTGGCACACCCCACCCGTGAGCACCGCGACTGCGCGGTGACGAAACCAATACCGGCTTGCCCGTCCCCAACGAAACGCCGGTATGAGCGAGCAGTTCCGCGGGGAGGTGCTTTATACCCTCTCTCCGGAGGAGTTAGCAGAGCAAGAGGCCACAGCCGAACTGCAAGCGCTGGCCACCGACCCCTCGCGGTACGTCCTCGTCTGTCGGCGTGGCGGGCGTCCGTCGTGGGTGGAGCGAGTGTGGGCCTTTCTCCGCCGGGACCCAGTCGCGGCCGTCACAATCGTCAGCGACGACGACGTCGCGGTAGGAGAGACGATTTCGGTGCCCGTGACAGAGACGGAGATTTCCGGCGTCTACAGTGCGCAAACGGCGCCGGACATCGAGTAGAACTCCGGAATTGCGTCGGTCGACGACGACCACGCCGCCGGCTGCTAATTCGGCGGCATCGACACTATCCCGGTCGTGAGACGCGTCGAAAGTAAAGTGGGACCGCCGTGATTCGAACACGGGTCCAACGCACCCCATGCGCAGAGGATACCACTACCCCACGGTCCCGCGTTTTCAGCGAAGACCGTGTTCCGGTTAAGCGTGTCGTTTCGCACTCGGGGGATTAGACGAGCACCCGCTCCAAGTCGACGACGACGCCCTCCGATGCCGTCGGGTCGCAGACGAGTCGGCCGAGACACACCGCGGACTCGTCGGGGGTGTAACACGCGACGAGTGCGTCCTCCTCGGCGTCGTCGGCGTCGATGACGCCCGGTGCGTACACCGGCGCGCCCGTCGCCACCTGTTCGGCGGCGCTCGGGGCGATAGTGACGCTCGGCAGGCCGGTCAGGATGCGTTCGGCGGGCGCGACGACGTCCCGAATCGGGGCTTCGTCGCCCTCCTCGGCGAAGACGAGGGCGTCGGCGACGTCGTGGAAGGTGACGAGGTCACGGTCGTCGAAGGGGTCGGTCGCGGTCCGTCTGAGGTCGCCCATGTGTGCCCCGGTGCCGAGTGCGAGGCCGATGTCGTGACACAGTTTTCGGATGTACGTGCCGCTCGCACACTCGATTCGGAGCAGGACCTGCCTATCGCGGGTTTCGAGGACGGTCAGGTCGTGGATGCGACGCGTGCGCAGGCGGCGGGCGACGGCGCTCTTGCGCGGCGGCTTCTGATAGATGTCGCCCTCGAACTCGGCGACGACGTCGCCGAGGTCGGCGGGCGGGCGGCCGTGGAGTTCGAGGACGGCGACGTACTCCTTTCGCCCCTCCAGAAAGACGGGCGCGAGTCGGGTGGCGTCGCCGAGCATGATGGGCAGACAGCCCGTCACTTTCGGGTCGAGCGTGCCGGCGTGGGCCGCGCGGTCGACGCCGACGAGGTCACGCATCCAGCCCGCGACTTGGTGGGCGGAGGGGCCGGGCGGTTTGTCGAGGTTGAGCACGCCGAAAGAGAGGCGGTCGTCGAGCGAGCGCGTGCCCGGCGGGTCGCGAAGCGTCACGCCTCGAAACCACCGAGTTCGACGCCCTCGATGGCGTGGCGCCCCTCGTCGTTCTCGGCGTCGTAACGCTCGATGGCGGTCGTGAGAATCGCGAGGACGTCCGGCGCCGTCCACCGCGCCGTGTTCACCACGAGGTCGTAAATCGAGAGGTCGTCGATGGGGATGTCGTAGTACTGGTCGTAGCGTTTTCGCTCGCTCTGCTCGCGCCGGAGTGTCTCCTCGCGGGCGCGCTCGACGGCTTTGCCCTCGCGGTCGGCGATGCGGGCCGCCCGGACGTCGATGGGCGCGTCGAGCCAGAGTCGGAAGTCGGCGTCGGGGGCGAGCCACCCCGCGAGCCGGGATTCGAGGACGACGTCGTCTCTGTCGCGGGCGATTTCGTACAGTCGCCGGTCGAGGTCGTTGTCGATGTGTTCGTCCTCCTCGGCGAGTTCGTTGAACTCGACTGGCGAGTAGCCGCGCTCGGCCGCGAGGTCACGGAAGATGTCGCCACCGCTGATATGCTCCAAATCGAGTGCCTCGGCGAGGCCAGCGGCAGTGGTGCTCTTCCCACTGCCTGCGGGCCCGGACACGGTGAGTAACATACCGCGACTCAAGAGGGCCGGCTAAAAGAGCGTGTTCACTTCGCTCAGCCGGTCGGGCTGATGTCGATGTTCAGGCCCTTGCGGATAATCTGGGTGAAACCCATCGAGCAGAGGAAGTACCAGACAATCCACACCTGAATCGGCCCGAGCGCCTGTGCGGTCCACGCTCGCTCGCCGACCAGCGGGAGGACCAGCGGCTGGAGGTCGAAAATCGGCGTCGCGTTCGCGCCGATGCCGACGCCCCAGTACATCCAGAGGAAGACGGGGATGGTGAGAAACATAATCCACACCATCGGGCGGAACTGCTCTTTGAACATGCCCATCTGGTCGCCCATGGCTTCCATCTGCTCGTCTTGGATGCGGTCGAGCGCCTCGTCGTCGCCGCGCTCTTTGGCCGCCTTGCGCTTTTCCTGAATCTCCTGCATCTGTTCCTGATACTCGCCCATCTTCTCGCTGTCCATCAGGTTCGCTTGCAGGATGGTCGAATAGAGTCCCGTCACGACGGCGAGTACCATCACGACGGCGTAAAACGGGAGCGCCGAGTTCAGTGGACCGAGCGGGACGTTCATCGCCGACCCGATGAGGTTCCGCATCGGGGCCCACGAGTAGCCCGCGAAGAGACCGATACTGACGAGCGCCGCGCCCTTGTCCCACTTCGACCACGAGGACTCGCCGTCGCTCGACCCCGACGACGTGGTTTCGTCGTTTTCGAGGGCCTCACGAGTCGCCTCGGGGTCGTCCAGTCGGAAGCCAGTCTCGCCGTCGATGAGGACGCCGGTTTCGATGAGTCGGCCCCACTGGCCGCTCGAGATGTCGTCGCGGACGTCGACCCACTTGACCTCGCCCTCGTCGTCCGCGCGGTCGAGGACCGTCTCGATGACAGAGGCCATCTCCGCGTCCTCGGAGACGAGAGTTCGCACTTTCTGCTCGGTCCGTGCCATTGCGAGTCAGTTTCCCCCCGACAGTTATGAAGCTTTTACTCTGGGTCCGCTGGTGACGGTCCGAAAACGAGATTCGACCGCGCTCAGGCGGCGTCGGCGACTTCGTCGCGGATGGCCTCGAACACTTCGTCCGGTGTCCCTTCGCCGTCGATTTCGACGAGGACGCCCTCGTCGCGGTAGTGTTCGACGACGGGTTCGGTGTTCTCCTCGTAGACGCGGAGGCGCTCGCGAACGGTGTCTTCCGTGTCGTCGTCGCGCTGAATCAGGTCGCCGCCACACTCGTCACAGACGCCCTCCGTCTCCGGCGGGCTGAACTCGACGTGGTAGTTGGCGCCGCAGTCGTCACACACTCGCCGGCCGGTGAGGCGGTCGACGAGTTCCGACTCGCTCACGTCGAGGAAGACGACGACGTCGAGGTCGGTGATGTCGGAGAGATACTCGGCTTGGTCGAGGTTGCGGGGGTAGCCGTCGAGGACGTAGCCGTCGGCCTCCTGCAGCGCCGTCTTGACGATTTCGTTGACGACTTCGTCGGGGACGAGTTCGCCCGCCTCCATGTACGCGCGGGGCGTGTCGTACTCCGTGTCCATGTGACTGATGTCCATGTCCTTGTTCGCGCGGAGGGCGTCGCCCGTCGTGACGTGTTCGATATCGAACTCGTCGGCAAGACGCTTGCTCTGGGTCCCTTTCCCTGCACCCGGTGCGCCGAGCAGAAGCACGTGTGGCTCGCTCATACGCCTACCTCCCCCTCCGACTATAAATTAGTGTAGAATCCTGCGCGATATTGTCGCCATCCGAACACCCGCTACGCCCGCCTTACGCCAAGTCGTGCAGGTTCTCGACGACCGCTTCGGCGTACTCGCTCGTGGCGAGTTTGGTCCCGCCCTCTATCTGTCGGTGGAGGTCGTAGGTGACCTTGCCCGAGACGATAGTCTCCTCGACGGCGTCCCGAACGAGGTCAGCGGCGTCCTCCCAGCCCAACTGTTCGAGCATGATGCGGCCGGAGAGAATCATCGCCGTTGGGTTGACCTTGTCCTGCCCGGCGTACTTCGGTGCCGAGCCGTGGACGGGTTCGGCGAGACAGCGGCCGTCGCCGAGGTTCGCGCCCGGCGCGATGCCCAGCCCGCCAATCTGTGCCCCGGCGGCGTCGGAGAGATAGTCGCCGTTGAGGTTCGGCATCGCCAGCACGTCGTACTGCTCCGTCCGGGTGAGGAGTTGCTGGAGCATGTTGTCGGCGATGCGGTCCTTGACGACGACCACGTCAGCCGGCGCCTCGCCGTCGTGTTCGTCCCAGAGTTCGTCCTCCGTGATGACGTTCTCGCCGAACTCCTCGGCGGCGACTTCGTAGCCCCAGTCCCGGAACGCCGCCTCGGTGAACTTCATGATGTTGCCCTTGTGGACGAGCGTCACGGAGTCACGGTCGTTTTCGAGGGCGTACTCGATGGCCTGTCGGATGAGGCGCTTGCTCCCGAACTCCGAGATGGGCTTGAGACCGATGCCCACCGGGCCGTCGTGGATGGTGTTGTCGAAGCCCATCTCCTCCTCGACGAACTCGCGAACGCGCTCTACCTCCTCGGTGCCGGCCTCCCACTCGATGCCCGCGTAGACGTCCTCCGTGTTCTCCCGGAAGTTGACCATGTCCATCTTCTCGGGATGGGTGACGGGCGAGGGGACGCCGTCGAGATGGTAGGTCGGTCGCATGTTCGTGTAGAGGTCGAGTTTCTTCCGGAGCGCGACGTTCAGGGACCGGAAGCCGGAGCCGACGGGCGTCGTGAGTGGTCCCTTGATGGCGACGCGGTGTTCGCGAATCGCCTTGACCGTCTCCTCGGGCAGGTTCTCGTCGTAGCGCTCGCGGGCCGACTCGCCGGCGTAGAGCCGCATCCAGCTAATCGAGCGTCCGGTGGCCTCCGCGGCGGCGTCCAGAACGGTCTGTGCCGCGGGGCCGACGTCCGTGCCGATACCGTCGCCGTAGATGATGGGAATAATCGGGTTCGACGGTACGTCGAGTTCGCCGGTCGCCTCGTCGACGGTGATGCGCTCACCGTCGGCAGGTACCTCGACCTTATCGTAGCTCATATCGTCGCTGAATTCAGCCACCAGCGTGAAAGACCTGCCGTTATTCTCGAACTGCGTGTCGCCAATGCCGCAACCTCTTTCCCCGGCTCACGTCAAGAGCGTCCATGAGCGTAGGACCCCTCGACGAGGAAACCGTCGAGAAGTATCGCCAGGCTGGCGAGGCGCTGCGGACCGTCCTCGACGAGGCAGCCGAGATGGTCGAACCGGGCGTGACCCACCTCGAAGTGGCCGAACACGCCGAGACGCGCATCGACGAACTCGCGGACGGCCCGGCCTTCCCCGTCAACATCAGCGTGGACGAGGAGGCCAGTCACTCGACGCCCGCCCGCGACGACGACACCGAGTTCGGCGAGGAGATGGTCTGTCTCGATGTCGGCGTCCACGTCGACGGCTACATCGCCGACGCTGCGACGACGGTCGACCTCTCGGGCAACCCGGAGATGGTCGAGGCCGCCGAGGAGGCTCTCGACGTGGCCATCGATGCCGTCGAACCCGGCGCCGACACCGGCACCATCGGCGGCGAAATCGAGGACGTCATCCGCGGCTACGGCTACACGCCCGTCCTCAACCTCTCCGGGCACGGCGTCGAACAGTGGGACGCCCACACCGGGCCGAACATCCCCAACCGCGGCATCGAACACGGCGCCGAACTCGAAGTCGGCGACGTCGTCGCCATCGAACCCTTCGCCACCGACGGCCGCGGCAAGGTGAGCGAGGGGAACAAGGAGGAAATCTACGGGCTGGAGCGAGAGCGCTCCGTCCGCAACCGACAGGCCCGCGAAGTGCTCGACGTCGTCACCTCGGAGTACCGAACCCTTCCCTTCGCGGCCCGGTGGCTCGACGTCTCACGCGCCGAGATGGCGCTCCGACGCCTCAAACAGCAGGACGTCATCCACGGCTATCCCGTGTTGAAAGAGGAAGAGGGGTGTCTGGTCAGTCAGGCCGAACACACCCTCATCGTCACCGAAGACGGGTGTGAGGTCACGACGGCCTAGGCGTCGTTCATCCGCTGTATCGACTCCGCTTCACAGACGTCACAGACTGCAACCCGATAGGGTTCCCGCGAGAACGCCGCGTTCGACGACGCGGGGTTCTCCGTTCGGATTTCCACCCGAACCGCGTGTCTGGTTTCTCGGCCGCAGTCGGGACATAGTTCGAGGTTGGCGTTTGGGTCGGGTTGCTTCGCCTTCATCACATCCCCCTGTCTCGGTGCCGTTTGCATAAGCCCGGCAGTCGATTAACCCGGATTAAGCGGGTTTAATCCGGGATTAGTCGGGTTCTCAGCCGTGAGAACGTAGCCGCGTCAGACGCGAGTCAGACGCTACGGCGCCGAGCCGACAGTATAAATCCGTGGCTACCGCCGTTGCCCTCATGGAGCAACTGTTCGCCCCGTGGCGCATCGAGTGGGTAACTCGCGACGGCGACGACGACATCGAGGGGTGTCCGTTCTGTGTCCTCCCCGACCGCGACGACGACCGGGCGAGTCGCATCGTCGCGCGCAGCGACCACGCCTTCGTCATCCTGAACAACTACCCCTACAACCCCGGCCACGCGATGGTCATCCCGTACGCCCACGAGCGCCGATACGGTGCGCTGGACGACGCGACCCTCCTCGACCACGCCCGCCTCAAACAGCGGACCTTCGACGCGATGGACCGCGCGTTCGACCCCGACGGCTACAACGTCGGCCTCAATCTCGGCGGCAGCGCCGCCGGTGGCTCCATCGACGACCACCTCCACACGCACGTCGTTCCTCGCTGGGACGGCGACACCAACTTCATGCCCGTCGTCAGCGACACGACGGTCATCGTCGAAGCCGTCGACGAGACGTTCGACCGCCTCCGAGACGCCTTCGCCGCCCAGTCCGACGCGACGATTCCCGGCGACGACCGCGCCGTCCACCTCTCGTTAGACTGAGTCGAAACCTGCCTTTGACGCGCCTAATGGCACTCCTTATGTGGGTCTGGGCGTTTTGTCGAGGCATGAGCGCGGACCGCGATTCGTTCCTCAAGGCGTCGTGGGTCAACGTCGCCTCGAACGTCCTCAAAATCATCGTCGAGGGCGTCCTCGGCGTCGCGTCGGGGAGCCTCGCGCTCATGGCCGACGCCGCTCACTCCGTCGCCGACCTCCTCGCGAGCGCCGTCGTCCTCGTCTGGGGGCGGTTCGTCTACGACGACGCCGACGCCTCCCACCCTCACGGCCACGACCGATTCGAACCCCTCTCTGCGCTGTTCGTGGGCGGCGTCCTCGTCATTCTCGGACTGAAACTCCTCTACGACGCCGGCCACGCACTTCTCACGGGGCCGACGGCGGAGTACAGCGGTATCCTCGTGGCCGGTCTCGTCTTCGCGCTCGTCGTCCGCTACGGCTGTTACTGGTACACCGTCGCCGTCAACCGGACGGTCGACTCGCCGAGTCTGCGCGCTCTCGCCGCCGATAGCAAGAACGACATCTACACGACGCTCGCGGCCTTCGCTGGCGTCGTCGGCATGGCCCTCGGCTACCCGATTCTCGACCCGGTCGCCGGGGGCGTGGTGAGCCTGCTCGTCATCTACCAAGGCATCGACATCTCTCGGGAGAACGTTCGCTACCTCTCGGACAGCGCCCCACCCGCCGAGGAACGGGAGCGAATCGAGCGTGCCATCCGCTCACACCCCGAAGTTCGCGGGATTCACGACTTCGTCGCCTACTACTCCGGACACGTCATCGAAGTCGAGTTCCACGCCGAAGTCGACGGCGACCACACCCTCGCCGAAGCCCACGACATCGAAACCGAACTCCGCCAGCGCGTCCGCGACATCGAACCCGTCTCGGACGTTCACGTCCACCTCGACCCTGCTGGACTGGGCGAGTGGAAAGACGCCGCCGAGCGCTCGTCGGCGTCGACGCCGGCCCGCTAAAGTGCGTCCTGCATCCACTCGTACTGCTCGTGGAGGCCCTGCTCTCCCGCCTCAGTGAGCGCGTACCGGTCGTGGATGCCCTCCGCTCGCTTCGTGAGGTGGCCCTTGCTCGTCAGCGTCTCCAGCGCGCCGTAGAACTTCGACGGGTCGATGCGGCTCCCATATTGCGATTCGAGCGCCGCCTTACACTCCTGTGCCGTCGGCTCCCCCTCGCTCGCGACGACGATGCAGATGTCTCGGCGGAGGCCACTCCGAAGCCACTTGCTCATACTGGCTGTCCGAAGGTGTACATCGTCTCGTGGCCCGTAATCTCCACTTCGAGGAAGTCGCCGGGGGCGACGTCGTGTTCGTCGGCGTGTTGGACGATGACCTGCCGGTAGGCGCCGTCGCGACACTTCACGGAGTCGGCGGTGCCCGGCCGAACCGCGAGCACCTCGCGGCGCTCGCCCACCATCGACTCGTGAACCTCTCCGACCACCTCGCGTTTCAGTTCCGACATCGCCTTCGACCGCTCTTTCTTGACCGTCCCGCCCAGTCCCTTCATGTCCGCGGCGTCGGTCCCCGGCCGCTTCGAGAAGCGCGTGACGTTGATTTTCTCCGGGCGCACTCGCCGGAGGAGGTCCATGCTCTGCTCGTGGTCGGCCTCGGTTTCGGTGGGGAAACCGACGATGAAGTCAGTCGAGAGCGTCCACTCGTCGAGCCGGTCGTCGAACGTCTCGACGACTTCGAGAAACTCCTCGACCTGATGCTGGCGGCGCATATCGCCGAGGACGTCGTTCGACCCCGACTGCACCGGTGCGTGCAGGAAGTTGTAGAGTTCGTCGTTCTCGGCGAAGACGTCGGCGAGTTCGTCGCGGATGCCGTGGACGCCTTTCGGGTTCGCCATGCCGACGCGCACCCGGAAGTCGCCCTCGATGTCGCAGATGCGGTCGAGCAGGACGTGGAGCTTTCGCTCGCCCTCGTCCCAGCCGTAGACGCCGGTGTCCTGTCCGGTGATGCGGATTTCTTTCGCGCCCGCGTGAATCAGCGCCCGCGCCTTCTCGACGTTCTCCTCGACCGGCGGCGAGTCTATCTTCCCCGTCGCGCGCTTGGTGATGCAGTACGAGCAGTCGCTCATACAGCCGCGGGCGATGGGGAGGATGCCGATGGCGCCGTCGAGAATCGGCTCGGTGTCGGGTGTCGTCGTCGGACACTCGCCGTTCATCGCCGCCTCGGGCACCTCGTCCCAGTGGACTACGTCGGCGTCGACGTCCGCCTCGGCGAACTCCTCGCCCTGTGCTAGCGCCATACAGCCCGTGACGACGAGGTCACCGGTTTCGTCCTGCAGTTCCTCGGCCCGCCGGAGCATATTCCGCTCCGTCTTCTCCACGACCGTACAGGTGTTGAGGATGGCAACGTCGGCGTCTTCGGGGCCGTCGGCGGGGTGGTGGCCCCCGTCGCGAAGCCGCTGCTCGATGGCTCGGCTCTCACCTCTGTTTGCCGTACACCCGTACGTCTCGATGTGATAGCGGGCCATTTCGGGTACGCTCGCTTGCGCCCGCGCAGAGAAAAGCCAAACGGTCCGTGATTAGCCCTCGAACCCCTCGACCAACTCGACGCCCGACGACGACCCGATGCGGGTCGCTCCCGCTTCGAGCATCGCCATCGCCGCCTCGGCCGTCCCGATGCCGCCGCTCGCTTTCACGGGCAGATACTCTCCGAGCAAGACGACGTCGCTGACCGTCGCCGGCCCGGCGAACCCCGTCCCCGTCTTGAGATAGTCGGCGTCGGCTTCGACTGCCGCCTCGCCCGCCCGGCGCAGTTCCGCCTCCGTCAACAGCGGCGCCTCGACGATGACTTTCACCGGGACGGGCACCGCCGCGACGAGTTCCGAGAGTTCGTCGACGACCGCCTCGTCGTCACCGGCTTTGAGTCGCCCGACGTTCAACACCACGTCGAGTTCGTCGGCGCCGTCGTCCCACGCCGCCACCGCCTCCTCGCGTTTCGCGACGGAGGAATGCTGACCGTGTGGAAATCCGACGACGGTCATCAGCGTCACCGACGGCGCCGCGTCGGCCACCTCGCGCACGTAACACGGGGGAATGCAGGCGTTCGTGCCGTGTTCGGCCGCTTCCCGAACGACGCGCTCGGCGTCGGCGAGCGTCGTCTCCGGGCCGAGGACGGTGTGGTCGATGCACGCGGCGAAATCGGCTCGGTCCATGTCACTCACTCATACGGTTTATTGTAAGTCAGTACCGGTGGTTCGCCGGACTATCTCGGCGAACCACCGGGGCACAGTTACGATAATCCGTATCACGCCGTCGGAGCGTAAGGCTTTCCCGCCGACTCGCCGCTCATCCTCCATGGCCGTCCTCCCCGAGGGATTCGCGCTCCCGCCCGTCCCCTACCTGCTCGCGCTCGTCGTCGGCCTCGTCGCCGTGGGCGCGCTACTCCGCCGTCGCCGCCCGCCCGTCACCGACGCGACGATTCTCGCGTTTGCGCCGTGGATGGTCCTCGGCTCCGCGCTCCACGTCCTCTACGCGATGGAGTCGCTTCCGGCCGTCGCCCGCCCCTTCGCCGGCACCCCCGCCGTCTACCTCTCCGTCGCCGTCGTCGCCGGGGCGACGTGGCTCGCGGCCGCCGAGCAGTCGACTTCGACCCCCCGTCTCCTCGCCGGTGTCGGCTGTCTCGCGCTCGTCCCGGCCGTCGCCGCCGTCGTCGGCGTCGGCCTCGACCGTGGCTCGCTCCGGCTCCTTCCCTCGTTCGGCATCATCGTCGTCACTGCCGTCGTCGCCGGCGCGACGTGGGCGCTCCTCCGCCGGGTCCGGCCCGGCGTGGTCGACACCGGGCGCCTCGGCGTCCTCGCCGTCGCCGCCCACGCCCTCGACGGCGTCTCGACGGCCATCGGCATCGACCTCCTCGGCTTCGGCGAGCGCACCCCGCTCTCGGCGCTCGTCATCGAGTTCGCGGCGTCGCTCCCCACCGCACCAATCCTCGGGAGCGGGTGGCTGTTCGTCCTCGTGAAACTCGCCGTCGCGAGCGTGGTCGTCGTCGCGCTCACCGAGACGGTCCGGGAGGCGCCGATGGAGGGCCGGCTGATTCTCGGCTTCGTCGCCGCCGTCGGCCTCGGCCCCGGCGCCCACAACGTGTTGCTGTTTGCCGTCGCTTAGACGAACCGCAACCGGTAGTCGTAGTACGTCTCCCCGTACAGCACACGGCCAGTCCCCAAATCGTCCGTGTACGCGTCTTTCTCGATGTTGCCGTCGAGGTACGCGCGAGCGTGCAGTCCCGTCAGCACCGAGCGATACGCCTCTGAGTAGGGGTGGGACTCCTCGTACCCGTCGACGCGGGCCGTCAGGAGGATAGAGCGGGCCTCGTCGGAGAGCGACTCCCGCGACAGGCGGGCGTCGACGAACTGCGCCCGGAGAATCGCCTCCAACCGCTCCGGCGACTCGGCGACTGGCTCCGCCGTCGCCCGGTACACCGGTTCGTGAAACTCCTCGCGCGTCACGCTGAGTTCGTACACCGTCCCGCGGTAGGCGACGTGTGAAGGCGCGTCGTCACCGACCAGTCGGCTCTCGGCCGCTCGCTCCGCGTCGCGATAGACGAACCCGCCGCGCTGGACGAGTCCCCACGGCGCGCCGCCGACGTTACCCCGCGCCCGCGCCGCCATGTGGGCGACGTGGACCGTGCCCCGGTCGGCCTCCGAGAGCGAATCCGCCTGCACCGCCTCGGGTGCGTCGCTCGACTCGGCATCTGCAACTTCTGACAGCCGAAGCACCGGATGCGTGGTCGCCGCCTCGTCGACGACGACGGACCCGAGTCGGTAGTAGGTTCCCTCGTGGCGGACGTACCGCGGGTCGTCCGGTCGCGAGCCGAAGGGCGTCCGATACTGGGTGGTGTAGGACTCGCCCGCGAGCGCCGCCGCGAAGGCGTCGTCGTCGTCCGGGCGCCGCGTCTCTCCGAACTCGACTACGTAGCCCTCGCGCAGAGGCGTCGGTGCTTCGACGAGGGTGAGGCGGAGCTGTGTCGCGTTCGAGGACTCAGTCTCGTCATCGAGCGAATCGAGACAGCCCGCGAGGCCGAGGAGGCCGGCCGTCGCGCCGGCGGTGAGCAGTCGTCGTCGGTGGAGGGGCATGGCTCGGCCGTCGTCGGCCAGCCGGATGTGTGCTTGGATATCTGAAACGGTGTGACTCGTGAGGGCCGCACCCAAGCCCCGTTCAGTCCCACGTGGCCCACGTCAGGAAGGCGAGGCCGAGCGTCTGCAGGACGTGCAGCGTCATCGTCGCCTGCCAGACGATGGTCGGCATCTTGGTGCTGTACCACACCGAGAGGTCCGGGTCGATGAGATAGTAGTAGAGCGTGAGACCGTTCTCCGCGAGGAGAAACACCGAGAACAGCAGTAGGCCGAGGGTGTGTTTCGTCCGCACCGCGAGGTAGTTCCGTCCCCAGACGTAGCCGAGTCCGAGGAGCAAGCACACGTTTATTGCCGTGGCGAGGCGCGCGATGTCGGTCCATACGCTCATCCCCGACCACCGTCCGTCGAAAGTATTCCGTTCGCCGTGGGTGTTGTCGTCATGTTCAGTCCACCTGCTCGATAATCTCCTCGACGAGGTCCCAGTGGTCCTCCGCCTGCGGCGTGGGCAGGTACACCGCGCCGTAGTCGTCGCCGCTGCTCCGTAACACGCCGTTGTCAACCAGCACGTCGAGGTGATGCTGGACAGTTTCGTAATGCAGGTCGAGTTCCTCGGCGAGCTGGTTGGCGTTTCGCGGTCGCTCGTCGAGAACTTGGAGGAGCCGGATACGGTTGACACCGCCTCGGGTTCCGGTGAGTACGTACCAGAGACGGGCCTCCATCGTTCACCAGCAGAGTGACCATCACCGTAAGCCCACCGGTGGTGGGTCCCCGACTCAACAGTCGACGATGAACCCACCCGCCGCGCTCAGGATTTCGTCCATGCTCTTTGCCTCGTCGAACGCCGACGGGAACGGGTCCTTCTCGTTGAGGGTGTTCAGATACGCCGCGTGACGCCCCTCGACGGTGGCGATGGTCGCGCCCGCGGTCAGCAGGTCCGCGTTCTCGACCATCGAAATCGCGCCGTCGTACGCCGAGACGCCGGTGTTTTCGAGCACGCCCGCGACGGCGATGAAGTCGTCGACGTCCTCGACCCCGAAGTCGTAACACGCCTCCGCGGTTGGCTCGCCACCCAAATCCTCGACGACTGCGGTCAGCGTGTCGACGTGAGCACGCTCGTGGTCGCGAATCGACACGAAGTTGGGGCGCACGTCTTTGCGGGTCCGGTAGGCCAGCCCTTGGAGCGCCCGCGCCTCCTCGAAGTCGTTTTCGCCGAACCGTTCCAGCCCGTCGCGGTAGAACGCGTGTTCGAGGTGTTCGAGCGTGAGCGCGTAGTTCAACACGTCGACGTCGCTCGTCTCGTCGTCCTCGGCCTCCTGTGCGAGTGCGGCGTTCGACCCCGCGACCGAGAGTGCAAGCGCTCCCGCGCCTGCCGTCGCCGACCGCTGGAGGAACTGCCGTCTCGACGCCGCCGATTCGCCGCGCAGGTCGTCGACTATCCATTCGAACCATCCCGTCTGACTGGAGTTTTCGTCCGTCATGCACGTGGACCGATGCCCGACACACATATGATGATTTTCCGAGATGTTACCGAAGGGGGACCGAACGCTCACCGAACCTTCACCGAATTTCGGCTCTCCGCCAGCCGGGAACGTTTTTCTCCCCGGCGGGGCGAGTGTCGGTATGGCAGTCCAGCCACACCTTCGGGTCGACGAGGGCGACGTACACGACGTGGCGCTCCTTCCGGGCGACCCGGACCGCGTCCAGCGAATCGCCGACGCCTGCGACGACGGTTCCGTCGTGGAGTTGGCCCACAACCGCGAGTATCGCCTGTGTAACGCCGAGTACGACGGCGTGCCCCTGACTCTCTGTTCGACGGGCGTGGGGTCGCCCTCCGCGGCCATCGCGCTGGAGGAACTCGCCGCCGTCGGCGTCGAGACGGTCATCCGACCGGGGACGACCGGCGCGTTGCAGGCGGACATCGAAATCGGCGACATGGTGGTCGCCACCGCCGCCGCCAAGGAGGAGGGGACGACCAAGCGCTACGAGCGGGTGGAGTATCCGGCCGTCCCCGACCACGGCGTGGTGCAGGCGCTCGTCGCCGCCGCCGAGGCGAACGACGAGGCGATTCACGTCGGCCCCATCGTCACCGACGACGCCTTCTACGCCGAGACGGAGGAGTACGTCGACGACTGGGAGGATGCGGGCTTGCTCGCCGTCGAGATGGAGGCTGCCGCTCTCTTCACTCTCGCTCGCCGGAAGGGACTGCGCGCGGGCGCCATCTGCACCGTCGACGGCAACCTCGTCACGGGCACGCAGAAGGGAAGCGGCGACGCGACGGCAGAGGAACTCCCGCCGAAGGCCCACGACAACGTCGAGCGGATGATAGAACTGGCGCTCGGCGCCGCCGCGACACTCAAGTAGGATGTTCGAGGGGGTGCTCGCCCGCCTCGTCGCCGGTGCCCGGCGCGTGCGGCGATTCGAGCGGCGCGAACTCGCCGCCTTCAGCCGGTGGCTCCAACACACCGGCAACCTCCTCCACCTGACGGTGCTGGTGGCGGTCCCCCTCCTCATCGGCCTCGTGACGCTCATCTCGAACGCCTTCGCCGAACTCTCCTTCCTGCTCTTCCCGCCGCTTGCCTCCGGCGTCTACACGCTCTTTTCGGACCCCGAGGGTCGCTACGCCTCGCCCCGGAAGTTCGTCGTCGGCCTCGTCGTCGGCGCCTGCTGCGGGTGGGCGGCCATCCGTTTCTCGGCGCCATTCGCCGCCAACGCCGCCGTTTCGCCCGCGAGCGCCGCGCTCTCTATCTTCCTCACCGGTGCCGCCACGTGGTTGCTCGACGTGGAGGAGCCTGCGGCGTTCTCGACAGCGCTGCTCGTTCTCGTCACCGACGACGCCTCGCCCGAGGCGTACGTCGCGAGCGTCGCCGTCTTCGGCGGCCTCGTCGCTCTCGTGTTCGCCGTCTGGCGAAACCGTTTCTACGAGCGTCGCGCGCAGTATCTCTACGACACCGCCCGGAGCGACGACCACGTCCTCGTCCCGATGCGGGGCGACCACGACCGCGCGGAGACGACGGCACTGTTCGGCGCGACGCTCGCCGCCGCCCACGACGCCGGCAAGGTGGTGTTGCTGGCGGTGCTCGACCCCGAAGCCGACGACGACGAGGCCACGGCGACGGTGGACCGCCTCGAATCGACGGCCGAGCGCGTGCGGACGCGGGCGGGCGTCCCCTGCGACGTCGTCGTCGCGCGCGGTGCGCCGGTCCCGACGACGCTCGAAACGGCGGCGAACGCGAACTGTGACCTCGTGGTCACGCCGTACGAGGAGGAGACGGGGTTGCTCTCGCCGTACGTCCGGGGGGTCTTCGACAGCCGATACGACACCATCGCCTTCCGCCCGACGACCGGGACGCGTCGCTGGCGGCGGGTTCTCGTCGCCGTCGCCCGACCGGGCGACACCGCTCACGCCATGCTCGATTTCGGGGCGCGACTCGTCGGCCGGGGCGGCAGTCTGAGCGTCTGTACCTGTATCGACGCGGAGGTAGAGCGCCGGAACGCGGAGAAACGGCTGGCCGACCTCGCCGAGACGGTCCCGGTCGACGTCGAGACGCGCGTGGCCCGCAGTCGAATCACGGACTTCATCGGCGCCAACGCGGGCGCGTACGACCTGTTGGTCGTCGGCTCATCCGGCGACCGCTCGCGCGCCTCTCGGTTCGTCTCGCCGCCCACGTTCGAGCGCCTGCGCGACGTGGACTGCGACGTGGCGGTGGTCGACCGAGGCCAGCCCTAGATTTCGTCGAGTAGGCGGTCCGCCACGGCCTCCGTGTCGACGTCTCGTCCGCCGAGTGCCGACTCGGCCAGCAGGTGACTGCCGATGCTCGCGGGGCTGATGACCGTGTCGGCGCCCGCCCGCCGGAGTTTGTCGACGTTCTCCCGTTGGGTCGCCGCTGCGACGATGTGGACGTCGGGCGCGAGTTGGCGGGCGGTCAACACCGCGAGCGCGTCGGCGCCGTCGTCGTTCGTTGCGGTGACGACGGCCCGCGCCTCCTCGACGTGGACGCGCCGGAGCGTCGACTCGTCGCTACTGTCGCCGACGAGCGTGTCGACGCCGCGCTCGCTGAGCCGCCGCGAGAGGTCTTCGTCCGGGACGACGACGAGAAACTGGGATTTGCCGCTCAGTTCTTGGACCAGCGCTTCGGTCAGGTCACCGTACCCGAGCACGAGCACGTGGTCGTCGAGCAGGTCGAGTTCTGATTGTGTCATTTTACCGAGTGCTTTGACGAGTCGGGCTTCGATAGCCGGGGTGAGCAGGACACCGAGCGCGATGGCGAAACTCGCGGTGCCGACGACGAGCGCCGAGATGGCGAACAGTCGCGCCACCGCCGTCTGCGGCGTGATGTCGCCGTAGCCGACGGTGCTGGACGTAACGATGGCGAAGTAGAGGGCGTCGACGAGCGTGTTGATTCCCCCAAACTGCTCGCGAAGGGCGTACGCGCCGGTGGTGATGTACACCTGTGAGCCGCCGAGCGCGAGGAAGGCGGCAATCTGGGACGCCGAGAAGTCGACCGTTCGGTCGAAACGACGGCGGTTCAGGGCCACCGCGGGCAGCGCCAACACCGACAGCACCACCAGCGGAATCGACGTCTCGCTCGCTTGGATGAGTCCCTGCCCCGCCGAGACGACGAGCAACCCGAGCGTCGAGTACCACGCGGCGCGCAACCCCCGACGCAGGCCGAGGGCGCTCCCGAGCAGGAGAAACCCGGTGAGCGTGCCCGTGAACCCAGCAGTCGCGCGGGCGACTGGCGGCACGAACGAGACGAGCGGGCGTCCCACCGGCGACCCCATGTGGACGATACCCGTCACCATGGAGAGCGCGCCGGCGAGGAGCGTTAGCCCCACCGCCGCCCGGACGCCGAGGAGTTTGTCGCCTCGACTCGCAGCCATGGCCTACGCTCTCGCGCACGGAGTGATAAAGGGCACGTCGTGGCCCCGCCCTTTCGGACAGCAATCCTATTAGGCGTCCGCGTGCAGGCCTTCCCATGGCTTCCTTCCCGGTCGAGGTGCTGCTCGGACTCTATCTCGGGATTCTGACCGGCATCGTCCCCGCGCTGGTCGCCTGGGGGTTCGGGTTCGCCTTCAAGTACATCACGGGTGTCACCGTCCCCGCGCTCGGTGTCGTCGTCCTCGCCGTCGCCATCGCCGGCATCAACGGCGGGCTGATGGCGCTCAACGACCCCACGTTCACGCAGTCGGCGAATCAGGTTCGGCTCAGCGTCGCCGTCATCTTCGTGTTGATGCTCTCGCTGTACGCCCACAGCGTCGGCGACAAGATGGGCGCTGAGTTCCCCCGCCGACTCTCGCTTCGCAAACTCACCAATCGCACGCTCTCCTCCGACGTCGTCGAACTCGTCGGCGGACGCGGTCAGGTCGAGATTCGTATCTCCGGCGACGTGGGCGACATGGAGGGCTACCCCGCCGTCCCCGCCGACCTCCGGAGCGAGATGCAGGAGTGGTCGGCGACCTTTCCCGCCGACGTGCCGCTGGTCGAACTGGAGTCGCGGGTGGCCGACCGCCTCCGGACGGAGTTCGACCTCGCGGACGTGTCGGTATCACTCGACGAGCGTGCGAGTGCGACGGTGAACGCCGCGCCGCCGCTGGGCGGCCTCTCGAAGCGCATCCCGTCGGGCAAGCGCGGCGTCTCGCTCCGCGCCCTTCTGCCGACCGGCACCGCCCGCGGCGACGAGGTGACGCTCGCGACGCCCGACCGAACTTACGAGGGGACCGTCGTCAGCCTCCGCAGTGACCGCGCTCGCGACGCGACGCGCGGCGCCGAAACCGACGGCGGCACCGACCTGCCCGCACCGCCGCTCGCCCCCCCGCTCCCCGTCGCCGACGGCGGCGACGGGCGCGTCACCGTCGCCGTCGACGCCAGTCAGTCGTCGTCGCTCCTCGGCACCACCGTCGACCGTCTCGCCGTGAAGTCCCGGGGCACCCGCCGCGAGTACGAACTCCTCTCGCTCCTCCGGCGGGCGGGCCACCGGATTCGCAAAGTGACGATTCGGGAGGGGTCGCCCCTCGCGGGGACGACCATCGGTGCCGCCGCTGTCCGCGACAGTCACGGCGTGACCGTCCTCGCTGTCAGACACGACGGCCGCTGGCAGTTCGCCCCCCGTGGCTCACAGGAACTCGTCGCGGGCGACGACCTGTTCGTCGTCGGCACCTACGACGCAGTCACGACGTTCCGGGAGGTGGTCGCGTGACCCTCCTGCAGGTGGCTGCGCCGGCCGTCGACTCGACGCTGCTCCGCGCGCTCGCCGAACTCCTCGCGTTCGGCGTCGGCGCCGCCGTCGTCGGGGGGACCGCGGCACTCGTGTATCGCTGGTACACCAAGGTCCGACTGCCGCTGTGGCTGTCGGTGCTGTTCGGGCTCTCGGGCGTCGCGCTCACGCTCAACACCGTCGGCATCTTCTCCGACCTGCTTCGCGGACAGACTGGCATCTTCGACACCACTCGTATCCTGTACAACGTCGCGGCGCTTGGCCTCGGCGCCGTCGGCGCGCCCGCGGGCCGTCTCGTCGGTGACCGCATCGCCACCGACTTCTTCGCCGTGGCCGGGGTGCGCGAACTCGACGTCGAGGTGAGTCGGCTCGTCCGCTCGGTGGGCCGAATCACCGACGTGACCCTGCCCGAAGACGTCGACGACATCGGCGACATGGAGGGGTACGACCCCGTCTCCGAGTCGACGAAGGAGGCCCTCGCCGGCAAGACGCTCATCTTCCCCCGACGCCTGACCGTCGTCGAACTTCAGGAGCGACTCGGCACCCGACTGCGAGACGACTACGGCGTCGGCCACGTCGACGTCGAACTGACCGCCGACGGCACGGTCGAATATCTCGCCCTCGGCAGTCGAGCGACGGGCATCGGGCCGACGCTCGCACCGGGCACCGTCGCCGTCGCGGTGCGGGCCGACCCCGCCAACGCCGCCAGCCCCGGTGACCGCGTGCAGGTGTGGCAGACGGGGTCCGAGACGGAGCGGCTCCTGACCGCCGAACTCCGCGCCCACGTCGACGACGTGGCGACCCTCGCCGTCGACGAACAGGACGCGACGCGACTCGACGCCGCCGAGACGTATCGGCTGGTGACGCTGCCCGCCGAGCCACAGGCCGAACGCGAGTTCGCATCCCTGCTTCGCGCCGCCGAGGAGACGATGTACGTCCTGACGGTCGGCGAGGGAAGTGACCTCGTCGGGACGGCCGTCGAAGCGCTCGACGCCACCGTCGTCGCGGTCAAGAGCGCCGACGGCGGCATCGACGACTTGCCTCACGACCGGACGCTCGCTGCGGGCGACTCCGTGTACGTCGTCTGCACCCCCGAGACGTACCGGCGTCTTGACGCCCGAGGCCGCCCCCCGGACTCGGCAGAGACGCAATCCTCTTGACTGCCGGGGCGCGAGACGTACCCATGCAGTGGAAGTTGTTCGCGGACCTCGCGGAAGTGGCGGGCGACCGGGAGATTCGCGTCGACGCTGAACCGGGTGCGACGGTCGGCGACGCTCTCGACGAACTGCTCGATACGCATCCGGCCCTCCGTGACCGCGTTCTCGACGACGACGGCGACGTCGCCGACCACATCAACGTCCTTCGAAACGGCGAGAACGTCCGCGCTGGCGGCGGATTGGAGACGACACTCGAAGCGGGCGACGAACTCGCGCTGTTCCCGCCGGTCAGCGGCGGGCGCGCGTAAGAATTAGTCGGGCCGGGGTCGCGCGACGAACAGCGTCTGGACGACCGAGAAGGGGTCGTACACCGACTGGTGGCACTGGCAGTAGACGCCGTTCGGGTTTCCGAATCGCGCGGCGTCTTCCGTCTGCTTGTAGCCGGGGACACAGCAGAAGTGCGTACACTTGTTGAGCCACGCGATGAAGCCCTCGGCGGTGCTCGCTTGTAGCCACTCGTCGTCTTGGGCGGCCTCCTCGATGCGGGGACTTCGGAGCAACTGGATGGGGATGGGGTTCTCGGACTCCTCCGAGCGCCACGTTCCCGTCGCGGGCTTGCCGACGCCGGCGTCGCCGATACCGTTGCCCCACTCGGTGTAGTCGTCGAAGTCGTCGACGTGGAAGCGGTCACCCTCCTCCTTGTTGTTCGACTGCCAGTCGTAGGCCGGGGCGGCACCCGACCGGAAGTAGTTCTCGCTCTCGTACCCCGGCTGGATACCCTGATTCCCTTCGAGCCCACAGTATTGGAACCACTCCGAGGAGTAGGTCGAGCCACCGAGGTCCATTTCGGCGACCTGAACCTCGATGCCACCCTGCATGGTGGTTTCGACGTCGGGCCAGATACCCCGGATGTACCCCTCAGAATCGATTTCGAGCGGAATCTGTGGCATTCCGCGCGGCGCCGGCCCGCCCGTGTTCTCGATGGCCCACGCCTGCGTGGACCCCCCGCCGGACCCCGGCGAGGCGGTCGCGCTGTTGACGGTGACCGTCCCGAGGGCGCCCACGCCGGCGAGCGCCGAGCCACCGACGACCCCCTTTACGAACCGCCGTCGGCCGCTCTCCTCGGGATACTTGTCATCCGCGCTCATGCCCGACCCTTAGTGTGGGCCGTAAAAAGCGTGACGAAGTGCCAAACGCTCAGTTCCAAGGCGCCTCGGGGAAGTCGACGATGCGCTCCTCGCGGTCGATGCCGTCGATACGCGTGATGTCCTCGTCGTCGAGGTCGAGGTCCCGGGCCGCGTAGTTGGCGCGGATGTGTGCCGGCGTCCCGGATTTGGGAATCGGCGTTGCGCCCTTCGCCATCACCCACGCGAGCGACACCTGTGCGGGCGTGGCGTCGTGTTTCTCGGCGACCCGCTGGATTTCGGGTACTTCGGCCACGTCGTTGCGCGCGATGGGCGCGTACGCCACCAGTTCGTAGTCGTGGCGCTCGGCGTGAGCCCGGAGTTCGTCCTGCTGGAGCAGGGGATGCATCTCGACCTGATGGGTGGCGGGCGGTTCGCCGAGGTGGTCGATAGCTTCGTCCATCTGTGTGGGCGTGAAGTTGCTGAGGCCGATGTGGCGGGTCAGCCCCGTCTCACGCGCCTCCAGCAGTGCTGGGAGCGTCTCCTCGGGGTCGTAGGTGTCGAGCGGCCAGTGGACGTACAGCAAATCGAGCGTGTCGACACCGAGCAAGTCGACGCGCTCGCGCGCGCTCGCGAGGAACTCGTCGCCGCCGAGTCGGTCGCGCCACACCTTCGACGCGAGGACGATGTCCTCGCGGTCGACGTCGCTCGCGGCGATTCCTTCACCGACCGGTCGCTCGTTCTCGTAGTATTCGGCGGTGTCGACGTGCCGATACCCCATTTCGAGCGCCGTCCGGACGGCCTCGATACAGTCGTCGGGGTCGGTCAACTCGTAGGTGCCGAAGCCGGGCGCTGGCAGGTCCATACGGCGACGAGGGCGGCCACGGTGTCGTATGCTACGCTTCCGGCACGACGGGCCGGTTCGTTCGGCGCGCCGAATGCCCACGCCCCACACGCCCACCGGGCAGGCGAAACGATTTTGATGCGCGCTCGCGCAGGGTCATTATGCCGACGGAACCCGACACAGGGTACGACCCGGAACTGGGTCGGAAGTTCATTTTCGTGACCGGCGGGGTGATGTCCGGGCTCGGCAAGGGGATTACGGCCGCGAGCACCGGCCGCCTCCTGTCGAATGCGGGCTTCGACGTGACCGCCGTCAAGATAGACCCCTACCTCAACGTGGACGCGGGGACGATGAACCCCTATCAGCACGGCGAGGTGTACGTCCTGAAAGACGGGGGCGAGGTCGACCTCGACCTCGGCAACTACGAGCGTTTCCTCGGGACGGACATGACCTCCGACCACAACGTCACCACGGGGAAGACGTACAAACACGTCATCGAGAAGGAGCGGGCGGGCGACTATCTGGGCAACACCGTCCAGATTATCCCCCACATCACCGACGACATCAAGCGTCGCATCCGCGAGGCCGCGGAGGGGACCGACGTCTGCATCGTCGAGGTCGGTGGCACCGTGGGCGACATCGAGGGGATGCCCTATCTCGAAGCCCTCCGTCAGTTCTCCCACGAGGAAGACGAGGAGGACGTCCTCTTCACTCACGTCACGCTCGTCCCCTACTCGAAAAACGGGGAACAGAAGACCAAACCGACCCAGCATAGCGTGAAGGAACTGCGCTCTATCGGGCTCCAGCCCGACGTGTTGGTCGGGCGCTCCGAGGACCGACTCGACCCGAAGACGCGGGAGAAAATCGCGCTGTTCTGTGACGTGCCGACCGA
This sequence comes from Haloplanus sp. C73, assembly GCF_051195115.1. NCBI lineage: Archaea > Methanobacteriati > Methanobacteriota > Halobacteria > Halobacteriales > Haloferacaceae > Haloplanus > Haloplanus sp. C73. Next base: position 26,082 of record NZ_JBNTJZ010000009.1, on the reverse strand, counting down.
CGCCGTCTTCTCGAATCCCGACGTCGAGGACATCTACCACGTCCCGCTGATGGTCGAGGAGGAGGGTCTCGACGAGTACGTGATGGAGCGACTCGACATCGCGGACGAGGCGCTGCCGGAGGACGAACGCGACAGCCGCTGGCGCGAACTCGTCACCCGCGAGCGGACCGGCGAAATCGACGTGGCGCTCGTCGGCAAGTACGCCCTCGAAGACGCCTATATGTCGATTCACGAGGCGCTGAAACACGCCGGCATCCACGAACAGGTCGAGGTGAACGTCCTCTGGGTGGACGCCGACGAGATGCGTGACCACCACACCGAGCGGCTTCGCGACGCCGACGCGATTGTCGTCCCCGGCGGCTTCGGCTCCCGTGGCTCCGAGGGGAAAATCGAGGCCGTCCGCTACGCCCGCGAGAACGACGTTCCCTTCCTCGGCCTCTGTCTCGGCTTCCAGATGGCCGTCATCGAGTACGCCCGGAACGTCCTCGGTCTGGAGGGCGCTCACTCCGCCGAAATCGACGAGGATACGCCCTACCCCGTCATCGACCTCCTCCCCGAGCAGTACGACCTCGAAGACCTCGGCGGGACGATGCGCCTCGGCGCACACACGACGGACATCCAGCCCGACACGCTGGCACACGCGGTTTACGAGGCCGACTCCTGTACCGAGCGCCACCGCCACCGCTACGAGGTCAACCCCGAGTACATCGACGACCTCGAAGCCGGTGAACTCACGTTCTCCGGGCGCGCAGGGAACCGTATGGAGATTGTCGAACTCGACGACCACCCCTATTTCCTCGGGACGCAGTTCCACCCCGAGTTCCGGTCCCGACCCGACCGCGCGAGTCCGCCCTTCGTCGGACTCGTCGAAGCGACACTCGACCAGATAACTGACGACGAACGGGAGGTGCAAGCCTGATGGTCGACGTCGATAGCTTCATCGACGAGGCCACCGCGGAAATCGCCGAGGAAGTCGGCGACGCCAACGCCATCATCGCGCTGTCGGGCGGCGTCGACTCCTCGGTCGCCGCCGCACTCGCCTACCGCGCCATCGGCGACCAACTCACGCCCGTCTACGTCGACACCGGGCTGATGCGGAAAGGCGAGACCGAGCAGATTCGCGACACCTTCGCGTTCATGGACAGCCTGCGCGTCGTCGACGCCCAAGAGCGCTTCCTCGACGCCCTCGAAGGCGTGACCGACCCCGAGGAGAAACGTCACGTCATCGGCGAGGGCTTCATCCGCGAGTTCGAACGCGCCGCTCGCGACACCGACGCCGACTACCTCGTGCAGGGGACCATCTACCCCGACCGCATCGAGAGCGAGGGCAACATCAAATCCCACCACAACGTCGGCGGCCTGCCCGAGGTCATCGACTTCGACGGCATCGTCGAACCCGTCCGCGACCTCTACAAGGACGAGGTGCGCGAGGTGGCGCGGGCGCTCGACCTCGAAGAAGTCGTCTCCGAGCGGATGCCGTTCCCCGGCCCCGGCCTCGCCGTCCGCATCATCGGTGAAGTGACCGCCGAGAAGTTGGAAGTCGCTCGCGAGTCGTGTCACGTCGTCGAGGAGGAGGTGGCCGAACACGACCCGTGGCAGGCCTTCGCCGCCGTCATCGGCAAGGCGACGGGCGTCAAAGGCGACAACCGCGTCCACGGCTGGGTCGTCTCCGTCCGCTCGGTCGAGAGCCGCGACGGCATGACCGCGCGCGCACAGGACCTCCCGTGGGAGACGCTCCAGCGCATCCAGAGCCGCATCACGGGCGAGAACGACAACGTCGCCCGCGTCGTCTACGACGTCACACACAAACCACCCGCGACCATCGAGTACGAGTAGTGACCCGAGCCATCATCGCCGGCCCCGACCACGCCAACCTCGCCGCCGCCCTCGAAACCGAGGGCATCGACGTCGCGCGCGTCGAGGGTATCCTCACCGCGGCCACGCTGTCCGAGGCCGGCATCGACGACGCCGACCTGTTCGTCCTCACCGACCTCGACGAGGCGACGTCCATCCCCGTGGTCAAAGAGCGCAACCCCGACGTTCGGGTCGTCGTCTACAGTCACGACTCGCTGCCCAACTTCGCCCGCGGCCAGACCGACCTCGCGATGGACCCCGACCTGTTCGGCGTCGACATGGTCGCCGAAGAACTGGCCTGAGTAGCGTTTTCCGAGCCGTATCTGTTAAGGCGTCGGCAGTCGATTTCCCTCCATGACACTCGACCGACTGGAGACGCTCGACCCCGACCCCGAGGAGGTCCTCACCGCCGAACTGGTCGTCAGCGACGACGTGTTGGTGAAGGCGTTCGCGCTCGGTCCCGGCGCCGAACTCCACCCCCACGAACACGGCGACTCGACGAACGTCTTTCACGTTCTGGACGGGGAAGTCACGGTGATTCAGGGCGACGACGAGGAAGCCATCGAGGCGCCGGGCGTCGTCCACCACGACCGCGGCGTGGCCCACGGCGCGCGAAACGACACCGACGAGGTGGTCGTCTTCACCGCGAGCCTCTGTCCGATGCCCTGAATGACCCGCGTCACGGCCTTCGCGCGCCTCCACTTCGGCTTCTGTAACCTGAGCCTCGCTCACGAGCGGCTCTACGGGAGCCTCGGCGTCGGCCTCGACCGCCCGACCGTCAGCGTCGCCGCGACGCCGGCCGACGAGGTGACCTGCGACCACCCGGCCGTTCGGGAGTTCGCCGAGCGAGCCGTCGACTTGCTCGACGTGGCCGGCGCCGACCTGACCGTCGAGGGTGAGTTCCCCCGGCACGTCGGCCTCGGAAGCGGGACGCAGTTCGCCCTCGCGACCCTCGAAGCGGTGGCGCGGGCCCACGACCGCACGGTCGACGTCCGGGCGCTCGCTCCCGAACTGGGTCGCGGGGGCCGTTCCGGCGTCGGCGTCGCTACCTTCGAGAACGGCGGGTTCGTCCTCGACGCCGGCCACCCGACCGCCCGGTTCACGACGGACCGCCCCGACGTGGGCGCGTGGTCGGTCCCACCCGTCGCTGCCCGTCACTCGATTCCCGACGACTGGCGCTTTCTCATCGTCGTCCCCGACTCGCCGGTGGGGCCGAGCGGCGACGCCGAGGACCGGAGTATGCGGACCGTCGTCGAATCCGCGCAGCCGTCGCCGAGCGACCGCCTCGCCGGCGTCGTCGCCCGACGCGTCCTCCCCGCCATCACCGAGGGGTCGGCCGAGCGGTTCGGCCCCGCGGTGGCAGAGGTCGGCCGCCTGAACGGGACGTGGTACGCGGACGAACAGGGAGGGGTGTATCGCCCGCCGGCGGGCGAACTCGTCGCGGCGCTCGACGACGCGCCCGCCGTCTACGGTGCGGGGCAGTCCTCGTGGGGGCCGGTCGTCTACGGCGTCACCGACGCCGACCACGCGGCGGACGCACGCGAGGCGGGTCACGCTGCCCTCGATGCTGCGGGCGTCGACGGCCGGGTGCTGGTCGCCGAGGGGCGCAACCGCGGCGCGCGAATCGACGCCGAGCGCCGCAACCAATAACTCACGGACGCACCTACCTCGCCCATGGACCGGATTCCCTTCGGCATCGCTCGCCTCGACTCCATCATCGGCGGTGGCGCTCCGCCGGGGAGCGTCGTGCTGTTGAGCGGCGAGGCGGGGGCGGGCGCTCGGGAGTTCGTCCACACCAGCGCCGCGATGAACGGTCTCTACTACGGCGATTCGGAGATGTTCGACCTCCACTACGGCGACTTGGAGGCGTCCGCGTCGCCGCCGGACGAGATACATTACATCTCGTTCACCGCCGACAGCGACGACCTCGAACGCGAGATGTCCTACACGATGAACGAGGAGTTGATTCGGTCGGCGTCGGACCACGTCCACTTTCGCGACCTCTCACCCGAATACTTCCAACTGAGCCCGATTCCGCGGGAGTGGTACGCGGGCAAGACGCGGACGGTGAACGACCTCGCGACGGAGGAGCGTAGCGATACGGCGCCCGAGGCCCTCGCCGACTATCTGAGTGCGAACGCGGCGGGCAACCTCGTCGTCATCGACTCCGTCACCGACCTCGTCGCCGCCGTCAGCGACGACATGGAGTGGAGCGATATCGCCTTGCTGATGAAGGGAATTCAGAAGGCGGCGTACGACTGGGGCGGCCTCATCCTCCTCCTCGTGCAAGAGGAGACGCTGGCGTCGACGGAACTCGGGCACCTGATGGACGCCGCCTCGGGCACCCTGCAGTTCGGGTGGGAAACCGGTGGCTCGAAGCGCGCGCGGACGATGTTCGTCAAGGAATTTCGCGGCGTCCTCTCCCGCATCGAGGCGGAGAACATCATCCGCTTCGAGACGGAAGTTCACGACGGCGGGTTCGACGTGAGCGGCGTCCGGAAGATTCGGTGAGAGGAAGATATTGGTATAACCGGTAGAGTTTGGGTCACCTCGAAAGCCCCGACTCGCTGGAGTCGGGGGACTCGCTGCGCGCGCTCGCTTCGCTCGCGTGCTTGCGTCGTCCACCTTCCTCCAGCGAGTCGCCCCTTTCAGTCCCACCCACATCGGCTGACTGACCGGCCGCCACAGGGTGGGACTGAAAGGGGCCGGCGTCTCGGCGTACCCAGACGACGCAAGCACCGCAACGTAGTGAGGAGCGCAGCGAGTCTCGGGAGCCGAGACGCCGGGGGCTTTCGAGGTGTCTTCAGTGCGAACGCGCTACGCTGAACGGTATCGTGAGCGGCCGGCCAATACTTATGCCGTGGGGACCCAAGCCACTACTGAATGGCACGGGAACAGTCCGAGGCACTCCCGCCCGAACTGCGGGAGTGGGTCGAACAGCGGGCGGCGGAGCGCGACACCGACCCAGCGACCGTTCTCGCCCGCGCGGTGTCGATTTACCGCGCGCTCGACGCCGAAGCCGAGGACCACCACGAGACGCATCTCGACGCACTCGATTCGGAACTGGAGTCGCTCGACGAGCGCGTTTCGGCCGTCGAAACCGACGTCGACGACAAAATCGAGGACGTCCGCGAGCGCATCGTGCAGGTCAAACGCGAGACGGACGCGAAGGCGTCTCGCGACCACGACCACCCGGCGCTCGAAGACCGTATCGACACCGCCGCCCGCGCCGCCGCCGAAACCAAGGAGGCCATCGAGACGCTCTCGAAGCGTCTCGACAAGGGCTTCGAGAACTACGAGGAGATTCTGGAGTATCTGACCGACACGACCGACGACTTGGACGAGAAGGCAAACGCGCTCGCGAGCGCCATCGTCGACGTCCGGGCGGAACTCCAGCGCATCTCCGCCGCCGAACACGACCGGCAGGCGGTCGACGACCTGCAGACGGCGGCGAACCGCCACGGCGCGCGGACCGCCGCCTGCGGCGACTGTGGTGCGACCGTCGACCTCGGCCTCCTCTCGCGGCCGCGCTGTCCCCACTGCGAGGCGACGTTCGTCGACTTCGAGCCCGCCTCGGGCTTTTTCAGTAGCGCGACGCTGACCACCGGCGACCATCTCGCACTCGAAGGTGGCGACGTCGACGTTCCGGACCGCCCCGCGGACCTGTTCGACGCCGGAGGGCCGAGCGATGGCTGACGAGAGCGACGCAGACGCGGATAGCGCGCCGCTCGATGACCTCGCGAGCGAGGTGCGTGCCCGCCGCGAGCAACGGGAGGCGGCGGAGGGGGTCGACGCCGACGCGCCGCCGGACGACGACCTCTTCGAACCGGTCGACGTCGACCAGATAGACGAGGACGCCGTCTGGGAGGCCTTCGCGGAGGGCGAGATGGCTCCTGAGGCGGAGGTCGGTCTCGGCTCGACAGTCGAGGCGGCCGCCCCGGACGAACACGTCGTCTCCAAGCGCGAGTTCTGTCAGCGCTGCCCGCATTTCTCCGCCCCGCCCGATGTCGCCTGCACCCACGAGGGGACGACCATCGTCGAGGTGGTCGATATCGACGACTTCCGGGTCCGTAACTGTCCCATCGTCGAGGACGAGGACGCCGCCACGCCCGACTGACTCACGTCGGGGGACCTTTGTGGGTCGACCCGCTACCGCGAGGACATGCAGTTCTGTGACGACTGCGGGTCGATGATGGTCACCCGTGACGGCGAGATGGTCTGTACCGAGTGTGGCGCCACCACCGAGCGCGACGAGGAGCGCGCCGCCCAGTTCGTCTCCACCGAGGCCCAGAGCGACGACGAACTAATCGAAACCGAGGAGGGCGCGAACTTCGAGGGCAAACCCACCGCGACGGACGTGACCTGTGACGAGTGTGGCCACGGGAAGGCGTGGTACACCATCAAACAGACCGGCGCCGCCGACGAACCGCCGACGCGGTTTTTCAAATGTAAGGAGTGTGGCTATCGGTGGCGCGAATACAACTAGCTCTCCGACGAGTGGACCATCGAACCTGACACGTTACGACGGACTGGGGACGTTCCCCAGCGCCACGTAGTGGGCCTCCGCCCCCGAGAACGCGCCGGCCGGAGCGACCTTCAGCGCGTACGACTCCTCCGTCGCCACGTCGAAGGGAACTGCTCGCGTCTGTTCGAGTCCGGGCTGAAGTTGCTCGAAGAGGATACCTTCGGCATCGAATCTGGAGTCTTGGTTGATGTACGTACTCGCTTCCGAATCCGCGTCGAACTCCCGGCCCTGACTGTCGACCAGACGCAGATGGCGAGCGGTGATGTCGATAGACTCGGTGCCGGTGTTTTCCATCCGCAGGATGACGACCAGAAAGAGCCCGTCGGCTTCGACGTTGAACGACGATGTCCCGATGGCTCTGGCCAGCGACGCGTTCTCGACGACGTAGCGGATGGATTTCGCGCCGGACCCCACCTCGAACGACTCGCCGACTTCGTGCTGGGTATCGTCCTCGCTAGTTTCGGTTGCCGTCGCCGTCGGCTCCGTCTCGTCGCTCGCGCCACCGCCGTTATCGGGCGTCTCGCTCCCGGAACAACCGGCAACGGCCCCGACTCCGACAGTCGAGACGCCGGCGAGCAGGTCCCGTCGCCCGATTCGCGCTAAATCCGTCATGATTGTCACTCATCGGTTCGGTACATACGTCTTTCTCATGCGCTCTCCGTCCTGATACTCCCGGGGACGGCACGGGTGGAACGAGCCGACTTGCTTCGAGGAACGGCTCGATAGCGGCCGGTTCCTCCACGATAGACAAGGGTTATACTGCTATCACGGCTGAGAGTGGACAATGGCGGACATTCCGATTACTCGGCGGACGATACTTTCTGCGGCGGGGACTGCGGCTGTTGGTGGGCTGGCTGGCTGTTCGTCCGCCGATGATGCCGGTGGCTCCGGCGCCGCCGGCGGCGGTGCAACGTCGACACCGGAGCCGACCCGAGGCGAGATTATCGAGGAGTTCGACCAGCAGTTCACCGTCGGGACGTACGAACAGCCCGACGAACAGGGGTCGATAGCGGACTATCAGTATCGCGGCCGGGGCTCGTTCCCCGTCTACATGACTCACACGGCGCACGTGGAGTACGAAATCGACCTGACCGTGCAGGAGGGGTACGAGACGATTCCGCTGAACGTGTACTTCGTCGACGCGGACAACTACCTGAAACTCCAGCAAAACGAGTCGTTCGACGCCATCGACGAGGGCACCATCGAACCCGTCGAAGAAACCGATTCGGTCACGTTCACCACACCGCCCGGACTGTACTACATGGTGTTCGGAAGTGCCGAAGTCGGCCGCGAGTCGACGTTCAACATCGACTACACCTCCCGCCAGTATCTCAACGCCGGCGCGGCCTGTATCGAGTCGCCGATACACGTCGGGCATCTGAGTCTGGGAGCCGCTGGCTCGCTTTTCAACGTCGAGTCTTGGAACCTGCGCCATCACATCCAGTACGCCGGTGACGCGGATACGACGTACCAACTCGAACTGACGCTGGTGAGCGCCGACAGCGAGGAGACGATTACGCAGACACAGCGGCAGTTCGAGGGCTGTGAGACGAACTTCGTCTACGCCGACGAGGAGACACTCAACGTCGTCGCCGCCGACGAGCGAATCATGGCCAACATCGCAATACTCGACGAGAGCGGCGAGGAGACGCTCGCGGAACAGACACAGGAGATAGCGACCGTCCTCCGATAGCGTCGCCTCGACCGAGTCTCAGAACCGCCCGTCGAACCACTCGGCCACCGCCTCGCCCACCGCCGCTTCCCGTCCGGTGACGCCGTGGCCGGCCGAAAACGTCGTGGTGGTGCCGCCCTCCTCGGCCACCGCCGCGGCGACCCGGTCGGCGTCGACGACGTCGTCCCGAGTGCCGTACCCCACCCACAGCGGCGCGTCGATTTCCGAGACGGCCGCGACGACGTCGGTGCCGTCGTCGAGTCGGGCGACGGGAGCGAGCGCGGCCACGGCGTCCACGCCCTCTGCGGCCGCGAGGGCGACGCCGCCGCCGAAACTGTAGCCGAACAGGCCGACTCGGTCGTAGCGCTCGGCGGCCCAGTCACAGGCGGTGCGGGCGTCGGCGCGCTCGCCCCGGCCTTCCGTCCACGGACCGTAATCGAAGCGGAGGCAATCGGCGTCGAGGGCGTCGCTCACCGCCCGGAGGCGGGCATCGTGGCGGTCACCGCCCTGCCGGGGATGGGGCGGGCACGCGACGACGACGGCGCTCGCGTCCCCGTCACCGTCGAGGCTCGCGCGCACGTCTCGGCCGCCGGGAAGGGCGAGGCGCTCGGTGGGCACGCGCCGGCGTACGAGATGGGGGAATACGGACCTGTCGCTCCCGGCGGGTGAGATTTTAAGCCTCGCGTCCCAAACGTGGAGTTATGGGAATACTCTCGCGGGCCTCCTACGTCGTTCGGTCGAAGCTCAACGCCCTCCTGAACAGAGCCGAGGACCCCACCGAGACGCTCGATTACTCCTACGAGCGGATGCGCGACGAACTCCAGCAGGTCAAACAGGGGATTGCCGACCTGACGACCCAGAAGAAGCGACTGGAGATTCAGAAGCGGCGACTGGAGGAGAACGTCGAGAAACACAACGAGCAGGCGCGCGAGGCGGTGCGGCAGGACCGCGAGGACTTGGCTCGGCGGGCGCTGGAGAAGAAAAAAGAGAAGATGAGCCAAATCGACGAACTCGAAGAGCAGATTGCCGACCTCCAGTCGACGCAGGATGACCTCGTCGAGAAGAAAAACGAGCTGCAACAGCGCATCGAGCAGTTCCGGACCAAAAAAGAGACCATCAAGGCGCGCCACGAGGCGGCGGAGGCGTCGACGCGCGTCTCCGAGGCCATGAGTGGCGTCGGCGACGAGATGAGCGACGTGGCTCGGGCCATCGAACGCGCCGAGGAGCGCACGGACGACATGGAGGCTCGCGCGGCGGCGATGGACGAACTGCAGGAGACGGGCGCCTTCGACGACGCCCTCTCCGACGAGGACGAAATCGACCGCGAGCTAGAGGCCGGTCGGACCCAGACCGAAGTCGACGCGGAACTCGAGACGCTCAAAGCCGAGTTGGGCGAGGGGGAGAGCGAGACGTCGAGCGACGACATCGAGGCCGAACTCGACGAACTCCGCGAGGAGAGCGACGAGGAGTCGGCCTGATGGATGACCTCGTCGCCGCCGTCGAGCGGTCGACCGACCCGGAGACACGCGAGGCGTTCGACCGGCGGGTCCGAGCGCAGGCCGAGCGCATTCGCGACGACATTCGCTCGGGTCGGCTCGACACCGACGAGTTCGCCATCGGGATGGAACTGGAGGCGTACGCCGTCGACGCCGCGGACCGCCTCGCGCCCATCCCCGACTCCGTCTTCGAGCGCGGCGGCTGCGGGAAGGAACTCGGCGTCCACAACCTCGAAGTCAACTCCGCGGCGACAGTTTTCGACGCCGCCGGCGTCGCCGAACAGGCAGACCGCATCGAGTCGAGCGTCGACGCGGCGGCGGCCGCCCTCGGTGACGAGGGTCTCGCCCCCGCCCTCGACGCCATGTGGACGATTCCGCCGGCGGGGGGGACTGACGACTACCTCGGCTCGGTCGAGACGCGAGACGGCGTCGTCGTCGCGCAGAACATGCGCCACCACCCTCGCTACGTCGCCCTCGACAACGAGATTCTGGAGCGAAGCGGCGGCGAGATTACGCTCGACGTGCCCGGCGCCTCCCTCGCCTACCGAACCATCCTCGTCGAATCGCTCGCCACGTCGATTCAGCCACATCTCCAGATTCCGTCGGTCGAGGACTTCCCCGACTACTTCAACGCCGCCCTCCGGACGCTCGGGCCCGTCCTCTCGCTGACGAGCAACTCTCCCTTTCTTCCCGCCGACTGCTACGACGACGACGCAGATATCGTCGACGCGACGCCGCACGAACTCCGGATTCCAGTCTTCGAGGAGAGCATCAACGCCGGCGCGCCGCGCGGCGAGGGGAAGGTCCGGTTCCCCGACGACCTCTCGCACGCGACGGACGTGGTCGACCGCGTCGTCGCCGACGAGACGTACGCGCCCGTCCTCGCCGACGACGAGGGGGGCGAGAACTACCGGGCGACGATTCGGGAGTACGACCACAAGCGCGGCGTCCACTGGCGGTGGGTCCGCGGCGTCGTCGGCGGGCAACCCGTCGGCTCCGCGACGCGAGGCGCGTCGCTTCGCATCGAGTATCGCCCGCTCCCGACCCAGCCGACCGTCCGCGACACCGTCTCGGTTCAGATGCTCGTCGTCGGCCTCCTCCGCGGACTGGTCGCCGCCGACCACCCGCTCACCGACCTGCCGTGGACCGACGCCCGCGACTGCTTCTACGACGCCGTCGACCGGGGGCCGGACGCCGACCTCGCGTGGATTACCGCCGACGGCGAGCGCACGGCAGACCCCGAGGCGGTGTACGACGAACTGTTCCGGTTCGCGCGACGGGGCCTCCGAGACGCGGGCCTCGACGACGAGATTATCGACGCCTATCTCTCTCCGGTCGAGCGCCGACGCGACGGTACCGTCCCGAGCGCGTGGAAGAAAGCGCGGGTTCGGGAGGCTCTTACCGACGGCGCGACGCTCCCCGAGGCTATCGATCGGATGCAGCGCGCGTATCTCGACCGGGCCGGCGGCGAGACGGTCGTCGCCGACTGGTAGCTACGCGGGACGCACGCCCGTCCCCGGTCGCTCGGGGAGTGAGAGGTCCCCGCCCTCGTAGCTTGGCCCGTCGTAGGGGTCCTCGGCGAGCAAGAGCGCGCCGTCGAGGTCGGCGTAGTCCGCGAGGGGCGCGAGATGGCAGGCGGCGGCGAGCGAGGCGGTCGACTCGACCATACAGCCGACCATCACCTCCAGTCCGTGGGCGCGGGCGGCGTGGACCATCCGCACCGCCTCGCGGACGCCGCCACATTTCATGAGCTTCAGGTTCACGATGTCGACCCGGTCGGCCACCCGCGCGACGTCTGGAAGCGTGACACAGGACTCGTCGGCGGCGATGGGGAGGGCGCTTCGCTCGGTGACGCGGCGGAGCCCCTCGTGGTTCTCGGCGGGGACGGGTTGCTCGACGAACTCGACGCCGCAGTCGGCCAGCCACTCGGCGTTTCGAATCGCTTCGGCGGGCGTCCACGCCTCGTTCGCGTCGACGCGAAGCGTCGCGTCGGGGGCGGCGTCCCGGACCGCCTCGACGCGCTCCCGGTCGCGTTCCGTCCCCAGTTTCACCTTGAGGACGTCGTAGCCCGCTTGCACCGCCGCCGCGGCGGCCTCGCCCATCGCCGCTGGGTCGTCGATGGCGACGGTGTAGGAGGTTGGCGGTGCGCGCTCGGCGTCGAGGCCGAGATGGCGGTAGAGCGGGACCCCGAGGCGTCGCGTCGCGAGGTCGTGACACGCGACGCTCACCGCCGCTCGGGCCGCCGGGTTGTCCCGGACGACATCGGCCATCTCGCGCTCGATTCGGCCGATGGCGAGCGGGTCGTCGACGGCTTCGACCGCGTCGAGCAGGTCGGGTAGGACCGCACACACCGTGTCGGGCGTCTCGCCGTAGTGTGGGTCGGGCGCTGCGGCGCCGATACCCGTCTGCCCCGCGTCGTCGCGCACGCGGACGACGACGGTTTCGATTGTCGTTTTCGACCCGCGGGAGATGGTGAAGGCGCCGTCGATGGGGAGGCGTTGGCGCTCGAACTCGGTGTGTATCATAGCGCGTCCAGAATCTCGCTAACGCCGAAGCGGACGGGGTCGGTCGCCGGCCTGCCGATGGCGTCGGCGTAGTCGTCGACGGCCGCCTCGGCGGCCGCCTCGGAGTCCTGCGCGCGGGTGTCGAGCGCGCCCGCGACCACCGACGCCGGCGCGACCGACTCGCTTAGGTCCTCGTAGAGGTCGACGTAGGTTTCGACCGGCGGGATGGGAAAGTCCTCGTAGCCGTGGATGGCCTCCCGGCCGGCGCTGTGGGTGAGAACGAGCGAATCCGGCATTGCGCCGTGGAGCAGGCTACAGGTTACCCCCGAGTACGCCGGATGGACGATGGTGCCCTGTCCCTCGACGAAGAGGACGTCGTGGTCCTCGGCGGCGTCGAGAATCATGCGCTCGACGGCGCCCGCGGCGAAGTCGGAGATAACGCGGTCGACGGGGATGCCCCAGCCGGCAATCATGATACCCGTCTGGCCCGTGGGGACGAAGCCGGCGTCGATGCCGCGTTCGCGGGCGGCCGCGACGAGTTCGAGCGTCGTCGTCATCTTGCCCGTCGAGCAGTCGGTGCCGACGGTCAACACCACGTCGGCGTCGGCGTCGCGGGCGCGGCCCTCGCTCACCGTGAGGTCGTCCGGTGGGCGGCGGACGTCGACTAGGTCGACGCCGTGGTCGTCAGCGAGCGCCGCGAACTCCGCGTCGTCAGCGAGGAAGTAGTGCAGGCCGGCGACGACGTCACAGCCGGCTTCGATGGCCGCCCGAACGTCGCCCCGCCACGACTCGTCGAAGCCGCCGCCGATGGGGGCGATGCCGACGAGGAGGGCGTCGGGGTCGGCCACGGCCAGCGCTTCGGTCATGTCGGCGACGATGGGGGCGTCCGAGACGCCGGGCAGGTGGTCGGCGACGGTGTCGCCGGCGTGGTCCCGGTCGAGCACCGCCGCCACGTCGTAGTCCGCGTATCGGAGGACGCCGACGGCGGTCTTCGCCCGGTTCGGGAACCGCTCGTGGGCGAGGACGACCACCTCGTCGTCCGGGTCGAGTGACGTCGACATACCTACGTACTGGCCCGTGTGACGAATTAACTTCCCGGTTGACCCGCGCGCTTTTCCGCGTCTCTACCCTACGCGGGGCATGGCCGTCTACCAACGCCGGACGCGCGTCGCCGCACCCCTCGATGCGGTGTGGGACTTTCACTCGCAGGTGAGCGGGCTGGAGGCGCTGACGCCCGACTGGATGCATCTCCGTGTCGAGTCGGTCGTCGGCCCGGACGGTGACCCCGACCCCGAGGTGTTGGAAGCGGGGTCGCGCATCGAGGCGTCGGTCCGACCCTTCGACGTCGGCCCGCGACAGCGGTGGACCTCGCTCATCACCGACCGGGAGCGCGACGACGCGACCGCCTACTTCCGCGACAGCATGGAGGGCGGGCCGTTCGCGCGCTGGGAGCACACGCACCGCTTTTTCGCCGACGGCGAGGAGACCATCGTCGACGACCGGGTGTCGTACGCCCTCCCGCTCGGTCCCCTCGACGACGCCATCGCTCCGCTCGCGAAGGTGGGACTCGACCCCATGTTCCGGTATCGACACCGGCAGACGCGGAACCTGCTGGAATCGCCTGAACGGTTTTGAGGCCGGCGGCCCAACCCTCGCCCATGGACGTCGTCGATATGGACCACGTCGCGCTCCGCGTCAGCGACGTCGACCGCGCGCTCGAATTCTACCACGACCTGCTCGGACTCCCGGTCCGTGACCGCGACCGGTTCGAGGCGGGCGAGGTGCCCTTCGTCGCCGTCGTCGCCGGCGGCCGCCACCTCCATCTCGTCCCCAGCGACGACCCTATCGACGTCGGCGGCGAACACGTCTGTCTTCTCGTCCGGTCGGACGGGACCGGGACGCGCGCGGAAATCGACGCGCTTCTCGAAGACCTGCGCGAGGCGGGCGTCGAGGTAGAGACCGGCGAACCGCGCGAGCGCTACGGCGCCTACGGCCGGGACTGGGCGGCGTACGTCCGCGACCCCGACGGCCGCCGAGTCGAACTCAAACTTCATTAGCGGGTCTGTGCTGGCTGTTCTCGCCCTCGCCAGCCGAGCCGCCGGGGTTACTGAAGAATAATTCTCTTCGAAGATCGATATAGGAAAATATTCAGCATCATTTACGTATCTGGAGATATACGATTGCTCCAATGATGCGTTCGGTACGCGATTGGCTGTGGGTAGTCGGGTTTGCAATACTGATTACGTTCTCGATTCCGTGGTTCCTCTGGGGGTCGTCGCGGGTGGTCGCCGGCCTGCCCGTCTGGCTCTGGTGGCACGTTGGGTGGATGGTCGTCGCCTCGCTCACCTTCGCCCTGTTCGCCCGCACGGACTGGGACCGGCTGATGGGCGTCGACGGCGTCGGGGGTGATTCATGACGCTCCAACCGCTCGGCATCGTCGTCGCCTACCTCCTGTTGACCCTCGGCATCGGGGCCATCGCCTACCGTGTCGGCGACAACGACGCCGAGGACTTCTATCTCGCCAGCCGGACGCTCGGAACGCTCGTCCTCCTTTTCACCACCTTCGCGACCCTGCTGTCGGCGTTTACCTTCTTCGGCGGGCCGAACCTCGCGTACAGTGCCGGCCCCGAGTGGATTCTCGTGATGGGCGTGATGGACGGCGTCCTCTTTGCCATCCTCTGGTATCTCATCGGCTACCGGCAGTGGCTCATCGGCCGCGCCAACGACTACGTCACGCTCGGCGAGATGCTCGGCGACCGCTTTGCCTCGCCGCTTCTCCGGGCGTTGGTCGCCGGCGTCAGCCTCCTCTGGCTGTTTCCCTACGTCATGCTCCAGCAGATGGGCGCCGGCGAGGCGCTCCGCGGCCTGACCGCCGGCGCCGTCCCCTACTGGGGCGGCGCGGCGCTCATCACCCTGTTCATGATAGTGTACGTGATGCTCTCGGGGCTTCGGGGCGTCGCGTGGACCGACACGGTGCAGGGGCTGTTCATGCTCTCTGTCCTCTGGGTCGCGGTGGTCTGGGTCGTCAGCGCTCTCGGCGGTGTCGGCGCCGCCACCGAGGGGATGATTGCGGCCAACCCCGACTTCGCCGCGCTCGGCGGCGGGATTTACACCCCGCAGTTCATCATCTCCAGCGCCGTCACCATCGCCTTCGGCGTCACCATGTTCCCCCAGATTAACCAGCGATTCTTCGTCGCGAAGTCGGCGACGGTGCTGAAGCGGTCGTTCGCGCTCTGGCCCGTCCTCGTCCTCCTGCTGTTCGTCCCCGCATTCTTGCTGGGGGCGTGGGCCGCCGGCCTCCCCATCGAGGTGCCCGAGGGCGCGAACGTCCTCTCGGTTCTCCTCGCGGAGTACACACCGACGTGGTTCGCGGCGCTCGTCGTCGCCGGCGCCATGGCCGCGATGATGTCTTCCTCCGACTCGATGCTTCTCTCGGGGTCGTCGTATTTCACCCGTGACCTCTACCGCCCGCTCGTCGACCCCGACGTGACCGAGGCCCGCGAGGCGTGGATAGCGCGCATCGGCGTCGCCGTCTTCGCCACGCTCTCTTTCCTCGCTAGCCTCACCCGCCCCGGCACGCTCATCGAAGTCGGCGACACCGCGTTCTCCGGGTTCGCCCTACTCGCCCCGCCCGTCATGATTGCGCTCTACTGGGAGGCGACGACCCGCGACGGGATGCTCGCCGGCATCGCCGTGCCGCAGGTGCTCTATCTTCTCCACGTGCTGATTCCGGCCGTCACCGTCAGCGTCGGCGGCACGACCGTCGCCCTCCTCGCCCGGTCCTACGGCGGCTGGGACGTCGCCCTCGCGTTCATGGCACTCGGGGCTGTCCTCACCGTTGGCGTCTCCGTCGCCTCCTCGCCAACCTTCGGCGAGGACGCCTCTCGGTTCGCCGTCGACTGACCCGTCTCCGGAACACCTACCTGTACCCCACGGTATCACTCCCCTATGAGCGAGATTCTCGACGAGGAGACGACCGCGAAAATCATCAAGAACATCCGCGCGAACGACCAGCCCAGCCCGCACTTTCAGGCCACGATGATAAACTTCGTCTGGTCGCTCCACCAGAGCGACGGCGGCCTCGACGAAATCGACCTCGACGAGGAGGAGATGCACGAGATGCTGAATCAACTCCCGACCAACCCCGAACTCGAACTCTCCTACATGGAGTAGCCGGTGCTTCCGGTCGATTGGAACGAAAGCCGGGATTTTTCAGTGCGACCGGTGGAAATCCAGCTATGTCTACCGGTTCGCACGGGGCCGAGATGACCGACGAACAGATTGCCGAGTTCCTCTCTCGGCAGGGCCACGGCGTACTCTCCTTCGGCGGCGACCGACCCTACAGTCTCCCCATCTCCTTCGGCTACGACGTCGCCGACAACCGCTGTATCTTCCAGTTGGTCCACGACGGCGACAGCGAGAAACGCGCCCGCCTCGGCGAATCGACGCCGGTCTCCCTCGTCGCCTACGACTGGCACACGCCCCACGACTGGCAGAGCGTCGTCGTCACCGGGCGGCTCCGTCCCATCGACGACGATTCACCCGAGGCCATCGCCGCCGCGGACGTCTTCGCCGAACACGCCTCTGCCATCGGCTTGAGCGTCTTCTCGAAACCGCTCGACGAACTCGAAACGCGTTGGTCGTCGCTCTCTATCGACGAGATGTCCGGCTACCGCTCGCCGCGTCTCGACGCCTGACCCCGCTACTCGCGATACTCCGGGCCCCACGGATTGCCACACCGCGGGCAGTAACTGGGCGCGGCGGCGACGTCGTCGTATCGCTTCGCCCGACCACAGCTATCACACGACAGCGTTCGCGCCATCCCTTTCTGAGACGTGTTGGATGACTGTTAGTCCTTCGGGCCTCGGACCGGATGCTATCGGACCCAAACCACTACGTTCCGAGGGGACGAGAGCCGCCGTATGGACGTTGCCGTCGTGCAGGGCGACATTACGGACCAGCGAGCGGATGCCGTGGTGAACGCCGCGAACACCGACCTCCAGATGGGCGGCGGCGTCGCGGGCGCGCTCCGCGACGCGGCGGGGGAAGCCATCCAGCGCGAGGCGTCTCGAAAATCCCCTATCGGACTGGGCGAAGCCGTCGAAACCGGCGGCTACGACCTCAACGCCGAGTACGTCGTCCACGCCGCGACGATGGAACTCGGCGGCGGCGCGAGCGAAGCCACCATCCGAAACGCGACGCGGAACGCACTCGCCAGAGCCGACGCCCTCGACTGCGAGTCGATAGTCCTGCCGGCGCTCGGCTGTGGGATTGCCGGCGTCGACCTCGACGAGGGAGCGCACTACATCTTCGAGGAGATACTCGATTTCGACCCCGAGTCCCTGACCGACGTTCGGGTCATCGGCTACGGTGACGACGCCGTCCGGACGCTGCGACGGGTCGCCGACGACGTGCGCGAGCGCGGTGGTCAGTAGTGCTCGATGACTACTGGGAACCGACCAAGCGAATCCTGATTCTACTGTCGTTTATCAGCGGGATTTCTTTCGGGCTATTTCTGATTCTCACACCCGTTCTCGGTGGCTTGACCCCGTTCGACGGACTCGAATGGACTGGCGTCGGTATTCTCTGGATTCTCTCGACGTTCTGGGAGTTCTCTCGGATGTGACTGGCGGCGCTATCGACTGTGATTCGGGAGGTGAGAAAGTCGACTGGCTCTAATACGTCTCGATGTCGACCCCGAACGCTTCGAAGTCGTCGACGTTCCGCGTGAGAACGGGCTCGCCTTCCACTTCGCCGGTAGCTCCGATAGCGGCATCGCCTTTGTTTTTCTTCAGTTTTGAGGTGTTTCCCTCCCCGATCCGTCTCCCGGCGAGTCGGGAGATTTCGTCAGTCATCGGAACGAAGGGGTGCGGTTGTAGCACCTCTCGCACCTTCCGTTCCTCGTCGTCGGTCATCTCCGCTCCGACGCCGATGTAGAGTTCCAGTACCGCCATCGCGGGTATCTTGACCGGGATACCCCCTGCTTCGAGTTCGCGGAGCTTCTGCCGAGCACCAGCGTCCCGCTTCATCAGGTCGATGAGGAAGTCAGTGTCGGCTATCATTCGAACTGGTCGAGCACTTCGTCGACTTCGCGGGCGTCGGCCTCGTTGGCCTCCTCGATTGCAGCTTCCATCCGCTCGACCCGGTCCTCTTCGTCGAGCACGTCCCCCAGTTCGGCAAGCGAGCGGCCACCCATCAGCCGCTCGACGGCCTCCGAAAACGTCTCGTCATCCCGCTTGTTCTCCCGAAGACGTTCGTAGACGTCGTCGTCCAAGCGGATGGTTTTGGTTCCCATGTATACGAAGTATACTTCGAGCTACTTAGAGGAAGGGTTTACCCGAACCCCGCCCGATAGTCCTCGTCGTCGTAGGTGACGATGATACGGTCGGTTTCTTGGGAGTACCGAGCAATTGGTCGGTCGTCAGTTCCCTTCCCGAGTTCGGTCGCGAAGTCGATGTGTTCGACATCGTGGCCGTAGCTTTCGAGACGGTGGAGGACCTCGTGCTCGACGTTCTCGTCGAGAATCAGCCGATACGCCATCCGGTTACTCCTCGGGCGGCGTCAGCGTCGACCGACGCTTGGCTTCCTCGACCGCCCGCTCGTGGCGCTCCTCGACCTGCTCCATCTCCTCGGGATTGTTGTGGAAGTAGGCCAGCGCCTCGTACACGTCCGCGACATCGAGGCCGTGACGGTCCGTGACCGTCTCCGGGCGAAGCCCGCGCTCCTCGACGCGCTCGTGGACGTACCGGACGGTAATCCGACTCCCCTCGATATGGGGCTCATCGTGGACCGACGACTCATCGCTCGACACAATCCGGTACGCCCGTCCTCGGTTACAGGCCCGTTCGTTCGTCCGACGTCAAGACCTCCAAAAGAAAGACTACTGGGACGATGCGACAGCAGACGATGCGACCCTCGAAGAACGACTCATAGCAGGCCTTCGGTGGAGTCGAGCGAAGATAGCACGAGCGACCCTCCTGTACGGTGAGAGTCCGTGGCGAGTGATTGTGTGGAGTCTCGGTATCATTCTCTCCTTCGCACTCCTGTATCCGCTTGGTGGATGGATGAAACCGGCGGACGGTGACCCGATTACCTACGCACAGATTGCATCCAATCCTGTCGAGATTCTCAACTCGGTCTACTACTCGACCTTGACCTACACGGCGCTCGGCTTTGGTGACTTCCAGCCCGTTGGCTTTGGCCGACTGTTGACCACTGTCGAGACCGGGCTTGGAGCAGTAATGCTTGCCCTGCTCGTATTCATTCTCGGTCGAAGGGCAGCGAGATAACACGGGAGTGTGTAGGACCAACCCAGAGAATTAACTCGGTTCCAATTGACACATCCGCTATGGTCCAAGATGACTACTGGGAGGACAAAGAGTGGGAAGATAGACAGTGGAGAGATTCGGTTCTGCAGTTTGGGTTACCTGTCGTAATCTATTCTGACAAGGGCAGTACCACTGAAACCGAGGTACTGCTTGCAGATGAGGTGATGCGAATTGACGACGAAGTTGCCGTACAGGTGGGAGACACCGTTGAGTACAAAGATGATGGACGGACCTATCGAATCGAAGAAGAACTTCCACGACCCGACTCAGGATACGCAGCGTACAAAGTGTCTTCAGCGTAGTCTATCGTTGTGACTACCTCACCTGTGCTATTCCGCTGTCTTCTACCCCTCCATACAACCCTATGACAATCGGGCGAGTGCCGCGAAGTTGTTTCCGAGATACGAGTTACACTCGGTGACGACTCTCACAGATCACCGAGCGCATATGTCTATTTGCAGAGCAGGGGTGTTTTCGGAGTCGGAATGTCCTCCTTCTGTGAGGCGAGTTCGTCGTGCTGTATAAAAGAAAACACACCTCTCAAGGTTCACACGTTCGACTGAAGGCAGTACGCGCTATCGGGCCGAAAGTCCCTAGATTCCCCGACACGTTCGGCTATATGCGAACGCACGACGCCGGTCACCTGTTCAACCCAAACACGCCGAGATGGAATCGCACGATTGCGCGGCTCCGCTCGGATCTGAATCGTTCGGCGGGGAAGTCCGCCCTCCCCCATTTTGAACTCGCGGAGACCGTCCGGGCGTGCGGCTCGCTCCGCTCGCCGGTCCGGGCTGTGACTCGTCCGTTCAAATCGGGTCGGTTGGATTGTCACTGCTCACTTCGTTCGCAGGAAAAGTCCGCCCTCCCCGATTTGAAACGCGCGAGACTCCCGCTGGTCGTCTCGCTGTTCCCCGCTCGCTGCGCTCGCGGGGACGGAGGGCAAGCCGATGCTCTGTCGACTCCACATCGACTTCAAGAAAAGTCCGCCCTCCCCGATTTGAACGGGGGGCAAGCCGATCTACAGTCGGCTGCTCTACCAGTCTGAGCTAAGGGCGGGCACATGAACGTAATCGGCAGACTGGACTTAAGCATTCTCATTCGTCCGGGCAATCCGAACCCTTTCGTCGGCCCCCCGCCATCGACGCGGCATGGACGAGGAGCGACAGGCCACCTTCGGGCCGGACGGCGAACTGGAGACGGAGGCGCCGGAGGCGACCGGCACCAACGACTTCGGCGAGGAGACGGGTGCCGACGAGACGGACGGCGGGTTCAACCGCTACGCCGTCGTCAGCCTCCTCCAGAAGGCAATCCGCCGCGGCGACGAGGAGGTGTCGGCGTGGTGTGCGTGGGAACTCGCCCGCTCCGGATTCGGGTGGAACCTCTGGGACCGACTCAACACGTTCGTCGTCGAGGACCTCAAAGCCGACGCGCAGGTGGCCCTACTCGTCGGCCGCTACGAGGAGTTGGCTGAGGATTGGGATATGGACTCCCGACGGGGGCAGATGGCCGCCGTGCAGGCGGCGCTCGTCGTCGCCCGCGCCCGCGCCGCCCGCGAGGGCGCCAACGCGGTCAACGCCTTCCACGCCATCGCGAAGCGACGCGCCGAGGCGAAGCAGGCGGGCGACGACCCGGCACACACCTTCCCCGTCACCGCCGAGGACCTCTCCGCCGGCGGCGAGTACGACGTCGCGCTCGACGGTCACACGGGCGAGGGCGCGCGACTGAATCGGAGTTCGCCCTTCTTCCGCGTCCACGGCGCGCGCGTCGGGCCGGAGGGCGAAACCGAGCCCAGCGCCCGGTGGAAACGCCTCTATCTGGCGCTGGACGAGTACGACTACACCGAGGCGGAAATCGCTCACGCGCTCGACGCCGTCGACGCCGACGACCCGTGGGCCGAACCCGACTTCGACGACTCTCCTTAGTCCCAGAGCGCGTACATGTCGTCCCGGATGGGCTCGGTGTATCGCTCGCCGCCGATATCGACGCCGGCGTCGCCGGCTTCGACGCGGCCGATGACGGTGGCATCGACGCCCGCCTCGTCGAGTGCGTCGAGCGCCGACGCAGTCTCGTCCTCGGCGACCGTCGCCAGCAAGGCCCCCGAACCCAGAACCCGAAGCGGGTCGACGCCGACGGCCGCACACACCGCGCGCGTCTCCGGGCGGACGTGTATCGCCTCTCGGTCGACATCCAGCGTCGCCTCGGCGGCCAGCGCCATCTCGATGAGTCCCTCCAGAACCCCGCCCTCGGTTGGGTCGTGCATCGCGGTTGCGACGGGGGCGAGCGCGGCCGCCTCGGGGAGTACGCTGAGGTCGTCGAACGCCGCCGTCGCTCGCTCCACGTCGTCGTCGGGGAGGTCGAGTCGGTCGCGGAAGTCCGTCGCGATGACGCCCGTCGCCTCGATGCCCGCGCCCTTCGTGAGGAGGATTCGGTCACCGGGCGTCGCGCCGCCGGTCGAGACGTAGCGGTCGGCGACGCCGAAGCAAGTGAGCGAGCAGAGCGGGCGGTCGAGCCCCGCGACGACTTCGGTGTGGCCGCCCGCGATACTCAGGCCGAGGCGGTCGGCTTCCGTATCGAGTTGGTCGGTGATGGTGTCGAGAACGGCCGTGTCGGCGTCGGGCAGGAGGAGGGTGCTGAGGAGAAACTCGGGTCGGCCGCCCGAGGCGGCCACGTCGTTCGAGGCGACGTCGACGGCGAGTTGGCCGATGCGCTCCGCCGCGAGCGAGATGGGGTCGGTGCTGACGACGAGCGTTTGTTCGCCCACTCGGACCGCCGCCGCGTCCTCGCCGAACGCGGGGCCGGCGAGCAGGTTCGAACTCGGGGCGCCGGTCCGCGCGAGGACGAACTCCGACAACACCGCCGGGTCGAGTTTGCCGGTCATGGCGCCCGCTATGTCGCCCCCGCTCATGTGCCTTCCCGTCGATTATCCCGACCCTACAAGCCCCCGCGGCCGGTATGGCTGGCTATGCTCCTGACACCCGGTCCCACGGCGCTCCCGCCGTCGGTCAGGGAGGCGATGAGCGAGGAACTGATTAATCCCGACGTCGACCCGGAGTTCGCCGAGCGATACGACGCCCTCCTCGACAAACTGGGTCAGGCGTTCGACACCGACGACGAGATGGTCGTCATGGGCGGCGAGGGCATCCTCGGACTGGAGGCGGCCATCGCCTCTACCGTTTCCCCCGGCGACCACGTGGTCTGTCTCTCGAACGGGCCGTACGGCGACGGCTTCGCCGACTTCGTGGAGAGCTACGGCGGCGAAGCGACCGTCGTCGGCGCCGACTACGACGACGCACTTCCCATCGACGAGTTGGAGCGAACGCTCGCCGACACCGACGCCGACCTCGCGACGATGGTCCACTGCGAGACGCCGACGGGAACGCTCAACGACCTCGGCCCCGCGCTCGACCTGTTCGAGGCCCACGACGTCCTGACCGTCGTCGACGCCGTCTCGTCGCTCGGGGGAACGCCCGTCCCCACCGACCGCATCGACATCGCGCTCGGCGCGTCACAGAAGTGTTTCAGCGCGCCGCCCGGACTCGCCGTCTGTTCCGTGAGCGACGCGGCGTGGGAGCGCATCGAGGCTCGCGACCCCGACTCGCTGTACACCAATCTCCTCCCGTGGCACGAGGCCGAGCAACCCTACCCCTACACTCATCTGACGACGCTCGTGGTTGCACTCGACCGAGCGCTGGATTTGATTCTCGACGAAGGCCTCGACGCCGTCTACGACCGCCACCGCGAGGCGGCCGAGCGCTGTCGAGCACGAGGGCGCGAGTTGGGACTCGACCTCTATCCCGCTCCCGAACGAAGTTCGCCGACCGTCACCGCGTTCTCGGTGCCGGGGCAGGCGACCGAGTTACAGGCTCGCCTCCGAGAGGACCACGACGTGACGCTCGCGACTGGGCTTGGTGACCTCGCGGACGACGTGCTCCGGGTCGGGCACATGGGGTACAACGCCGACGTCGGGCGAGTCGAGCGAGCGATGGACGCGCTGGCCGACGCTCTCTAATCCGTTCCCTGCTCGGTCACGCGAATGCCTTTCTCCGCGAGGTGGCGCATCTGTCGCTGGGCGAAATCCTCCTCTCGCGTCCCGCGCGTCGCCAAGACGTACACGGTCGCGCTCCCGGTGGGGCGCATCGTCCGCCCGGCGCGCTGGGCGCCCTGCCGACGCGACCCGCCGAGGCCCGAGGCGACGATGGCGAGTTCGGCGTTCGGCAGGTCGATGCCCTCGTCGCCGACGCGGGAAACGACGAGCGTTCGGCGCTCGCCTTCGCGGAACTCGCGGAACAGGCGGTCCCGCTCGTGATGCGGTGTCTCTCCGCTGATGAAGGGGACGTCGAGGGCGTTCGAGATATCCCGTCCTTGGTCGAGCCAGTCGACGAAGACCAGCGCCTTCGCCGTCGGATGATCGGCGAGGAGATGCCGGATTTCGTCGACCTTCGCGGGGTTTTCGGCGGCGATGCGATGTTTCTTGCGCGGGTCCGCGCTCGCGTACGCGTTCCGTTCCTCGTCGTTCGCCCACGGGAGATACCGAATCTCGACTTCGGGCTCTTGGACGTAGCCCGCGTCGAAGAGTGCGTCCCAGTCGGTGCCGATTGGCGGGCCGACCAACGTGTAGATGTCCGTCTCTCGGTCGTCTTCGCGGACGGGCGTCGCCGAGAGACCGAGTCGGTGCTTGCTCTGGAGGTCCGCGCTCCGGCGATACACCTCGCTCGGAATGTGATGTACTTCGTCGTAGATTATCAGCCCCCACTCGCGCCGGTCGAAGAGCGCGCGGTGGCGGTCCATCCCCGCGACCTGATAGGTGGCGATGGTCACGGGTTCGATGTCTTTCTGGCCGCCGTGGTACTCACCGATTTGCTCGGGCGAGAGCGTGGTGTGTTCGAGGAGTTCCGTCCGCCACTGTCCCGCGAGTTCGCGGCTGGGGACGAGAATCAGCGTCTCCCCGCCCACGGCAGTCAGCGTACCGATGGCGGCGACAGTCTTTCCACTCCCCGAGGGGCCGACGAATACACCGGCTCGCTGGTCGAGAAAGCGGTCGACCCAATCCTGCTGGTAGTCCCGGAGCGTGGTCGTCAACTCGATGTCGAGGGGGTCGCCGGTTTCGAGGGTTCGGTCGTCGACGACGGGGTAGCCCGCCTCGTAGAGGATGCGCTTGATTGCCGCCTCGCTCCCCTCGACCACCCAGCTCTCGGTGTCGCTGATGGGGGCGTGGAGATGCTCCTCGTCGAGTTTCTGTCGGGCGACGTTGCCCATCAGGCTCTCGCTCGCCGCCTCCAGCACCGTGTAGCCGTCCTCGTGGGTGGTGAGCGTGAACTGGCGCGCGCGAGTCCACTGGCGCTCTATCCACTCCTCCAGATGCGGCGAGCGGCGCGGGAGGACCGACCGAAGCGTCTGGAGGAGGTCACCCAGTTCCTCGAACGGCGCGGCCCAGATGTCCTCCTGTCTGATGCGATAGAGATAGCCCTTGGTGCCGGAGGTGTCGACCAGATGCGCCACCTGCGAGAGTTTCGCGCGCGTGAACTGGCTCGGCTGGTCGACGACGAGTTCGCGGCGTTCGGGAAAGAGGACGACGCGCTCACGGTCGGCGAGCCGTCCCCACTCGGTCGGATACCAGACGACGGGGTCGGACTCGACATCGAGGCGCTCTACCGCGTCCTCGGCGACCAGTTCGTCCAGAGCGTCGCTGGCGGCGGCCTGCGAACAGCCGACTCGGCGGGCAATCTGTTGGGCGGTCGCGACGGGGCGACCTTCGTCCTGTAGTGCATCGAGAAACGATTCCAAGGTGACGGCCTCCGCGCTGCCGTCGACGGACTCGTCGGTCATCGACTGTCGTACGTCCCGAACGGAGAAACGCGTTCCGACCTAGCCGAGCAGACCGAGGTCGTCGATGCGCTCGACGATGACGCTGACTGCCTCGGCGGCGTCGGCGGTCCGCTTCCCGCCCGTGATGACGATTTTGCCGCTGCCGAACAGCAGAATGACGACGTCCGGGTCGTCCATGCGGTAGACGAGGCCGGGGAACTGTTCGGGTTCGTACTCCACGTCCTCCAGACCGAGGCCGATGGCGAGGGCGTTGAGGTTGAGCGTGTGGCCGAGGTCCGCGCTGGAGACGATGTTCTGGACCGTGATTTCGGGGTCCTCCTCGACCGGGATGTTGAGGTCACGGAGCTTCTGGAAGATGATTCCGAGCGCTTCGTGGACGTCGTCAATGCTCTTTGCGCCCGTGCACACTATCTTTCCGGACCGGAAGATAAGCGCCGCCGCCTTCGGCTCCTGCGTCCGATAGACCAACCCGGGGAAGTTGTCGGGGTTGAAATCGGCTCCGGGGAGGTCCTCCGCGAGCGCTTCGAGGTCGAGTTCCTGTCCGATGCCGGTCGACGCCACCACGTTCTGAATCTCTATCGAATCTGCCGGGTCACTCATCGTATAAGCCCATTTGGTGGCCCCATCCTTATAAACCACCCCGGAGACGGGCCGCCGGCCGTCTCTCGCGGTCGGAACGTGGCGTATTTCACCCCCTCGTGAGCACCGTTCACACGACAGGCATCACCACGCAAATATCAACCCGTCTGCCGATTTCAGCGTAAACCAACGGGGTTAAGTATTCACCTCCATTCGAATGGAATGCGAAGCGCGGTGAGGGCGGACGGCGCTCTCACCCACCGGACCACACGCTCGATTCGGCGACCCACCACGGCTC
>NZ_JBNTJZ010000008.1:0-93317 GCF_051195115.1 Haloplanus sp. C73 | reverse complement strand
CGACTCGTCATCGGGCGGCTTCGCCGCCCGATTGCCCGAGGGAGCTTCGCTCCCTCGCTGCTGGGGGAAGGAAGCCGACGCAAGCACCGCAGGCCGAAGGCCGAGGAGCGCAGCGAGGGGCGCGCACGGCAAGCCGTGCGCGGCTTCGAGGCGGCTCTGCCGCCTCGCTACTCCCGACTCCAGCGAGTCGGGGCTTTCGAGGTGCTGCCAATGTCACCTACCTATCTGAACACTTCCGGCGCCCCCGAACCTTTGCCGACGGAGGGAGAAAGGCGGGTGATGCGTGCCGCAGCCTTCACCGACCTCATCGGACCGGACGGCGTAACGCTCGTCGAGCGACCCACGCCCGACCCCGGCCCCGGAGAGGCCCTCGTGGACGTCGAGGCCTGCTCTATCAACCGCCACGACCTCTGGATTCTCGACGGCGACTCCGCGATGGTCGACCCCAGCGACCTCCCCTTCGTCACCGGTCTCGACGTCGCGGGCGTCGTACAGGCCGTCGGCGACGGAGTCACGAACGTCGACCCCGGCGACCGCGTTCTGCTCTGTCCCAATCAGACGTGTGGCACCTGCCGCTTCTGTCGCGAGGGGCCGGAGAACCTCTGTGACTCTTTCTCGCTGTATCACGGCGGCCTTGCGGACGAAGCGTGTGTCGACGCCGACCGGCTGATTTCGCTCCCCGACGACGTGGATACGACGACGGCGGCGACGCTCCCGACGGCGTATCTGACCGCCCACCACATGCTCCGCCGGGCCGAGGCGTCGCCCGGTGACCTCGTGTTCGTCCCCGGCGCGACCGGTGGCGTCGGCGTCGCCACCGTCCAACTCGCCGACGCGTTCGGCTGTCGAACCGTCGGCACCTCGTCGTCGGAATCGAAACTCGACCGACTGGCTGACCTCGGCGCCGACCACACCGTCCGCGGGACCGACCCCGACCGACTCCGGGACGCCGTCGCCGACATCGGCACGCCCGACGCCGTCATCAACCACCTCGGCGGAGCGTACACGGACCTCGGTCTCGACCTCCTGCGCCGCGGCGGCCGGATGGTCATCTGCGGGCGCACCGCGGGCGACACCTCCGAAATCGACATTCCGAACCTCTTTCTCGGACACAAGCACGTCGTGGGGAGCACGATGGGAACCCAGCCAGAACTGGAGCGACTGGTCGACCTCGTCGCCGCCGGCGACCTCGACCCCGTCGTCGACCGGACGTTCCCGCTGGCGGCGACGGGCGACGCGTTCGCCGCGATGAAAGAGCGGGAGACGCTCGGCAAACTCGTCGTGACGATGGACTAGCCGCCCATCGTCGCGGTGAAGCGGTTCGTCCCCTCGTCGGTGCCCGCGACGATGAGTTCGTCGCCCTCGCGGACGCGGAACTCGGGGCCGAGGTCGGTGACTACCTCGCCGTCGCGTTCGACGCCGACGACGGTACAGCCCGTTCGGGCGCGGACGTCCGCCTCACCGAGGGTCTGACCCACGAGCCCCGGTGCGTGAGTCCGTATCACGTCAACCTGCTTGTCCAGCGAGATGACCTCCTCGTCTTCCAGAATTGTCGAGGCGAGCATCCGGCCGCTGACCGTCGCGAGCGAGAGGACGTAGTCGGCGCCCGCGCGGTACATCTTCTGGACGTTCTCCGTCTCCTCGGCGCGAGCGACGATTTCGACCGACGGGTTCAGGTCCCGAATCACCAGAATGGCGAACTCGGTGAGCGTGTCGTCGGGGATGGCGAGAATGACGGTCCGGGCGTCTTCCACGCCCGCCCGCGAGAGCGCGTCGGGGTCGGTGGCGTCCCCGACCACGTCGACGCCGGGGTCCTCGGCCACGTCCATCACGACGTTCTGGACCCCCGCCGTCGAGAGCGCGTTCACGATGGTCGTTCCCACCTCGCCGTGGCCGACGACGAGCGTCTGCCCGCGGCGGAACTGGCGGACGTCGGACAGGGCCAGTTCTTTGAGCCGTTCGAGCTGTGCCTCGCGGCCCGTGACGAGGAGGACGGTCCCGTTGTCGAGGACGGCGTCAGGCGAGGGCGGGCTCTCGAACTCGCCGCGGAACCACGCGCCGATGATGTTCACGCCCGCACGCTCGCGGACGCCGCTCTCGGCGATGGTCCGCCCGACCAACTCGCTCTCGCGGTGTATCGGGAGTTCGGCCACCTCGAAGTCCTCGCCGATTTCGATTGCGTCGCCCAACTCGGCCGAAATCCCCGTCGTCACTTTGGAGGCAAGGCCCTCGCCGAGGAGTGCGCGCGGCGAGAGGACGGCGTCGGCGCCCGCGAGACGGTGGTACTGCTCGCGCTCTGGGTCGTCGACGACGCTCACCGTCCGAACCGACTCCGCGACTTCCTTCGCCGTGAGGACGATGCTCGTGTTGACCGGGTCCGAGTCGTCGGCGACGAGACACCGGGCGGCAGACAGCCGCGCGGCCTCCAGTCCGTCGACCGACTGCGGGTCCGCGTGGATGACGTCGTACCCCTCCTCGTACCGGTCTTTCGCCCGGCCACGGTCGGGTTCGAGGATGAGGTGGTCGACGCCCCACGAGTCGAGTTCGTCGACGAGCGTCTCCCCGCGCGGCGTCAGCGTGCAGATGACGACGTGGTCGGTCAGCCCATCGTCGGCCGTCGTCGGCACCGTCGTCGAGATGGCTTCCTCGAAGAGCGGGAAGACGAGTACCGGCAGCGCGAGGAAGATGAGCACGACGCCGGTCAGGTCCATCACGATGACGAGGACGTTCATCTCGGCGCTCGTCCACGGGGCGTCGGAGCCAAAGCCCGTCGTCGTGAACGTCTCGACGACCACCTGCAGTGCGTGGAGGAAGGTTATCGGCGACCCCTCGAAGACGCTCATCCCGGCGTCGTACACCGTGGCGTAGGCGAGCATCACCGCCATCAGCCCGACGACGTACACGAGCGTCCGGCGCTGCCACGTGTCCATAGCTCACTCTGTACCGGCGGCGGAATAAACCGTCTGCTCCGGGCGAGCGTCGGCGTCGATGCGACGTCTGAGGACGAGGACGACGGCGCCGCCCGCAAACACCAGTCCGCCGGCGAACGCGAAGGCGTAGTCGTAGCCCAGCGACGCCAGCCAGCCGCCGGCGATGCTTCCGACCCCGCCGGCGAGGGCGGCGAGCGCGCTGTAGACGCCGAGCGCCTCGCCGCGGACGATGGGCGGCGAGAGCCGGGTAACGAGCGTCGCCGCCGAGACGGCGATGACAGCCCACGTGAACCCGATGACGACGAAAATCGGGGCCACCACCATCAGCGCCCCGCCGGCGACGACGACGAGTGGGATGGCGACGCCGCGGACGACGAGGCTCCCGAGATGCACCAGCGCCACCTCGTAGCGCGCGACGAGCGTCGCGGAAACGCCGAAGAAGATGGCGGCGCCGGCGTTCAGCGCGAAGTAGAGGCCGAAGACGGTGTCGGAGCCGAACCCGGCCGACGCGAGATACGCCGGCAGGGGGGCGAAGAAGGCCCCGAAGCCGGCGAACGCGAGCGTGACGGCGAGGAAGTAGAGCGCGAGCGACGGCGTGAACCGGCGGACGAACCGCCGCGGATGGAGGCCGCGGACGTCCACCCGCGGGGGAGAGACCGGGAAACTCGCCCCGCGGACGCCGAAACGCGCCGCGGACTGGAACGCCCGCCGGAATCGACGAGGGGCAGGAAGGGAGCTGTCTCGCTCGCTCGGGAGCGCAGTCGCCGTGACGAGGCCGCCCGCGCCCGTGCTGACGGCACAGACGAGACAGACGAGTCGCTGGACGGTCACCGGTGGGAGTCCGAGCAGTCGCTCGCCCCCGACGACGACGAGGAAGCCGACCAGCAGGCCGAGCGCCCACCCGACGCCCTGCCACTCGTTGAGGCGGGCGATGCGGTCGCTCCACTCGGCTTCGGGCGCGCCGACGACTGCGAGCAGCGTGAGGACGGGCGTCGCCGCCGCGAACGCGAACCAGATGGCGGCGTTGGCGACGACGACAATCGGAATCGATTCGACGGCGGCGACGACGGTCAGTCCCGCCGCCACGACGCCGATGGCGCCGAGGACGTACCCCCGCCGGTGGCCGGTACGGTCGGCGAGGCGGCCGACGACGAGTGCGCCCGGCGCCCCGGCGACGGCGGCGGCGGCGGCGAGGATGCCGAGCATGACCGGCCCGCCGCCGAGCGAGACGACGTACAGCGGGACGATGAGCGACGCGCCACCGAGGCCGATAGAGGCGAGCCCCCAGCCGTACAGCCACCTGTCAGTCACGTTCGCCCTCTCGCCGCCCCGACAGTTATATGAACCGCCATCGCGCTCGAAAAACACCTTTGTCCGGGGGCCGAGATGGCCACCCCGTGCTCGGACTCGGACTCGGCGGGTGGACGGCCCTCGCCCTCGTCTCGACGGGAGTCATCTGGCTCGGAAGCGAGCGACTCGAACGCTCTGCGGGGAAGCTCAGCGCGTACTACGGGCTGCCGGCGGCCGTCCACGGCGCCGTCGTCGTCGCCATCGGGTCGAGCTTTCCCGAACTCTCCTCCGTCGTCATCAGCACCGTCGTCCACGGCGAGTTCTCGCTCGGCGTCGGCGCCATCGTCGGCAGCGCCATCTTCAACCTGCTCGTCATCCCCGCGCTCTCGGCGCTCGTCAGCGAGGAACTCGAAGCGACCCGCGACATCGTCCACCGCGACGCCCAGTTCTACATCATCAGCGTCCTCGTCCTCTTTCTCACCTTCGCGCTCGGGGCGACGTACGTCCCCGGCGGGACGAACGAGGCGGCGATACTCACGCCCGCGCTCGCGCTCCTCCCCCTCGCGACGTACGGCATCTACGTCTTCCTCCAGTATCAGGACACGCGGGAGTACGTCTCCGAGCGACCGAGTCGGGTCGACCCGCGGCGCGAGTGGGCGACCCTCCTCGTCGCTCTCGTAATCATCGCCGTCGGCGTCGAGGGCGTCGTCAGAGCCGCCCTCGCGTTCGGCGTCGCGTTCGACACGTCACCGTTCCTGTGGGGCGTGACCGTCATCGCCGCCGCGACGAGCCTCCCCGACGCCATCGTCAGCGTCCGCGCCGCCGTCGCGGACGAGGACATCACCAGTCTGACGAACGTCCTCGGCAGCAACACCTTCAACCTCCTCGTCGCCATCCCCGTCGGCGTCCTGCTGGCCGGGTCGGCGACTGTCGACTTCCTCGTTGCCATCCCCCTGATGGGCTTTCTCGCTTTCGCGACCATCGTCTTCGTCGTCGTCACGCGCACCCACCTCGAACTCACGACTCCCGAGGCCTACGCGCTACTCGGCCTGTATCTCGTCTTTCTCGGCTGGATGGGTCTCGAAACCGTCGACGCCATCGACCTCGTTCGGGGTATCTGACGGCCTCAGAGCGATCCCGTGATGAACAGTTCGAACAGGATGAACGCCACGGGCAGCAGTATCGAACTGACGAGGCGGGTGATGATGCCGATGGAGAGGGGGTAGAGTTGGACGCTCTGATAGTCCTCGAACTCCCGGCGAGCGCGGCGAATCTCCAGTTCCAGCAGTTCGTCGTTCGTCTCCGCGAGGTGGTCGTCGGGGAGGTCCGACTCGTCGCCCTCCGTGAGCAACGCGAGCCGGTTTTCGAGAGTGCGGATGCGCTCGCGATGCGCATCGAGCATCCGCTCGCGGAGGTCCTGTGCCCGCCGGTTCACCTTGTAAGTGGGGTAGAGGAAGTTGAGGCCGACCAAGAGGACAAAGAGCGCGACACCCGCGTACACGACGGACTTGTACTGGATGTTCGACGCAATCTGGAAGGCGAGGGGGAGCGCGAGCGACCCCAGCGACGTGATGACCGTCATCCGGATGGCGAAGGTGCCGACGGTGCTGAGGCCGCCGAGGCCGTCGGGATGGAGCGGGTCGACGTCGAGTTGCACCTGCTCCGCGAACGACCGGATGACGAAGACGGTTATCACCGCGCCGTGTGAGCGCAGGCCGGCAAACAGCAGCCAGTAACAGAAGAAGCCGAGATACGCCGCTCGCTCGACGGGATTCGTGATGCCCTGTGACTGGAAGTAGCTCTGACCGACGACAAAGACCGTCAGCACGAGGCCGACCCACACGAGCGTGCTCAGCCACCAGTAGTCGGCGTAGAGGTGGTCGTATCGGGTCGCCAGTCGCTCCAGCGTGTCGTGGTCCGACTCCGCGGTGATGAGTTCGATATCGTCGAAAAACTGGGGGAGAAGTCGCTCGTCGTAGTACCAGACGTCGTAAGGCGCCGACACCACCATCAGGCAGGCGAGAATCTGCCCGACGAGAAACGCCGTCGACGCCTCCGAGGGGTCGATGGCGACGGCCGTCGTGACCACCGGAATCCAGCCGAGCGTACACAGCGCGGCCGCGGCGGGGTGGCCGACGTAGCCTCGACCCCAGTCGACGATTCGACTCACCCAGAGCGACGTCGCGTTGTACTCCATCCTTCGGACGCTACGTCTCGATTCGGGGACATTTGTTTTGGGGTGGTCCCGAAAAGCTAAACGGCAGAGTCCGTATGCCCCTCCATGGGCGCGGACCGTCCGGCCGACGGCATCGACTCAGACCGAACAGACGCCCCACTTCCGCCGTACCCGTCGACCGTCGGCCACCACCTCACCCACACGGTCCACGCGATGCGGGACGTCCTCGGCTTTCGAACCCGAGCGATGGCGGAGCGTGACCTCGTCCGCATCCACCTCCTCGGCCCCGGCGACGTCTACCATCTGGGCCACCCCGACCACTTCGAGCGCGTCCTCCTGAACGACCGCGAGAAGTTCCGGAAATCCGACGACTTCCGCATCGCCTTCGAGGGTGGTCTCGTCGCCGTCGAGGGCGAGACGTGGCAACGCCAGCGCGACGTCCTCCAACCGTTGTTCACGCGTGACCGTCTCGTGGAGTACGCCGACGGCATGGTTGAACAGGTGCGCCGCCGGCAGCGACGCTGGACGCCCGGCGAGCGAATCGACCTCGCAGCGGAGTCGAGCGACCTGACGCTCGACGTCCTCTTCGCGACGCTGTTCGGCCGCGAACTCGCCGTCGACGGCGACGAGGAGATTCGCACCGCCGCGGCCCACCTCCATCACTGGTTTGCGCCCACCTCCTACCCGCTCCCGACGTGGATTCCGACGCCCGCCCGCCGCCGATTCAAGCGCGGGAAGCGCCGCCTCCAAGGCGTCGCGAGCGACCTCCTCGACGAGAAGGCGGAGAATCCGCCAGCCAGCCCGCAGGAGGCGGACGACCTCCTCTCCTTGCTCGTCGCGCTCCGACAGTCGGGCGTCGAGAGCGAGGCGCTTCGCGACGACCGACTCCGCGACCAAGTGGTGACGATGATTTTCGCCGGCCACGACACCACCGCGACCACCATCGCCTTCGCCTGCTACGCGCTCGCTCACCACCCCTCGGTCCGCGAGCGGTTCCACGCCGAAGTCGACGGCCTCGACGGAGAGCCGACACTCGATGACTTGGACGACCTCCCGGTGACCGAGCGAATCGTCACCGAGACGCTGCGGTGTTACCCGCCGGTGTACACGATACCGCGGGAGACGACGACCGACGTGACGATGGACGGCTACCGCATCCCGGCGGGCGACCCCGTCTGGCTCACCGTCGACCAAGTTCACGCCGACCCCCGGTTCTACGACGATCCCGAGACGTTCCGCCCGAGTCGCTGGGACGGGTCGCTCCGCGAGTGCATCCCCGATTTCGCGTACGTCCCCTTCGGCGGCGGCCCGCGTCGCTGTATCGGGCGTCGGTTCGCACTGATGGAGGCGAAACTCGCCCTCGCCACCATCGGCCGCGAGTACCACCTCGCGTGGCCGGGCGCAGAACCCGACGACCCGCCGCTGCTCGCCGGCATGACCGCCCGAATGGCACCCGGGACCGAGTTCCGCGTCGAGTCACGGTGAGCCACGACATCGATGTGACCTGGTGACACGGGTGTCAGCGCGGATTCAAGTTCGTCCGGGCCCTACGTTAGGTATGGCAGCGCCGACACCCACGCCGGGCATCCACCACGTCACGTGTATCGCCGGCGACCCCCAGCGCAACCTCGACTTCTGGGTCGAGACGCTCGGGCTTCGCCTCGTCAAGCAGTCCATCAATCAGGACGACCCCAGCACCTACCACTTTTTCTTCGCGGACGCGGAGGGGACGCCGGGAACGAGCATGACGTTTTTCCCGTGGGGCGACCTCCCGCAGGGAAAGGTTGGGAGCGGACAGGTGTCACGTACCGCCTTCCGCGTCCCCGAGGGAAGCCTCGACTACTGGGAAGACCGCTTCGACGACTACAACGTCGACTACGACGACCGAGTCGAGCGCTTCGGCGAGACGGTCCTTCCCTTCCGCGACCCGGACGGCCTCCCGGTCGAACTGGTCGAAGTCGAGATTCCGGCCGACGACCCCACCGTCCCGTGGACCGAGTTCGTCCCCGAGGACGCCGCCATCCGTGGCTTCCACTCGGTCACGCTCTGGCTGGCCGACCCGCATCCGACGATGGGCCTCCTCCGGACGATGGGCTTCGAAGAAGTCGGGACCGAGCAGTCCCGAGGTGACACGCCGGGCGACGAGCGAACCCGCTTCGCCGCCACCGGGACGGTCGGAAAGTACGTCGACGTCCTGCCGACGATTCAGGGCGGGCGACAGGGCCACGGGACGGTCCACCACGTCGCCTTCCAGACGCCGACCGACGAGGACCAGCAAGCGATGCGCGAGGCGATTCGCGGCGAGGGGCTGAACCCGACCCAGCAGATAGACCGCCACTGGTTCCGGTCGGTCTACGTCCGCGAACACGGCGGCATCCTCTTCGAACTCGCGACGAAGGAACCGGGCTACACGAGCGACGAACCACTCGATGACCTCGGCGGCCGACTCGTCCTCCCCGGGTCGTTCGAGGACCGACGCGAGGAAATCGAAGCCGGCCTTCCCGACGTGACGGTGCCGCGGGCGGACGGCATCGAAGCCGACGACTGAGTCGAGACGCTCCACCTCCCTTTTGTAACCGCGGCGGCAACGACCGCTCGATGCCCTCCATCACTCGCCGCCGCCTCGTCGGCGGTGCCGTCGCCGCCGTCGCCGCCTACGGCGGCCTCCGCCTGTACCGGGGCGCGCCCGCCGCGACGTTCGACTCGTGGACGCCCGCCGACGGCACGTGGCCCCTCCCGCGGTACGACCCCGCGAACACCGCACACAGCCCGGACGCCACGCCGCCCCGCGAGTTACCGACGCGTCGCGTCGTCGCCTCGGCGTCGACGACGGCACGCCGGCCGCGCTTCACCCCGCTCGTCGGGGCAAATGCGCTCGTCCTCCACGGCTCCGAACTCGTCACCTACGACCCCAACGGCACCCTGCGCCGGGAGCGAGGCGCGACCACGCCGTTCGCGGGCCTCGGCCCGAACGGAACGCTCCACGCCGCGCATCTGCGAGGCGAGGACCCGGCGACGCTCGTGGGCTACGCGGGCGAGGACACCCGCTACCGCCAGCGGCTCCCCGACGACGACCTAGACTGGCTGACCGTCGGCGACGGTGAAGCGTACGTCGGCTGTACGGACGGCACGCTCGTCGGCGTCGACACCGCGACGGGGCGGGACTGGCGCGTCGAGGGGTCGATGCCCGCGCTCGCAGACGGTCGGCTGTACGGTGCGAGCGCGCCACTCGACGGAACCGTCGCCTACGCGCCGCGCTCGGGATTGGACCGACGGCTCACGCCCGGTCCCGCGCGACGCTGGCACACCGGCACCGACCACGTCCGCGGGTTCTACCACCCGCCAGCCGTCGCGAACGGTCGACTCGTCCACGGGTCGTACACCGTCGGTGGTGGCGGCGTCACCGCCGTCGACGCCGAGACGGGCGAGCATCTGTGGGGGCCGCTCTCGTTCGGCGCCGACGTCACGACGCCGGCCGTCGTCGGTGACCGGGGATACACCGCCGTCGGAACCGAGGACCTCGCCGCCGGCCGCGTCGTCGCTCTCGACCTGCGGACCGGCGAGACAGTCTGGCGCGACGACACCGACTGGCACGCCTACGCACCCGCCGTCGCGGGCGAGACGCTCGTCGTCGCCGGCCAGCGCCGCCGAGACGGGGACCGCGTCGGCGGCGTGGTTCGGGCCTACGACACCGGGTCCGGCGATATCCTGTGGACACACAACGTCGAGTCGGGACCGGGCAACCTCGCGCTCGTCGACGACCGGGTGCTGGTCACGAGCGGCGCCGACTGCTACGAACTCCGCTGATGGGCCGGGCGCTTAACATCGGCGGCGCCGTACGCCGACCGTGATTCGCGGCTCGAAGGCACTCGCGACGGGGCTCGTCGCCGGCGGAGTCGCGCTCGGCGTGGCCGCCGCGCGGGCCGAAGACGTGCCGCTCTCGCCACACCACGGCGACGCCCGCATCGGCCCGGAGTGGCCCGACCGGCACGGGCTTCGCGGCCGGCGCGTCGCCGGCGAGATGGCGTCGCTCGACGCGTACGCCCGACCGGGCTTCGACCCCGGCGCCGTCCATCCCGACGTGCGCGCACTCTACGAGCGGACGAGCGAGTTCGAGATGGCGCTGTCCGCGACGTGGCACCGACCGTTCCGCCTCGGCGCCCGTCTCGCGAGTCGGTGGACCAGCCGCATCGAGCAGTTGAATCTGCCGGCCCCCGGCGACGACTCGAAGCGGGTCACGAGCGACCTGTTCGCGCTCGCGCCCGCCGCGGCGAGCGAGGACCCCCGCGACGACCCGCGGCTGTGGGTTCGAACCACCGCCGACGGCGAGGGCGTCTTCGTGGCCCTCTACGCCAGCCACGTCGCCGACGGGGAGCGCGTCGTCAACGTCGCCGTCCCGCTTCCGGGTGCGAGTCTCGCGACGGTCCTCCGAATGAACCAGTACGGAACGGGCGTCGAACTCACGACGGACGCACCCGACGGTGGCCTGTATCTCCACACCGACGCGGGCGCGTTCAGGCTCCCCGCGAGCCAGCGTTTTCGCGTCACGCCCGCGGACGACTCCGAGGCGCCCGCGCCGCCCGAGACGGACACGCCGTTCGACGCCGACGTCTTCGCCGACCAGCGCATCCGACTCTGTGGACTGCCGCTGGTGACTATTCGCTACGCCGCCGCGCGAACGTGAGTGGCCGCCAGAACGAGTCGCGAAAAGACGAGTGTCACAGAGCCTCGGCACGACGGGCCGACTGCCGGTCAGTCCAGATTCGAAATCGCTTCGTCGATGTCGAAGTCCTCGGTGGTCTCCGAGCCTTCTTCGCTCCGCTCGACCTTCTCCTCTTGCTCCTCGTCGATTTCGACTTCCGGCCCTTCGTCCTCGGTGAACTCCGTGTTGACGCCCCACGGCATACTATCGTTCCTCCGTCTGCCCGCGCTCGAACGCACTCGGTTCCGATGTCCGACGATTCATTGGTAGCTACACTACCGGACGGACCGATATATCTGTTGGGGTGAGTCGACAACTCGCGCGAACGGACGTGAGCGCGAGGCCGACGACTGAGCGGAACGAAGTGAAGCGAAGGAGGAGTGCTTTTGGTCGAGCTTTTGCAAGCGAGCGAAGCGAGCGCTGGAAAAGGTCGATGTACGCCCGGAACACTAACGTCTAGCCTCATCCCTGGCGGCGTGCCGTGGTCGGCTAGCTAACCCTCGTGCCGGGCGACCGTCGGATGCGTGAGACGGCGTCACGTTCGGAGGTCGAACGACCTCCCCGCTGGCGATTCAGGGGGTCAGTGAGTCCCGGAATCACCCATGTCGCGTGCCCGGGTTCTCCGCGCGGTCATCGCGCCCTGATGGGCGTACTCGGGCGGGGACTAAAGGCACGCAGTCGGGCTACGGCACGGAGGGGTTAACGCCTTGCGGGTCGTCCGGGGATTCAGTAGACGTACTCCGACTCGTGGATGCTCACGAAGTCGCGGTGGCGGTACTTGTTCCAGCGATATCGGAGGAGGAGTTTGGCGGCGTCCCACCCGGCGCTGAACTTCTGTTCGAACATCCGATACCCGCTTTCGTCGGCGAGCATCTTCCGCCCGGTCCGGAAGATGTCGTCCCAGTCGTCCGGGCCGTAGTCTCGCACCATGTCGGCCATGGTGACGTTGCGCAGGATTTCGTCGCCGATGGCGTCTTTCCATCGCTCGTTGTACGAGGAGAGGTCGCCGCGCCCGGCGAGTTCGCCGGCGATGGCGCCGGTCCGGACGGCGACGTGGTCGCCGCCCTCGTGAAACGCCGAGGTGGTGCCCATGGCGCCGCCGACGACGGCGATGCCCGCCTCGACCGGCGAGTCGACCGGGCGCGTCGAGGAGATGGGGTACGTTTCGGTGCCGTTCGACTTCCCGCGGTCCTCGACGAGCGGGAAGTCCTCGGGCACGTCGTAGGCGTCGCCGTACTCGCGTTCGAGCAGTCGACGGAGATACTCGCCCCCGCTCGGGACGGTGTCGTCCTCGGGGCGGAGCAGCGCGTAGTCCGCTCGGTTCTCGACCGACGAGAGGTCGAGTCCGATGGGCATCGTCAGCCCGATTCGGGCCACGTTGTCGTCGTTGGGGAAAATCCACGGGTAGGCTGTGTGGCCGGGGATGTACCCCCACCAGAACGTAATCGCGCCGCGCAGGTCGTCGGCGACGGCCTCGGGGAGGCGACGATGCTCCTGATACGCGATGTGGTTGGCCGTCGTCGTGCCGAGGTGGTCGGTGACCGGGACGGGGAGATACCGGTCCAGCACGCGGTTGGTGACGGTCCGCTGGGGACCGTCTGCGAGGACGAGGAAGTCGGCGCCGACAGTCTCGCCGCTCGCCAGAGCGAGCGTGTGTCGGGGGTCGCCGTCGAGCGTCGTCTCCACGTCGCGGACGCTGACGCCGACGCGGTAGTCGGCGCCGGCGCCCTCGGCGCGTTCGCGGAGCCAGTCGTCGAACGCCGCGCGGTCGAAGGTGTAGCCGAAGGCGTCGTACGAGGAGTCGATGCCCGTACTCCGGAGGACACAGGACTCGGTCGGGCCGACGAACGTCGCGCGGTCGAGTTCCGAGAGTAAGATTCCGTCGGGGAACTCGTCGGGATGGATGCCCATGATGTCGACCCAGTAGTCGAGGATGCCCGCGGCGTCGGTGGAGTCCGGGCCGAGGTGGTCGCGGTCCGCTCGCGGGACGCCCTTCTCGAAGACGAGGGCGGACGCGCCCGTTTCGGCGGCCGCGTGGGCCGCCGCCGACCCGGCAGGCCCGCCGCCGACGACGGCTACGTCCACATGTTCCATACGCTATCTCCGAACGGGCGGCGGTATTAATTATCCGGAACGAACTGGCCGTCCTCGGTGCCTCTTTATTGGAGGCGGATGGATGCACGCCTATGTCAAATCCGGACGTACTCGTCTTACGGCAGAAAGTCCACGGCAGGTCACCGGAAGTGTACGGAGACTGCCTGCGTGACCGCCTTCCGAACCTCGACGTGGCCGTCGCCAAGACGCCCGCCGAGGAGCGAGAGTTGATTCGACACGCGAGCGTCGCCACCGGCGTCGACTTCGACACGGAGTTGCTCGATGTCGCCGAGAACCTCGACCTGTTCGCCTGCGCGTACGCGGGCACCGGCCATCTCGACGTCGACGCCCTCGCCGACGCCGGCGTCGCCGTCACCAACGCCGCGGGCGTCCACGGGCCGAACATCTCGGAGTACGTCATCGGGTCGCTCATCGCCCACGAGCGGCAGTTCCGGCGGGCGTGGGACCAACAGCGGCGCTCGCACTGGCAGTCTTACCCCGCGGGCGAACTCTACGAGAGCACCGCCGCCGTCGTCGGCCTCGGCGCCATCGGCTCGGCGCTCGTCGAGCGACTCGACGCCTTCGGCGTCGACACCATCGGCGTCCGCTACACGCCATCGAAGGGCGGCCCCACCGACGAGGTGGTGGGCTTCGACGAGATTCACGACGCCCTCGCGCGGGCGGACTACGTAATTCTCGCGTGCCCGCTGACCGACACTACGCGCGGCCTCATCGACGCCGACGCTCTCGGCTCGATGCACGCCGACGCCCTCCTCGTGAACGTCGCTCGGGGGCCGGTCGTCGACACCGACGCGCTGGTGACGGCGCTCCGCGACGCCAGCATCCGCGGGGCGACACTCGACGTGACCGACCCCGAACCACTGCCCGACGACCACCCGCTCTGGGCGTTCGAGAACGTCCAGATTACGCCCCACAACTCGGGCAAGACGCCGAAATACTACGACCGCCTCGCCGACATCCTCGCGACGAACCTCCGCCGCATTCAGGCCGGCGACGACGACGAACTCGAGAATCAGGTGGTTTAGCGGTCCGGCGGCGCGACTTCGTTCCGCAGGGAGCCAACTCCTTCGTACGTGATTTCGACGGTGTCGCCCGGCTCTATCAGGCCCGGATTCGCGGGACTACCGAAGGCGATGACGTCGCCCGGGCGGAACGTGAAGCGCTCGGAGAGGAAGGAGACGATTTCGTAAGGGTCGAACAGCATGAGTTCGGTGTTTGCCTCCTGTCGACGCTCCCCGCTAATTTCGGTGTGCATATCGATGCCGTGGGGGTCGAGGTCGGTTTCGAGCCACGGCCCCAGCGGCCCGGAGCCGTCGAAGGCCTTGCGGGCCGTCCGGCCCGGCTGGTCGAGGGCGTCCACGTCGTTCATGATGGTGTAGCCGCGGATGACCTCCGGCACCTCCGACTCGTCGAGGTCGTGACACCGCTCGTCGATGACGGCACACAGTTCGCCCGCGTACGTCACTTCGTCGGAGAAGGTGGGGTACGGAATCGGTGCCTCGTGAGGGACGACGGCGGCCGGGGGCTTGATGAAGAAGGCCGGCTGGTCGGGGACGTCGTACTCCATCTGGTCGAGCGTCTCGGCGAAGTTCCGACCGACACAGTAGAGCGCCGACGGCTCACACGGCGGCGCGAGCGGTCCGTCCTCGCCGACGACGAAGTCGCCGGCGTCTGTCTCGACCACGCCGTCGCGGTACTCGCCGGCGTGAATCTCGCCATCCACCTCGATGCGGGCGCGTTTCATACCCGCTCGTCCCGCCCGACCGACAAACCGCTTGTGGATTCCGCTACGACTCCTCGTTGGGGCCGCGAACGAGCAACACCGGGGCGATAGCGCCCTCGGCGACGCGTTCGGATTCGTCGCCGAACAGCAGCGCCGACAGGCCCGGCTCGCTCTCGCCCATGACGATGGCGTCGAACTCGTTCGAGCGCTCGACGATGTCTGCGACGGGGCGGTCGGAGGTCGACGTCTCGGTCGCAATCGCGTCGGCGTCGACGCCGCGGTCCAGAAGCGTCTCGCGGGCGTCGGCGACGGCGGCCTCGGCGTCGAACGCGGCGTCGGGGGCGGTCACCCCCCATAGCGTCACCCGGCGGTCGCTCGTTCCGACGAGCGTCGCCACCAAGTCGGCGAGGCGGTCGATGTCGATGGCGTCGCGGATAGCCACCAACACGTCCTCGATTTCGCCGGCCGGGTTCGGGAGGAGCGTCGCCGTCGCGTCGATGTCGGCCGCGACGCGCGCGATGGTCTGGTCCCGGTCGTGAGTGAAGGCGACACGCGTCTCCACCGGTCGCCCCGTCGCCTCGAACGCGTGGGCGATGTCGTCGACGGCGGTCTGCGCGCGCTCCTCGAACTGTATGCTGGCCTGCTCCGTCGGCGTCTGTTCGGGGAGGACGTGGTAGCCGAGGATGACCACCTCCGCCGGCGCGAGAAAGTCGACCAGTGTCTCCGGGAGGGTCTGGCCCTCCAGCACCCGGATGGGCACGAGAAGCTTCGGCGGTTCTCGAATGCTGAGTTCGTCGGTCATCTAGAGCACCCCCTTGAGCGACACGTCACTCGCGTAGTACTTGTACCATCCGGCGGCGGCGAGCATGATTGCGATGCCGATAATCTGTGATTCTCGTTGCATGAAGGCGATGAGGCCGAAACTGGCGATGGCGCCGGGGACGGCGACGAGCGGGTAGACCGGCACTCGGAAGTCGGGGTCGTACCACTCGGGTTCGTCGCGTCGCATCGAGATTAGCGCCACGCAGATGAGGCCGTACATGACTAGGTGGAGGAACGAAGCGACTTCCGCGAGCACCTCCACCTCGCCGAGCGCCACCAAGGCCAGCGTCGGGCCGCCGCCCATGGCCAGCGCGACGTGTGGCGTGCCGTATTTCAGGTTCATCCGACTGGCGACGGAGGGGAGCAGGGCGTCCTTGCTCACCGCGAAGACGGCGCGTGACGTGGAGAGAATCGAGGCGTTCGCGCTGGAGATGGTCGCCAACAGCCCGGCCAAGAGGATGGCGATGGCCCCGAACCGGCCGCCGAAGGCGCGGGCCACCTCGACGATGGCCGTCTCGCCGAAACTCGACAGGGCGGCGCTCCCGAAGGCGCTCGTCGCGATGAAAATCGTCGTGACGTACAGCACGCCGACGATGAGCACCGACCCGACCATCGCCAGCGGCAGATTCCGTCCCGGTTCTTTGATGTCGCCCGCGACAGTCGCCACCTGCGCGAAGCCGAGATACGACGTAAACACCAGCGCGGCCGTGGTGAACATCGGCACCGGGCCGAAGGGCATGAACTGTTCCGGCGTGCTGGCACTGCCGAACACGCCGAGGGCGTCGAGACTGCCGTAACCCAGAAAGAGGACGAGAATCGTGAGCAACAGGCCGACGACGTAGTTTTGGAGCGCCGCCGCGTTCTCCGTCCCGAAGAGGTTCAGGCCGGTGAGTAAGACGCCGAACACCAGCGCCAAGGGAACGACGACGCCGCTTCCGAACGAGACGCCGGCCTCCGCCAGTACGGCGGCCGCGTAGTTGCCGAAGCCGACGAGGTAGAACGCCGTCGCGAACACCAGCCCCAGCCAGATGCTGATGCCGACGACGGCGCCGGGGAGCGCGCCGAGCGCCCGCGAGATGAAGTAGTAGCCGCCGCCCGATTTCGGCATCGCCGTCGCGAGTTCGGACGCGGGCAACGCGACAAGCAAGGCGATGACCGCGCCGATGGCGAACGACCCCGCCGCCGCCGGCCCGGCCTGTCCCGCGGCCAGCCCCGGGAAGACGAAGATGCCCGCGCCAATCATCGTCCCGACGCCGATTGACAGCCCGCCGACCAACCCAATCGAGCGTTCGAGTTCCGTGCCCGATTCGGTAACCGACGCCTCGGCCGTCTCCTCCGCCGAGTCGACGACGGCCACCGGCGTCTCGCCGGCGCGATTGGCACCGCCGTCCGAGTCGTGTGTCGACACCATTACTGTCAACGTCGACACGGGTCCGGATAAGTACCCGACCAAGGTCCATTCGCGAAACGCTCTTGTGTGTCGAACGGTAACATGGACCGTACCCCTACCCCCGGCCCCCAATCCACGCCAGTTTTTACCCGCGGACGGAAACGGACGCGTAATGGATTCCGAACTGCGCGAGCGCGTCGAGCGCGCGGCGCGAACGCACGCGCTCCTCAATGCGGTGAAATACGACAGCGACGCCGACGTGGGCGCGGTCATGGGCCCGCTGATGGGCGAGCATCCCGAGTTCCGAGAGCACTCGGACGAGATTCCGGGCGTCGTCGCCGGCGTCGTCAGCGAGGTGAACGACCTCTCGGCCGACGAGCGCCGGGCGAGACTCGAAGCACTCGCCCCCGAGGAACTCGAAGAACTGGAAGCCGAAGACGAGGAAGACGAACACGCCTTGCCCGACCTCCCGAACGTCGACGACGGTGTCGTGATGCGGGCGGCGCCGAACCCGAACGGTCCGTGGCATCTCGGTCACGCTCGGATGCCCGCGGTCATCGGGACGTACAAGGAGCGCTACGACGGGCGGTTCATCTGCCGCTTCGACGACACCGACCCCGAGACGAAACGGCCGGACCTCGACGCCTACGACGCCATCCTCGACGCCATCGAGTATCTCGGATTCGAGCCCGACGAGGTGTTGCGCGCGAGCGACCGCCTCGAAACGTACTACGACCACGCCCGCGAACTCATCGACTACGGCGGGGCGTACACCTGCTCGTGCCCGCAGGGTGAGTTCTCCGACCTGAAGAACTCGGGCGAGGCGTGTCCCCACCGCGAGAAAGACGCCGAGACGACCCGCGAGGAGTTCGAGGCGATGGTCGACGGCGACTACTCCGCGGGCGAGATGGTCCTCCGAGTGCGGACCGACATCACGCACAAGAACCCCGCGCTCCGGGACTGGGTCGCCTTCCGGATGATAGACCGCCCACACCCGCGTCCCGAGGCCGAAGACTATCGCTGCTGGCCCATGCTCGATTTCCAGTCGGGCGTCGACGACCACCTAACGGGCGTCAC
Source organism: Haloplanus sp. C73 (assembly GCF_051195115.1). Taxonomy (NCBI): domain Archaea; kingdom Methanobacteriati; phylum Methanobacteriota; class Halobacteria; order Halobacteriales; family Haloferacaceae; genus Haloplanus; species Haloplanus sp. C73. The sequence goes on along the minus strand of NZ_JBNTJZ010000008.1, from coordinate 75,092 downwards.
CCACATCATCCGCGGCATCGACCTGCAGGACTCCGCGAAGCGCCAGCGTTTCGTCTACGACTACTTCGACTGGGAGTACCCGGAAGTCGTCCACTGGGGCCACGTGCAGGTCGACGAGTACGACGTGAAACTCTCGACGTCGACCATCAAAGAGCTAATCGACGCAGGCGAACTCGACGGCTGGGACGACCCGCGCGCGCCCACCATCGCCAGCCTGCGCCGCCGCGGGATTCGCGGCGAGGCCATCGTCGACGCGATGATAGAACTCGGCACCTCGACGAGCAACGTCGAACTGTCGATGAGCGCCGTCTATTCCACCAACCGCGACCTCATCGACGACGACGCCGACCGCTACTTCTTCGTCCGCGACGGCGTCGAACTCCCCGTCTCTGGCGGCCCCGACGCCGGCCACCCGCCGGTCCACCCCGAACACGAGGAGCGCGGCCGCCGGGACGTGCCCGTCGACGACGCCGTCCTCGTCGAACCCGCGGACGTGCCCGACGAGGGCGAGCGTGTCTGGCTGAAGGGCTTCGGCTGTGTGCGTCACGCCGACGGCGAGTTGGCGTACGTCGGCGACGACATCGACGCCGTCCGCGAGGAGGGCGTCCCCGTCGTCCACTGGGCGCCCGCCGAGCGCGGCGTCTCCGTTCGCCTGCGGACGATGGACGGCGACGTGACGGGGGTCGCCGAACCCGGCTTCGCCGACACCGCCGTCGACGAGATGGTGCAGTTCGAGCGCGTCGGGTTCGCGCGCGTCGACGCTCACGACGACGCCGAATCGGTCGCCTACTTCGCCCACGAGTAGCGGCCGAGCGCCGGCTGACGGAAGTTTAACCCCCGTCGGCGCGGACTGTTCTGTATGGCCATCGACCCGAACTTCGAACGGAACCGAGAGAAAGTCGACGAGAAGGACGGCGTCGCCGTCTGGGGGCCGGTCGAGCCACCCGAGAAGCAGGGCATCCACGGCACGCACGTCGCAGTCGATTTCGACATCTGTCTCGCCGACGGCGCCTGTCTGGAAGACTGCCCCGTCGACGTCTTCGAGTGGGTGGACACGCCGGGCCACCCCGAGAGCGAAATCAAGGCCCACCCGACCCACGAGGACCAGTGTATCGACTGTATGCTCTGTGTCGACGTCTGTCCCGTCGACGCCATCGACGTCGACGGCAGCCGCGAGAACCGGGTCTGAGTCGGAGGCGGATGCGGCCATCGCGACCATTTAAGGCTCGGCCACGCAACGAGCTACCATGGACATCCGCGAGGCCACCGCGGCGGATATCGACCGGATTCGGACGGTCGCTCACGAGTCCCTCGCCGCGTCGTACGGACACGCACTGAAAGACGACATCATCGCACAGGCCGTCGAGCGGTGGTACGACACGGAGACGCTCACCGACGACTTGGACGACCCGAACACGGAGTTTCTCGTCGCCGTCGCCGACGACGAAATCGTCGGCTTCGCCCAGAGCTACGTCGTCGACCGGCGAGAGGTCGTCGGCGAAATAGACTGGCTCCACGTCGAACCGGAGAGCCGGGAGAGCGGCATCGGCGACGAACTGCTGGCCGCGCTGGAGACCCGGCTCCTCGACCACGGCGTCTCGCGCATCGAGGGGCGGGTTCTCGCCGCTAACGAGGCCGGCACCGGCTTCTTCGAGCGCGAGCAGTTCGAGGCCATCGGCGAGCGGACCGTCGAAATCGGCGGCGAGCCCTTCGTCGAGAAGCTTTACTCGAAGTTCCCCGAGACGGGCGGGCGACAGGTGCTCACCGAGGCCGCGACCCTTCCCGACGGCCGACAGGTGTACATCGCCCTCGACGAGAGCGTTCGCGGCTCCGACGGGCCCTTCTACTCCGTCTATCTCGACCGGAACCGGACCGAGCGCTACGGCTACTTCTGTGCCAACTGCGATAGCTTCGGCATCTCGATGGACACCATGGGCCGGGTCGTCTGCAACGACTGCGAGAACCGCCGCAAGCCGACGCGCTGGGACGCCAGCTACCTCTGATTACCCTGTTATAACACAAGCTATTACACGGCTCGTCTCCCACCGACGAGCATGCATCGACACAGCCAAACCGGAGGGAAAGCGTGGTGACGGCGACGACACTCGCCGGCGTCTTGGCCGTCGTCCTGTTGGCCTTCGCGGCGCTCGGCGCGTGGTACGCCCGCGGTCGTATCGAGACGGTCGAAGACTACATCACCGCCCGCGACTCGACCGGTGGCGGGACGCTGACGGCGACGCTCGTCGCCTCCAGCATGGGCGCGTGGATTCTGTTCAGTCCGGCGGAGGCGGGCGCCGCCTTCGGCGGGGTCACCGCCATCGCCGGCTACGCCGCGGGGTCGGCGCTCGCCCTCGCCGCCTTCGCCGTCGTCGGCCCGCGGATTCGAGACCGACTGCCCGAGGGCCACAGCCTCACCGAGTACGCCCACGCCCGCTACGGGCCGGCGATGTACGGGTACGTCCTCCTCGTCAGCGTCGCCTACATGTTCGTCTTTCTCGCCGCCGAGTTCACGGGCATCGCGAGTGCGCTCTCGCTCGTCGCGGGCGTCCCCGGCTGGCAGACGGCGACGGCCGTCGGCGTGACCGTCCTCGCGTACACCGGCTACGGCGGCCTGCGCGCGAGCATCGTCACCGACACCGTCCAGACGCTGCTCATCCTCCCGCTCCTCATCGTGAGCGTCGTCGTAACTCTGCTGGCGCTGGGTGGCACCGACGCCGCCCACGCAACCGTCGTCGAGACGTCGCCAGAACTGTTCAACCTCACTTCCGCGGCTGGGTTGGAGTTCGGCGCGTACGTCGTCGTCGCCGTCGTCGGGGCCGAGATGCTGAATCAGGCGTGGTGGCAGCGGGTGTACGCCGCCAGCGACGCCGCGACGCTCCGGCGCTCCTTCCTCGTCGCCGCCGTCGCCGTCGTCCCCATGGTCTTTCTCGCGGGCGTCTTCGGCCCCATCGCCGTCGGCCTCGGCCTCGTCGAGGCGCCCGGCGACGCCAGCATCTCCTTTTTCCTCGTCGTGACCGAGGTGCTTCCCGACCCGGCGGTGATTGCCGTCGCCGTCCTCGCCGTCCTGCTCGTGGTGTCGAGCGCCGACACGCTGTTCAACGCCATCGCGAGCATCGTCACCGTCGACCTGCCGCGACTGGCCGGCGTCTCCGGTGCCGACCTCACCACCGCCGCGCGGGCGGTGACCGTCGTCGTCGCCGCCGCCGCAATCGTCGTCGGCGCGCAGGGCTACTCCGTCCTCACCCTGTTCCTGCTCGCCGACCTGCTCGCGGCGGCCACGTTCGTCCCCCTCCTCCACGGGCTCTACTCAACGCGTGCGTGGTCCGGGGGCGCACTCATCGCCAGCGCCGTCGCCCTCTGTGTCGGCCTCGCCTTCTTCCCGCCGGCACGGGGTGTCCTCCCCCTCGGCTCGCTCCCCCCGGCCTCCTACTTCAACGCCTTCCTCGGCGCGGCGAGCGTCTCGACCCTGCTCGCCGTCCTGACCGCTCGGCTCGGCGGCCGCGAATACGACCTCGACCGACTGGGCGACGAGGTCCGCAATCTCGACGACGGGGGTGAGCGCCGATGACGCTCTCGGCAGTCGGGTTCGCCATCTTGGTCTGGGGGTCGCTCGCGCTCGTCGCCGTGGTGTTCGGCTACGAACTGCTGGCGGTGTGGCGAGAAAAAGCCGAAACGGACGGCCGGTGACTCGTTAGTCGCCGCGAATCTTCTGCTGGATGTCGTCGACGATTTCGGGGTTGCGGAGCGTCGACGTGTCGCCGAGTTCGGCCTCGTTGGCGATGTCTTCGAGCAGGCGACGCATGATTTTCCCGGAGCGAGTCTTCGGCAGGTCCGGCGAGAAGACGACGCGTTCGGGGCGGGCGATGGGGCCGATGGCGTCTTCGACGCCCGCGATGATGCGGTCACGGAGTTCGTCGTTCTCCTCGTAGCCGTCCTCGGTGATGACGTAGGCGTAGACGGCTTCTCCCTTGACGGGGTGGTCGCCGCCGACGACGGCCGCCTCGGCGACGCCCTCGACGCCGACGATGGCGGATTCGATTTCCATCGTCCCGAGTCGGTGCCCGGAGACGTTGAGCACGTCGTCGACGCGGCCGAGGACGGTGATGTAGCCGTCCTCGTCGAGTTTCGCGCCGTCCTCCGGGAAGTAGACCCAGTCCTCGGGGTCCGAGCTGTCCGTATCGGAGTATTCGGCCCAGTACTCCTCGATGTAGCGCTCGTCGTTCTTATACAGTGTGCGGAGCATGCCGGGCCACGGCTTGTTGACGGTGAGATAGCCCGCGCGGCCGGCGCCGACGGGGTCGCCGTTGGTGTCGACGACGTCGGCGTCGATACCGGGGAGCGCCGGCCCGGCAGAGCCGGGCTTCATGTCCTTGACGCCGGGGAGGGTGGTGACCATCATGCCGCCCGTCTCGGTCTGCCACCACGTGTCGACGATGGGGCACTCCTCGTCACCGATGTGCTTGTAGTACCACTTCCACGCCCGCGGGTTGATTGGCTCGCCGACGGTGCCGAGCAGTCGCAGGCTGGACAGGTCGTGCTGGTCGGGGTACTCCGCGCCCCACTTCATGAACGCCCGGATGGCGGTCGGGGCGGTGTAGAGCTGTGTCGCCTCGTACTCCTCGATGATGTCCCAGAGGCGGTCGCGGTCGGGGTGGTCCGGCGTCCCCTCGTACATCATCGTCGTCGTCCCGAGCGTGAGCGGGCCGTAGACGATGTAGGAGTGGCCGGTAATCCAGCCGATGTCGGCAGAACAGAAGTAGGTGTCCTCGGGCTTGATGTCGAGGACGGCCTGACTGGTCCAAGCGGCCCACGAGAGGTAGCCACCCGTGGTGTGTTTGACGCCCTTGGGCTGGCCGGTCGTCCCCGACGTGTACATCAGGAACAGCATGTCCTCGGCGTCGCGCTGAACGGGGTCGACCGTCGCGCCCTCGTGGTCCGCGATGAGGTCGGCGTAGGTGTGCTGGTTGTCCGCGTAGTCGTGACCGAAGCCGTCGCCGTCGCGGAGTCGCTCGGCGACGACGACGCCTTCGACGTCGTGTTCGACGCCCGACAGGCCCTCGTTGGCCTTCTCGAGGTGGTCGAGGGGGTCGCCGCGGCGGTAGTAGCCGTCGCAGGTGACGAGATACTCGGAGTCGGCGGAGTTCATCCGCGTGGCGAGCGCGTCGGCCGAGAAGCCCGCGAACACCACGCTGTGGGGGGCACCGATGCGGGCACACGCCAGCATCGCGATGGGGAGTTCGGGAATCATCGGCATGTACATCGTCACGACGTCGCCCTCGCCGACGCCGAGGTCACGGAGCGCGGCCGCACACTCGTTGACCTCGCGATGGAGTTCCTCGTAGGTGAACGTCCGGTTCTCCTCCTCGACGGGTTCGCCGACCCACTCGATGGCCGCCTCATCCCCGCGCTCGTCGAGGTGGCGGTCCAGACAGTTCGCCGACGCGTTCAGTTTGCCGTCGGTGAACCACTCGTAGAACGGCGGGTTCGAGTCGTCGAGCACCTGGTCGTACGATTCGTCCCACTCGAGGAGGTCGGCCGCCGCCTGCCAGCACTCGGGCCAGTTCTCCTCGAACTCCTCGTAAATGTCGGGGTCCGAGACGTTCGCCTGCTCGACGAACGAGTCGGAAGGCTCGAACACCGCCTGCTCTTCGAGGCGCGCCTCCAGTTCGATGTCGTCGGACATACTCACAGTAGAGTTTCCAATCATTCGTGATAAACCTACGCCATCCGCGGTCGAGGGCGTGTCAGCCGTCGTGTCTGTCGATTTTCGGGTCGCAGAGACGGCCAACTGGACGAGAACGACCGTCGGTATTTGCGGGAACCCGAACCATACAGAAGGCTTTTGATTGGTCCGGGGGTATCAAATCCCACAGCATGCCTGCGGACTTCAACTGGGCTATCGGTGGTGAGGCCGGCGACGGCATCGACTCCACTGGAAAAATCTTCGCCCAGGCGCTTTCGAGGGCCGGTCGGCACGTGTTTACGTCAAAGGACTTCGCGTCGCGCATCCGCGGCGGGTACACGGCGTACAAGGTCCGCACGTCAGTATCGCAGGTACAGAGCGTCGTCGACCGGCTTGACGTGCTCATCGCACTCACGCCGCGGACGATAGACGAGAACCTCGACGAACTCCACGAGGACAGCGTCATCATCTACGACGGCGACCGGACGACGATGGCCGACGTCGAGATTCCCGACGAGATGATAGGTCTCGACGTCCCCCTCAAGAGTCTGGCCGAGGACGCCGGCGGCGCCATCATGCGAAACGTCGTCGCACTCGGCGTCGCCTGTGCGGTGTGTGAGTTCCCCATCGAGAACCTCAACAGCGCGCTCGAAAAGCGGTTCGGGGACAAGGGGTCTGCCATCGTCGAGAACAACATGACCGCCGCCCGGAAGGGGAGGGAGTACGTCGACGCCAACTACGACGAGGCCTTTGGCTACGACTTGGAGTGTACCGACGAGAACTACGTCCTCCTGAACGGCGACGAGGCAATCGGGATGGGCGCCATCGCCGGCGGCTGTCGGTTCTACGCCGGCTACCCAATCACGCCCGCGACGAACGTGATGGAGTATCTCACGGGGCGCATCGAGCAGTACGGCGGCCACGTCGTGCAGGCCGAGGACGAACTCTCGGCCATCAACATGGCGTTGGGGGCGGCCCGCGCCGGCGCGCGGTCGATGACCGCCACCTCCGGCCCCGGCATCGACCTCATGACCGAGACGTTCGGGCTGGTCGCCACCAGCGAGACGCCGCTGGTCATCTGTAACGTGATGCGCTCGGGGCCGTCGACGGGGATGCCGACCAAGCAGGAGCAGGGCGACCTGAACGCCATGCTCTACGGCGGCCACGGCGAAGTGCCGCGCTTCGTCCTCGCGCCGACGACCATCGCCGAGTGTTTCCACAAGACCGTCGAGGCGTTCAACCTCGCGGAGAAGTACCAGATTCCGGTGTACCTGACCGCCGACCTCTCGCTCGCGGTCACCGAACAGACCTACCCGCCCGAGGAGTTCGACATGGACGCCGTCGAAATCGAGCGCGGAAAGGTCGTCGACGAGGAGACGGTGGGCGAGTGGCAGGACGAGGAGGGGCGGTTCAAACCCCACGCCATCACCGAGGACGGCATCAGTCCGCGAGCCTTCCCCGGCACCGAGGGCGGGGTGCACATGTCCACGGGTCTCGAACACGACGAACTCGGGCGCCGGACCGAGGAGACGGGGATGCGCGTCGAACAGGTCGACAAGCGAGCCCGCAAGGTCGAGACGGCGAAATCTCGTGAGCCGTTCGACGCACGCGAGTTCGGCGACCCCGACGCGGACACGCTCGTCGTCTCGTGGGGGTCGAACGAGGGCGCGATGAGAGAGGCGATGGAGTATCTCGACGAGGCGGACATCGACGTCCGGTTCCTCTCGGTGCCGTACGTCTATCCGCGGCCCGACCTGACCGACGCCGTCGACGCCGCCGAGGAGGTCATCGTCGTCGAGTGCAACGCGACCGGGCAGTTCGCCGACCTCGTCGAACACGACGTGCTGGAACGAGTGACGCGTCTGAACAAATACGACGGCGTCCGCTTCAAGGCGGACGAACTCGCCGAGCGAATCGGGGCGATTCTGACGGACGACACGGAGGCCACTGCATGAGTTCAAACGTTCGATTCACCGACTTCAAATCCGACGCACAGCCGACGTGGTGTCCGGGATGCGGCGACTTCGGCACCATGAACGGGATGATGAAAGCCCTCGCCGAAACCGGCAACAGCCCCGACGAGACGTTCGTGGTCGCCGGCATCGGCTGTTCCGGCAAAATCGGGACGTACATGCGCTCCTACGCGCTCCACGGCGTCCACGGGCGCGCGCTCCCGGTCGGCGCCGGCGTCAAACTCGCCAACCCCGACATCGAGGTGATGGTCGCCGGCGGCGACGGCGACGGCTACTCGATTGGCGCCGGCCACTTCATCCACGCCGTCCGCCGCAACATCGACATGACCTACGTGGTCATGGACAACCGCATCTACGGGCTGACGAAGGGGCAGGCCTCGCCGACGAGTCGCGAGGACTTCGAAACCTCGACCACGCCCGAGGGGCCACAGCAACCGCCGGTCAACCCGCTGGCACTCGCTTTCGCGGCGAGTGGCACGTTCATCGCTCAGTCGTTCTCGACGGACGCCCAGCGACACGCCGAACTCGTCAAGCAGGCGGTCGAACACGACGGCTTCGGTTTCGTCAACGTGTTCTCCCCCTGTGTCACGTTCAACGACGTCGACACTTACGACTACTTCCGAGACTCCATCGTCGACCTCGCGGAGACGGACCACGACCCGACGGACTACGAGGACGCCCGCTCCCGAATCCTCGACCCCGGGACGGAGTATCAGGGCGTCCTCTATCGCGACGAGGACTCGGTGCCCTACGAGGAGAGTCACGGCGTCGACGCCGACATGACCGACATTCCGGACGGCGCTCCCGAGGACGCGACCGACCTCGTCCGCGAGTTCTACTGAGTCGGGGTCGGCCCGCGCCGACGCGCCCGGGCCGCGGTTAGCAAGACTGATTACGCTCTCGCGGTATCGGTGGATATGTCCGACCGTTTCGACGTCATCGTCGCCGGCGCTGGGCCTGCCGGGGCTCAGTGCGCCCGCGACATCGCTCAACGCGGGTACGATGTCCTCGTTCTCGAAGCCGAGGCGGAGGCCGAGTTCCCCCGCCAGAGCAACAAGTCGACCGCCGGAACCTTCCCCTCCATGATGGCTTCCTTCGGCGTGCCCGACGAAGTCGTGATGAACTACACCGACGACGTGGTGTTGGAGTCGCCGAACAACCACTACGTCCAGCACCAACCGGGTGCCGTCCTCGAGTTCGCCAAGTTCAAACAGTGGCTGGTCCGGGCGGGCCGCGAGGAGGGTGCGACTTACCGCTTCGACGCCCGCGTCAACGGCCCGATTATGGAGGACGGGGAAATCGTCGGCGTCCGCTACGCGGGTGACGAGGAGGCCTACGCCGACATCGTCGTCGACGCCACGGGCCCGGCGGCGCCGCTGGCGAAGGAACTTGGCGTCAGCGACCTAGAGCGTGAACGGCAGGCCATCGGCATCGAGTGGGAGATGGACGGCGTCGATATCGACCACCCGGACTACGCCGACCTGACCGACGCGATGATGCTTCGACTGGACCACGACTACGCCCCCGGCGGCTATGCGTGGATATTCCACACCGGCGGCGACACCGCGAAGGTCGGCCTCTGTTACATCCAGAACGAGAGCCACGAGCGGTACGGGCGCGACGGCGCGGCCATCGACGACTACCTCCACGACTGGCTGGACACCGACCCGCGCTTTGCAGACGCCGAGCGCATCAGCGGCAAGCAGCAACACCGCGGCTCGGCACACATCCAGATGCCCGGCAAACTGTGTACGGATAGCTTCATGGCCATCGGCGACACCGTCCCCACCATCGACCCCCTGTGGGGCGAGGGTATCCACAAGGGGATGAAGTCGGGGCGGATGGCCGCCATCACCGCCGACCGCTGTTTCACGGAGGCGGACCCGGACACCTCCGCCGAGGCGATGTCGGTCTACAGCAAACTCTGGCACAGCGAAGTCGCGCCCCGGATGCGCGAGCGCCTGCTGATGACCGAGTTGCTCTATCTCGCTCCCAACGAGCGCTACGACCGACTGCTGGCCGACCTTCGGGACGCCGACAGCGACATGCTGGCGAAGGCAAACGCGGGCAACGTCAGCGCGATGCTCCGTCTCCTCCATCTGCGTGACGTGCCGCTGCTCGGGAAGTTCGCGAAGGAGCGACTGACCAGCACGTAGCGGCACGAACCGGTGGTTCCACAACTCCTTTTGGCGTCTCGGCCCTCGATTCGTCCATGTCCCCGATAGACGAGATGCCGACGCTCGGTCTCGGAACGTGGCAGAACACCGACCCGGACGCGTGTGCAGACGCCGTCGCGACGGCGCTGGACATGGGGTATCGCCACATCGACACCGCGCAGGCGTACGACAACGAGGAGTCCGTGGGCGACGGCCTCGCGCAATCGGACGTTCCGCGCGAAGACATCTTCCTCGCGACGAAGGTCTGGATTGACAACCTCGCCGCCGACGACGTCGTCTCCTCGACCGAGGAGAGTCTCGACAAACTCGGCGTGGACTACGTCGACCTGCTGTACGTCCACTGGCCGGCGGGCGAGTACGACCCCGAGGAGACGCTCGCGGCGTTCGACGACCTCTACGACCGGGGGCTAATCGAGCGCATCGGCATCAGCAACTTCGAACCCGAGCAGGTGGCGACGGCCATCGACGCGACGGAGGCGCCCATCTTCGCGAACCAAATCGAGTGCCACCCGCTCCTGCCACAGGCCGACCTCCGCGAGGCCTGTGCCGACGACGGCGTCGAAGTGGTGGCGTACTCACCGCTCGCGCGCGGCGAGGTGTTCGACGTCCCCGAGATTCAGGACGTCGCCGAGAAACACGACGCCAGCGAGGCGCAGGTGTCGCTCGCGTGGCTACTGGAGAAAGGCGTCACCCCGATTCCGAAGGCGTCGAGCGAGGCCCACATCCGCGACAACTGGGAGGCACGAACCCTCGAACTCGACGACGAGGACATCGCAACTATCGACGGCATCGACCGACGGGACCGACAGGTCGACCCCGACTTCGCCCCCTGGTAATCAGGAGCCGTCGGCGGATTCGGTGTCGGTTTCGACCGCGTCCGGATGGTCCGACGCGACTTTTGCGGCCACGCGAACGCCGACCAGCGAGACGACGATAGCCGACACCACGAACACCGCGAGTCGCTGTGTTGGCTGGACGGTAACTCCCGCCACCTGCAGGTGCGGGAGGGCGTTCTCGCGTTCGAGGAAGTAGCCCGCGAAGCCGCGGACGACGAGGCCGAGTGCGATGACGCCGAACGGCACGTTGAGATACGGGCGAGGGATGTGCCCGGCTTCGATGAGTTCGTCGAGGAGGCGCCCGGCGCTCGCGGTGAGCGCCGCCAGCGCCAGCCACGGGATGCTGCTGTAGAAAAACTGCATGACGGGAACGAGGACGACGCCGTCGCTGACGGGGGAGACGGCGAGGCCGCCGAGAAACAGGCCGACGAGCGCGAGGCCGCCCGCGACGGCGTACGTGACGACCGACACCTGTCCCGAGTAGAGGGCGTCCTGTATCTGGTCGGGGAGGCGAGCGAGATAGACGTCGATAGCGAGGCCCTTGTAGAGCACCGCCGCGCCGAGCAACGAGGCGAGGCCGGCGAGAGCGACGCCGACGGAGAAGCGAACGAGCAGGGCGGGCAGGAGGAGCAATCCGACGCCGAGGGGAACCAGAACGGTCGACCGGAGTTCCTCGTCGGCGAGAAACTGCTTGAGGAGGTAGTACGTGGACTCGATGTCGCGGGCCTGTCGGACGACGACGCGGTCGACGGAGTCGACGGGGAGGCGACTCTCGACGATTGGCACCAGCCGTTCGTCCTCGGCGCTGTCGGTGACGATGATGGCCGAGTCGGGGTCGTGGCGCTCGATGAGCGTGTCTATCTGGGCGGCGACCGAGCGGTCGGCGCCGACGGCGGAGTCGCCGGAGCCCGAGACGGCGGCGACGACCGCCGACTCGCCGTCCGCGCGGAGGTCACGCGTGATACGAAGCCCTTCGAGGAGACAGTTGACCGTCGAATCCTCCGGGTCGGCGAGGCCGACTTCCGTCACCAGCGAGCGCACCGCGTCCCACCCGTCGACTGGCATCGACACGCCGACGGTCCGGCCGATGTCGTCGGCGCGGTCGACACACAGGACCAGCGTGGTCACAACCCTGAGAACTATCTACTGGAATAAATATTCCCCGACGAACGGTCAGAATCGGAGGTCGAACTCGTCGTCAGTCAGGACACTCGCCGCCCCCGCACCCGCGGCGTAGGCGACGGCCGTCGCCCCGCCGCGGAGTCGGGCTGTGAGCCCCTTCTCCGGCTCGAACTCCCGGACCGACACCGGTTCGCCGAGTCGGTCCTCGACGCGGTCGGTCACGTCATCTCGGTCGCCGATGTCGTCGACGAGGCCGCGCTCGTGGGCGTCCTCGCCGAGGAACACGCGGGCCTCCGTCTCGCGAATCGCGTCGGGGTCCATGTCCCGCCCCTCGGCGACGCGCTCGACGAAGTCGTCGTAGAAGCCGTCGATGAGCCCCTGCAGGTACTCGCGCTCGTCGGCGGAGAGTTCCTTCAGCGGCATCCCGGCGTCCTTGTACTTGCCCGCCGCGAACCGCTCGTAGGAGATGCCGAGGTCGTCGGCGAGTTCGGAGACGTTGACCCGCGAGCCGATGACGCCGATGCTCCCGACGATGCTCGCGCGCCGCGCCCAGAGTTCGTCGCACCCGCTCGCAATCCAGTAGCCGCCGCTCGCGCAGGTGTCGGTGGCGTAGGCGACGGTCGGCCCGTCGAACGCCGCCGCGGCGTTTCGGATGTCGTCGCTCGGGACGACCTGTCCGCCGGGCGTGTCGAGTTTCACCAGCAGGGCGTCGACGGCGTCGTCGTCGTCGGCCCGCTCTATCTGTTCGACCACGTCGTCGGCGTCGACGCCGATGGCGCCGCCGGGAATCGGCCCGGGTGTCGACCCGTCGCGGGTGATGGGTCCCTCGACGGCCACCTCGGCGACGTTGTAGTCGGGAAACACCGAATCCGCGAGGCCGGTCGCGGCGCGTCCCGCGACGGCGACGACACCGACCGTCACGAGGACGCCGAGGAGGTCAGCGAGCGACCCCGGAACGACGACGAAAACTACGAAGCCGACGAGTGCGGCGAGAACGCCGACGCCGGCGACGACTGCGAATCGACCGAAGTCGTCAGTTTCGCTCACGATGGCTCACCATACGCGTCGCTGGGGGGCGAATCCGTATAAAAACACGCACGTCGAGACGCGACGGCGTGTGAGAAAGCGTTGTTTGCGAGCCGGCTTACAGAAGCCCCGTCTTCTGGAGCTTCATCAGGTCCTCGGTGTCGAGGGTTTCGCCTTCCTTGAACTTCTGGTAGATTTCCTCGGCCTCCTCCTTGGCGGCCTCGCGCTCGGCTTCGCGCTCGTCCTCCTGCTCTTCTTCCTCTTCCTTGTCGAGTTCGCGCAGGCGCTTCTGGACGCGGACGAAGTCCTCGTGATGCTGGTCGGCGGCCTCCTGAGCCTCGACGAAGAGTTCGTGCATCTCGTCGGCCTTGTCACGAATCTCGTCGGCCTCGCGGTAGGCCTCTATCATCTGGTTGTGATGTTCCTGGGCCTTGTCCGCGAGCTCGGTCACCTTCTGGTGGTGCTGGGACGCTTCGGAGCGGACCTCCTCGGCTTCCTCAACGAGTTCGTCGAGTTCGCTGGCGTCGTCGAGCTTCTCCTTTCGCTGCTGATACTCCTCGCGCTTGTCCTCGATTTTCTCGATGAGTTCGCGCTCGTCCTCGGCGCTCAGCACTTCGGTCTGCTGTCGAAATTCGAGCTGCTCGATTTCTTCCTCGAGTTCTTCGAGGTCCTTGCCGTCGCCGAGTTCGAGGTCCTGCTTCATCTCCTCGACTTCGTCGAAGAGCTCGTTTGCCTTCGCGTTCAGCTCGTTCCGACTCTCTTTGTGTTCCTGGACCTGCTCGTTGAGCTCGTCGCGCTGTTCGCGGTGCTCCTGTGCCTCGTCGACCTTCTCGCGCGTCTCCGCGTTGAGGTCGTCTCGCTTGGACGCCCGCTCGGACGCCATCTGGTTGAGTTCGTTCCGTCGGTCACGGAGCTGGCCAGCGAGCTTGATGAGCTGTCCCTTCGAGTCGTTTTCGAGCTGTTCGTCGGTGAGGTCGACGTTGTTCTCCTCTTTGAGGGGGGCGACGTCGAATTCGTCGAGTACTTCTTCTGTTGTTACCATTGTTGAAACCTCGATACCACCGCTCCGGCGATACTAGCGACTATCGATGCTGCGACCGGCCGTGTATAAGAATTTCCGATCATTCTGCGTGCGATGCCGCCAAGACGCCGAAGGCGTGTTGGTACTAACTTCTACACCGGACACACACATAAGTACTTCGGTGGTCGAACCGCTGTGAAACGGTACCAAGACCCCGGATAACTGCCGTGTGAAGCGTTCACAACGATACTGATTTGTATATAAATCCCGGCCCGTCTCGCTCGCCACTTTCACTTTCACTCCGGGGATGGGTCGGCTTCATGTTGGTTGACCGACTATGTGGATGTATGCTCGAAAACCTCACCAGCACGTGCGAGGCGGCCGGCTGTGACCGACCGCTTGGCGACGACGCCCTCATGCTTCGGCTGCAGACCGAGGCGGGCGAGCGCCGGGCCTACGAGTGTGCCTGCGGTGCGGTGACGGTGACCGTCGCCCGGTCCTGAACGCGGCCACGGACAATCGTCACCGCTATCGGCGTCCCGGAGCGTGGTCCAGCCATGCGAGAGGTCATCCGGGCACACGGCCACGAACACGTCGCCGCGACCCACGAAACCACGTTCGAACTGACGACCGACGACTGGCTGACACCGGCCGGCGACTGCATCGTCGGCATCGAGGCCGACCGCGCACCGACGGACTTCGACCCCGACTTCGTCGACGCCTGTCGCGACCCCGACGCGACGATAACGCTCACGCTCGAAACGGCGACGGCGAGCCAGACGGTTCAGGCTCGCGGCCACCCCGACCTCACCTTCGAGAGCGACCGCAGCGCCGTCGTCCGGACCAGCACCTACGTCGACGACCGCACCATCGCCGTCGGTGCCGACGCCGCCGCCGCGGACCTCGACCGTGACCTCGTCGCCGACCTCGACGCCGGCGGCACGCTCACCTGCACGCTGACCGTGTGACGCCGCGCTTTTGATGCTCCCAGCCTCACGGCACCTATGGCCGACGAACCCTCGAAAAACGTCAGCGGTGGCGCGGACGGCGGCGGCGTCGGCACCCGCTTCGAATCCAGCGACCCCGACACGCGCGCGGCGGCCGTCGTCGACGCCCTCGGCGAGCGCTACTGGCAGAAGGCCTACGGCGGCCGGGACGCCGTCCCCTGTCTCGTACGGACGATTCTGAGTCAGAACACGAGCGACACCGCGAGTCAACCGGCGTTCGACGCCTTGCTGGCCCGCTACGACGACGAAAGCGACTTGGCGGCGACACTCGCCGCCGCCGACCACGACGAACTCGCAGACACCATCGCCGGCGCCGGCCTCTACAACCAGAAAGCACGGTCGATAATCCGGGCCGCCGAGGAAATCGTCGCCGACTTCGGCGACGCCGCCGCGTTCGACCGATTCGTGCGCGAGGGCGACGCCGACGAGGTGCGCGACCGCCTCCTCGATATGCGCGGCGTCGGGCCGAAAACCGCCGACTGCGTCCTCCTCTTTGCCGGCGGGCAGGACGGCGTCTTCCCCGTCGACACCCACGTCCACCGCATCGCCCGCCGGATGGGACTGGCGCCGCCGACGGCCGACCACGAGGAGGTGCGGGCGGCACTCGAGGAGTCGGTTCCGGGCGAGAAATGCGGCTTCGGCCACACAGCGATGATTCAGTTCGGTCGCGAGTACTGCACGGCCCGCAAGCCGGCGTGTCTGGACGGTCCCGAGGCGTGTCCGCTGTCGGACCTGTGTGACCGCGTGGGCGTCTCTCCGGAGACGGGCGAGGTGGTCGACCCCGCCGAAACCGGGTCGTCGTGAGAATCGGGCGCCGGCGACTGCGTTACTTGAACCGGAACGTCTCGAGGTTCTTCGGGGCGAACGTCCGCATGTTGTAGTCGTGATAGAGCGCCGAGGAGAGGTCCTGCACGGAGCGTTCGTCGCCGTGAACGCAGAGCACCTTCTCGGGGCGCGGGTTCATCGTCTTGACGAAGTTTTCGAGGCCCTGCCGGTCGGCGTGTCCGGAGAAGCCGTCGACCGTCTCGACGTCCATGTTTAGCGAGAGGGTGTTGCCGCGGCCGCCGCCGCGGCCGCCGCGCTCGTTCATCGGGATTTCGTCCCAACCGTTCTGAATCCGGCGGCCGAGCGTCCCCTGTGCCTGATAGCCGACGAAGACGAGCGTCGAGTCCGGGTCGGGACCGAGGTGGCGGAGCCACGACATAATCGGCCCGCCGGTGACCATCCCGGAGGTGGAGAGGATGATTGCCGGGTCGCCGTCTGCCACGTCCTGTCGTTCGTCCTCACCCGCGTCGATGTGGTTGAACTCCTCGGCGAGGAAGGGGTTCTCGTCGTCGTGGAAGATGCGGTCCCGAAGGTCGTCGCGGAGGTACTCGGGGTAGGTGGTGTGGATGGCCGTCGCCTCCCATATCATCCCGTCGAGGTGGACCGGCATCCGCGGAATCTTCCCGCTCCGCATCGCCTCCTCCAGCACGAGCATGATTTCCTGTGACCGGCCGACGGCGAAGGCGGGGATGACGACCTTCCCCCCCTGTTCGTGGGTGTCGTTGATGATGTCGAGCAGGTTGCGCTCGGAGTCGGCCTGGTCGGTCTGGTAGTCGTTGCGCCCGCCGTAGGTGGATTCGAGGACGAGCGTCTCGACGCGGGGGAAGTCGTTGACGGCGCCGTTGAACAGGCGCGTGTCCTCGTAGTGGATGTCGCCCGAGAACGCGACGTTGTAGAGGCCGTCGCCGATGTGGAAGTGAGAGACGGCGGAGCCGAGGATGTGGCCCGCGTTGTGGAACGTGAGTTTCACGTCGGGCGCGATGTCGGTCACATCACCGTATTCGAGGGGGATGCAGTGTTTGATGGCTTCGCGGACCATCTCGCTGTCGTAGGGCGGCGTGCGACCCTCTTTCGCGGCCACGTCGAGATAGTCGAGGGTGAGCAGGCCCATCAGGTCCCGCGTCGGCTCGGTGCAGTAGATGGGACCGTCGTAGCCGTATTTGAACAGAAGCGGGATGAGCGCGGAGTGGTCGAGGTGGGCGTGAGTCAGAACGACGGCGTCGATGGAGTTGAGCGGGGCGGCCTCGGGGACCTGCAGATAGGGCACCTCGCCCTCGGCGCCGGGTTTGTCGCCGCAGTCGACGAGAACGCGCGTCTCCGCAGTCGAGATGATGAAACTCGCGCGTCCGACTTCGCGACAGCAGCCGAGCGTCGTGATGCGGACCCACTGGTCGTCGGCCATCTCCTCGCGGTGAATCTGTCGCCCCACTCGTTCGAGGATGTCACGGCGCTCCTCACGTTCCTGTTTGAGGAAGTTACGGACGTTCGAGACAGTCGACGACTCGATTGGGGGCGTGCGGACGACTTCGGGCGTCCAGCCGATGGCCTTCGTGATGTCGCGGAGAGTCGACCCGTGCCGACCGATGACCATCCCCGGTTTCTCGGCCTCGATGACGACTTCGCCGGTGTCGGCGTGGAAATCGAGGTCGGTGACGCCGGCGTCGTCGGGGATGACATCACGAATTTTCTCGCGAGCCTCCTCGACGTCCATCAACACGTCGGGGTCGGGGCGGACGGTAATCCGTTTGCGGAGTTTGCTCGCGAGCTTTCGAATCAGGTCGCCGTCGCTCGCGAAGTCCTTCGGGTCGCGCGTGTACACGACCAGTTCCGGGCCCTCGTATTTGACGTCCGAAACCGAGATTCCAGAGGGTAATTCGTCTTCAATCGTTGCTTTCAGGTCCTCGAGTTGCTTATCTACGGAGCTCATGTGTACCGGTGAGAGCCCTCCGCACCAGCCGTCGTGTTCGATGTCCCGGCCGTGACCGCCGGCCGGTCGCTTCTCACTGTCGTAGGCTGTGTTGACATCGGTGAACGGCCCTGTACGGGAGGTGCTCGACTGCGGGAAGAGGCAGCGAAAACCCGCTTGAGTGACCCTATCAGTCCATCATTATAAAAGCCTTCGCAAACTCGAAGGCGCTGGCTCTCGGAGTGGCGATATGGAACTCAGCCCAGCGGCCGTCCGCGACGAGTACGAGTGGGTGCGCGACCGGGCGCCGACCATCGTCCCCCTCATCAACGACACGCGCGCCCGCCTCGGCGACGCCTTCGGCGTCGACGTGGCGCCGGTGACCGAACGGCAGTATCGCGAGGCCGTCGCTGACGTCTTCGCGGACGGCGCCCGCGGGGTCAACGTCGCCGGCTACGTCGCCCTCCTCCGAACCCTCGATGTCACCGACGACTATCCGGGGTTCGTCGTCGACGAGGTGCTCGGACGGGAACTCGCGGCGACCGTTGCCGGCGGCCAGCCGTTTGCCGTCCTCGCACAGGCCACCTTCCACGTCGCCGACATTCAGACAAACACTGAAGGCGCCGCGGGCGCGGACGACTTGGACGCCGCCCTCGCCGCGGGCTTCCAGACCCGGCTTCCGGGGTGGGAGTGGACCGAGGGCGAGTCCCCGTTCGCGGTCGGGAACGATTAACTGCCGCCGGTCCGACGGGCGAGACATGGAACCGAAGACCGTCCTCATCACGGGCTGTTCGTCCGGGATTGGGCGCGCGACCGCCGAGGCCTTTCTCGACGAGGGATGGGAGGTGTACGCCACGGCCCGCAACCCGGCAGACATCGAGACGCTCGGGGACGAGGGCTGTGCCATCGCCACCCTCGACGTGACCGAACCGGACGATATCGACCGCGTCGTCGACCGCATTCTCGACGAACAGGGGCGAATCGACTGCCTCGTCAACAACGCCGGCTACGCGCAGTTCGGCCCCGTCGAGGACGTGCCCACCGACGCCGTCCACGACCAGTTCGACGTGAACGTCTACGGTCCCCACCGGCTGATTCGGGCCGTCCTCCCCCACATGCGCCGCCGGCGCGAGGGGACGATTATCAACGTCTCCAGCGTCGCCGGGCGCCTCTCCTTTCCCGGCGGCGGCGTCTACTGCGGGTCCAAGTTCGCGCTCGAAGCCATGACCGACGCCCTCCGCGCGGAGGTGGCCGAATACGGCATCGACGCCGTCCTCGTCGAACCCGGGCCGGTCGACACCGACTTCAACGAGCGGGCAGAGTCGGAGCTATCGGGCGTCGAGCGCTCGGGCGCCTACGACTCCTTTTACGACGTCTTCGAGGACACGCAGGCCATCGGTGGCGGCGGTCCGGGCGCGGTGTCGCCCGAACGCGTCGCCGAAGACATCCTGAACGCCGCGAGTTCGACCAAGCCCGCGAGTCGCGTTCCCGTGGGCGCGCTGGCCCGGGTGACCGTCCTCGCTCGATTCCTCCCCGATTCGCTCCGTGACCGAGCGTTCGGCCTGCTGGACCGCCTGCGCTGACTACGCCAGACACGCCGCCACGACGCGCAGGGCGCGTTCGCCCCGCACTTCGTCGGCGAGCAGGGGGACGCGTTTCACGTCGTGGCCGCGAAAGAGGTCGGTCGCCCGGCGGAGCGCGCGCTGTTGAACGTCCCATCGGCGCTGACAGAACTCACACTCGTCGAGGTTCGGCGAGACGACCCACTCCGGGTCGACGTCGGCCACGTCGGCGAGATTCTCCATCACCCGGTTGACGACGACGGTGCTGACGGGTATCGAGAACTCGTCGAGTTGAGCCACCAGTCGCTCGGATTCGACGACGCTCATCTCCTCGGGCACCATCACCACCCGGAAGTCGGTTCGCGTGGGGTCTTGCAACACGTCTCGCAGGCGCTCGATGCGGTCGCTGAGTTCGTCGAGGTCCGGCGCCTCGGCGTCAGCGTCGTCGCCGACGCCGAACATCCCCTTGAACCCGTCCATCATCCCCGAGAACTTCTGCCGCATCGAGAGCAGGCGTCCGACCATCGAATCGAGCACCTCGGGGAGTTCGAGCAGTCGGAGGGTGTGGCCCGTCGGCGCCGTGTCGATGACGACCCGGTCGAATCGGGGGTCGTCCAGATACTCCAGCAGTTGCCGCATCGCGGCCGCCTCGTCCGCGCCGGGCATCGACCCACCCATCAGCGGGTCGATGGCCTCGTCACCCAGTGCGTCGCCGAGGTCACCGAGGCCGCCGAGCGGCGCGCCGGCGCCGGGGTCGTCGCCGTCCTCGACGCCGATGCCACCCGCCCCGAACATGCCCTCCTCCATCGCGGCCTCGGGGTCGATTTCCGCGGCCCACAGCGGCGAGTCCTCGCGGATTCGCGTCGGCGTCGCCGGAATGTCGACGTCGAGCGTGTCCGAGAGGGAGTGGGCGGGGTCCGTCGAGACGACGAGCGTCGCAGTGCCGTCGGCGGCGGAGGAGAGCGCCGTCGCCGCCGCCATCGTCGTCTTGCCGACGCCGCCTTTCCCGCCGTAGAGGACGTACTCCGGCGCGTCGACGCCCTCGGGGAGGTCGGTCACCGTCTCGACGTCGACGTCCGCCGGACTGTGCTCGACCGCCTCGTCGTCCGTCGCGTCGGCCTCGACTTCGTCGACTGCCTCGACGTCGATATCGCTCATATCGGGCGCAGACGACCCGGACACCTGTACCCGTCGATACGGGGAAGACACTTGGCGTCGGCCACGAGAGGGACCGGTATGCGACCCGATGTGCGAGCGACGGTGGTCGCGCTCGCCCTCCTCGCCACGCTCACGGGCTGTCTCGGCGTGGGACCGCCGGCGGCGACGCCGACGCCCACGGAAGCGACCCCCAACACGGACTGTCCGCCCGCCCTGACCGTCTACGAAGTCGATGAGGAGCCTATCGACCCCGAGGCGGCCGTCGCCTACGAGAACCTCACCGCCGACCAGCAGGCTACCTTCCAGCGCGCGCGAACGGAGAGCGTCGAGGACTTCGACTACGCGTGGTACGATATCGACCTCGTCGTGTACGAGGGAACCTACTACCGAGCGAGTATCGTGGTCTGTTAGAAGTCGTAGTCGGCGAGTCGCTCGGCCGCTTCCTCGGCCCGTGGCGTGACGAGGGCGAACCGAACCCAGTCGTCGTACGTCCCGAAGGTATCGCCGGGCATGCAGGCGACGCCCGCCTCGTCGACGAGGCGTTCGACGTTGTCGAGGGTGCCGGGGAAGTCGTCGAAGCGCGCGAAGACGTAGAACGCTCCCTCGGGGACGATGTACTCCGCGCCCGCGGCGTCGAGGGCGTCGGTGAAGGCGTCGATTCGCTCCCGAAGGAGGTCACGGGAGGCCTCGTAGTAGTCCGGGCCCGTCTCCTGTAGCGCGCGCAACACCGCTACCTGCGAGGGGCGGGCGCCGGTGACGTTGACGAGCATGTGGCGGGTTCGGGCGTCGTCGATGAGGTGTGGCGGGAAAATCGCGTAGCCGACGCGCAGGCCCGTCACCGCCATCGACTTCGAGAAAGAGTTGGTGACGACGACGTGGTCGGCGTCGAACGCGAGGGCGCTCTCGAACCGCCCGGAGTAGTCGTAGTGGTCGTACACCTCGTCGGAGAGGAGGAGGGCGTCGTTGTCGTCGGCGAGGTCGACCATCGCCTCGACCGTCTCGGCGTCGTACACCGCACCTGTGGGGTTGTTCGGCGAGTTGATGAGTATGGCCGCGGTGTCCTCGCTCGCGGCGTCGGCCATCGCGTCGACGTCGGGGTGGCCGTCGTCGCCGACGGGGACGAGACGCACGTCGGCGCCCAGCATCTTCGCCTTGCCGGGGTAGTAGGGGTAGACGGGGTCGGTCAGCAGGATTTCGTTCCCCGCGCTCCGTTCGAGCGCCGCCGCCATCGCGAGATAGTTGGCCTCACCCGCGCCGTTCGTGATGACGACGCGATTCACGTCGACGCCGCGCCGGGCCGCAATCTCTTCTCGGAGTTCGCGCAGACCGTCACTCGGCGGGTACTGGAACGCATCCGGGTCGCTGTCGGCGTAGTCGCGGAGACCGTCCCGGAGCGCCGTCGGCGGCTCCCAGTCCGGCCCGCCGCTCACCAGATCTATCACGTCGCGGTCCGCCTCTGCCGCGTACTGCATGACGTGAAAGAACAGTGGCGTCTCGTAGTCCATGGTCGGTCTGTGGCCGGCCACCAAATCCCTCTTTCGCTCCCCGATGCGATAGTTTCGTGAAGGGCGGGGGCGAAGCCACGGCCAGATGAACAAAGAAGGACACGTACTCAACGCGGCGCTTTTGAGCATCGGTCTCGGCGTCGTGTTGGTGTGGCCGACGACACCCGGCGTGGACACGGCGCTCGAAACCCTCGAGATGATTGCTCGGCTCTCCGTGCCCATCGTCCTCGGTGCGCTCTTCCCGGACGTCGACACCGCCTTCGGCAAGCACCGCAAGACGCTCCACAACCTGTTCGTCCTCGGCATCATCGCCGGCTACCCGCTCGTCTTCGGCAACCTCCAGTACGTCTGGATAGGCGTCGCGACCCACTTCCTCCTCGATATCGTCGGCAGTCGTCGCGGCATCGCCTTCTTCTACCCCCTGACCAAACAGGAGTGGAGTCTGCCGTTCGGCGTCACCACGAGCAGCAAGTACGCAAACGCCGTCACGGTGGTCGTCACCGCCATCGAACTCGCCGCCCTCGGTCTCTTTCACGTCTACGTGATGCCTCTCGAAAGCACCGCGGGCACCATGAGCGCCATGCTCCTCGGCTGAGATGGGCACCCCGCCACCCGTCGACTGGGGCGTCGACGACGCCGACGTCGACACGATTCGACACGCGCTCGCGGGCGCCGCCGTCGGCAGCACCCTCCTCGCTCTCGTCGCCGTCGCGACACTCGTCCGGTCTGCCGACCCCGAGACCCTGCTGATTCTCGCCGTTGCCCTACTCGTGGCCGTCGCGACGGGGCGTGCGCTCGCGGGCGTCAGGACCGTCGACGTCGGCGGGTCGCTCCGCCGCCGCCCGCTCTTGCTCGCGGGCGTCGCGTGGGCGATAGGACTCGCGCTCGTCTGGCGGTGGCGCCCGTTGGCGGCAGTCGCGCTCCTCGTCGTCGCAGTCGGGGGCTGGATACTGACGATGGCCTGTCGAACCGAGGGGCGACTCGACCCCGACGAGGGCAGTCTCCGCTACGGAACGCGAACGGCGCCGCTCGATGCGGTGTCCGAAGCCCGCCGGATACCGCTCGGTCCGGTCGCGGCGTACTGGCTTCGGTTCGAGCGCGGCGCAGTCGGGAGCGGCGTCCCGCGGGTGCTCGTCGTTCCGAGGGCCGTCGACGCGGCGGTCGGCAGGGCGCTCACCAACGCCGCCAGCGCGGACGCGCCGGCCGGCGACGGCCACCACGAGGCCGGACGCGTCGAGCGGGGCGTGGCGGCGGCGCTCGGCCTCGGCTGTCTGCTCGCTGGCCCCGTTCTGTGGCTCCTCCTCCCGTCCGGCGGAGACGCCACGCTCGTCACGCTGTATCTGACCGCCATCGGCGCGCCGTTTGGCGTCATCATGCTCCGCTACGCGCTGGTGGCTTAGTACACTCGCACGTCGTCGAATCGCCCGCCGTACGCGACGTTGTCGGGATGGGTGGGCTCGTCGCCGGAGAGAAAGAGCCGGTCGACTTTCCCCCACGAGTTCTCGTAGCCGAGGTGGGCGAACTCGGCGAGACACTGGAGGCGATGGGTGATTCCTTGCCGGCGGACGGCGCGGCGCGAGACATCCGTCCGGAGCGCGTCGACGAGGGCCGCTTCCGTGTCGATTGCCGCCTCGACGGTCGTCCACGCCTCGCCGACCGTCCCTCCCAAGTGGGCGTAGGAGGAGCCAAAGCCACGCTGGCCCGTCTCCTCTGCAATCTCGCGAGCGCGACGGTTCTGATGCGGGAGACACTTCGCGTTGTACGTCTCGACGGCGTCGATAACGTCGTCGTTTTTCGCCACGTCGGCCCGCGAGCAACTCACGTTCAGCATCTCGGGATGGGGGACGAGGACGGCGGCGCCCTGTCGCTCGAACTCGTCGAGCGCGCCGCGGAACGTGACGAAGTCGGGGACCGGGTCGGTGAGGCCGATAGCGAGGAGGTGGCGACGGTCGTGCCACGGCCCGGTGAACACCTCGCGCGCGGGCACGACGAGCAAGTCGTCGTCGGAGAAGCGGTCGGCGCGGGCACGAATCTCGGGCAGGCGCGTGAAATGCGGCGCGTAGACAAGCACGTCCAGATTGCGGGCTTTCGCCCGCGAGACGACACGCTCGTCGAGCGTTTTGACGTGCATATCCACGCGAGTCGAGTCGGCCGACGTCACGGGCGACAGTCGATGGACGCCGCAGTTATGGGTTGCTATTCGAGAGCCGAGACCGTCACCGAATTGACCAGTCGGATTATCGCTCGTCGGAGTCGAGGACGCGAATCTGGTCGCCGCGGACCGTGACGGGGATGGGGACGGTGGCTTCGTAGAGTTCGACCGTCACTTGGTCCTTGCCTTCGTCGATACGCTGGACGCGGGCCTTCTCGCCCTTGAACGGGCCGGCGATGAGTTCGACGATGTCGCCCTCGGCGATGCCCTCGACGTCCGGCGTCGGCGAGAGGAAATGCTCCACCTCGGTGAGCGAGGACTTGCCGGGAACGATGCTCCGGGCGTGGGGAATTTCGTCCATCACGCGTTCGAGGACGGCGCTGTTGTCCGCCTCGACCATGACGTAACTCGTGAGGGAGTCGGGCGCGAGGACGGCGTGTACCTCGTCCTCCTCACGGCTGGCTATCATGTCGGCGACGGTGCGTTCCTGACTGGCCGTGGTCTTGACTGCGAAGATGCCCATCTCACATCCCTCCGGGCAGTACGGTCATGACGGCGAAGATGACGAATCCCAGTAGGCCGATAAGGAAGATACCCGCCCCCGCGACTTTGGCAATCTGCGAGAACTCGTTCCACGACGGCGTGCTCGCCATTTTGAGCACGCGGACGTAGCTTGCGAGGTCGTACTTGACGTCCATGGTGGCTCTAGACGAGCGGGCTTTTTCTATCTATTGATAGGGAGCCGAGCGACTACTCGACGTAGTCGATGTCGTCGGCCGGCTCGGGCGCCGCCTCGTCGTCGCCGCGGCCGTATATTTGGGGCGACTCGACGCCGGTGACGACTATCATCGTCCGCATCGTGCCGTCGAGTTCCTCGTCGATGGACGTCCCCCAGATGATGCGCGCGTCGGGGTCGATGCGGTCGTAAATCTCCTCGACGACGCCCTCCGCCTCCTCGATGGCCATGTCGGTGCCACCGGTGACGTTGACGAGCGCCGAGTTGGCGCCGGAGATGTCGACATCGAGCAGGGGCGAGCGGAGCGCCGACCGCACCGAATCCTGTGCCTTCTGCTCGGAATCGCTCTCGCCCAGCCCAATCATGGCGACGCCGCCTTTCTCCATGACCGTCTTCACGTCGGCGAAGTCGAGGTTGACCAGTCCCGGCTTGGTGATGAGTTCGGTGATGCCTTTCACCGAGCGCATCAGCACCTCGTCGGACACCTTGAACGCCTGCCGGACGGGGAGTTTCCCCACCGAATCCAGCAGGCGGTCGTTGGGCACGACGATGACCGTGTCGGCCACGTCGCGCAGTCGTTCCAGCCCCGCCTCGGCGTTGGTGCGTCGCACCTCGCCCTCGGCGGTAAACGGCGTCGTCACGATGGCGATGGTGAGCGCGCCGGATTCGCGGGCCGCCTCGGCGACGACCGGAGCCGACCCGGTACCGGTCCCGCCGCCCAGCCCTGCGGTGACGAAGACCATGTCGGACCCCTCGATGGCGCCGTAGATGTCGTCTTGACTCTCGATGGCGGCTTCCTCGCCCACCTGCGGGAGCGACCCGGCGCCGCGGCCGCCGGTCTTTTTCTCCCCCATCAGAATCTTCGTGTCGGCCTCGACGTCGACGAGGTGCTGAACGTCCGTGTTGGCGGCGACGAGGTTCGCCCCCTTGATTCCCTCCTCGGCCATCCGGTTGACCGTGTTGCCGCCGGCGCCCCCACAGCCGACGACCGTGATGTCCGTCTGGAGGTCCTCGAGAACGTCCTGCAGTTCGTCGTCAGTCATCTTGCCGGTGCGATTCGTGTCGTCCTGTGACGCGTCGGTCGCGGGAGTGGCGTCGGCATCGGCCGCGGTCCCATCCCCCGGCTCCTCGGCATCCTCTATTGCATCCTCCACGATGGAGTCCATATATGCACGGGCGTTTCGAAGGCAGCCACATTATCTTTCCGCCCGTCGTCACGCGCGCGTCTGACGCTGAGCGAGAATCGTGTCGGTCGCCCGTCAGACGCCGCTCGTCACGGGTCGACGCGAGCCGGGTCGAGCCGCTCGACCCGTTCGGTCTGGACGGTTTCGGGCTCGATTCGCTCGCCCCCGACTTCCACCGCCTGCCCGTTCGCGAGCTGACCGAACTCCGGGCCTTCCGGGATGCCGAGCGTCCGCGCCGCCTCGGGGTCGAACGCCGCCGTCCGGGCGACGACCGAGCCATCCTCGCGCCGCACCTCGTCGTACGACTCCCGGAGAATCGACACCAGCGCGTCGGTGAGGGTATCCGCTGCACCCGTCGGGTCGGACGCGGGATAGACGACCCGACCGGCGGGGCGCGTGCCACCCTCGGTCGTCTCGAAGGCGACGGCCGACGCCGCGACGGCGGCCCGCGTCGCCTCGGCGTCGACGCCGTGGGCCGCATCGACCAAGTCGGCCGGGAGGTCGGCGACGACGATGGCCTCGGCGGGGTCGTCGGCTACGTCGGGGACGACGTCGCCGAATCGGAGGCCCTCGCACACGTCGTCGACGCGGGCTTCGACCGCTTCGACGACGGGAATGGGGTGGGCGCTCGTCTCTTGGAGCCACGTTTCGGTGACTACGCGACAGCCGAGGTCTTCGAGAACGGACACGAGGCCGGGGCGCTCGCCCTCAACGAGGGCGTAGTCGGTCCCGCTCGCCTCGACGGCCCGCCGGAGGACGTCGCGGTTGGCGGCGGGGTTGCCCATCGCCTCCAGCCCCCAGTCGGCGCCGACGTGGCCGACGGCCCACGACGTCTCGCGGACGACGCGGCCGAACCGGGGGGCGTAGTGGCCGCCGCCGAACCCGACGACCTGTTTCTCGCGGTCGGCGTCGACGCCGCGGAGGTCGAGGACCGCGCGAGCGACGGCACGGGCACCCTCCGGGTCTTCCCACTGCGGTTCGTCGCTCCCGAGTTCGACGAACATCGAGGGGACGCCCACGTCGGTCGGGCCGTGGTGGGTGCACTCGGTGCCCACCTCGTATCGCTCGGGGGCGTGTCGGTCCAAGGCGTCGACGACGTCGGCGGCGGCGTTGGGACAGGCGCGGGCGAAGTGGCCCGCCTCGCCGCCGTACTCCGCGTCGCCGAAGTTGCCCGTGAAGTGGGCGGTCAGGAGCGCTCCGGACTCCCCGGAGTGACGCGAGACGACCACGAGGAGGTCGGGGTCGTCGAAGGCCGCGTCGGGGCGGTCCAGATGGATGTGGAGGTCGTCGAAGGTTCGAAGTTCGAAGCCGTCGGTCCGGTGGTAGATGCCGCCGCCCTCGGCGTCCGGCCGCGTCTCGTCGCGGTGCTCGGTCCAGTCGCCGACATCGAGCAGCGCCTCCCCGATGTGTTCGGAGGCGCTGTCGGCGCGGCTGACGACGATTGCAATCACGACCGCATCTCACAGTCGCGCCGCAAAAACCCGCTCGGTCCGGCGACGTCAGGACGACGTGATGACCAGCACCGGTCGGTCGACCGTCCGCAGGACGCGTCCGGCGACGGTGCCGAGTCGCTGCCCGGCGAGGTTCGACTGTCCCTCCGAGGACATGACGAGCAGACCGACGTCGTTGTCCGCGGCGTAGTCGGCGATGGCGTCCGCGGCGGCGCCGCGAACCACCGCTTCGCGCACGTCGAAGTCCGTCGTATCAAGCCCAGCGAGCAGGTCGTCGACCGCCTCCCGCCCCTTGGCTTCGAGCCGTTCGACGTAGTCTTTGGAGACGCCGCCGGCGTCGAACACGCCCGCCTCAGCCTGCACGTCGACGGCGTTGAGGACGTGCAGCGACGCCTCGAAGTGACGGGCGAGGTCCGCGGCGTAGGGACCGGCGGCCGCGGCGAGGTCGCTCCCGTCGGTCGTCACGAGGACGTCGCCCCCGGGAGTCCCGACGTCGCTGTCGGGGACCGTCAGCACCGGCACCTCGCTCCGGCGAAGCACGCGCTCCGTGACGCTCCCGAGGAGTCGTTGGGCGACGCCCGAGCGGCCGGTCCGGCCGATAACGAGGAGGTCGGCGCCGCTGTCGCTCGCGTGTTGGGCGATGGTTCGACCGGGCTTGCCCGACAGTAGCGTCGTCTCGGCGTCGACGCCGTGTTCGGCGGCGCGGTCGGCGGCGGCGTCGAGCACCGCCTCCCCGCGGTCCGCATCGCCGTCGTACACCGCCGCGAGTTCGACGTCGGCGTCGTAGCGGGTCGCGAGTCCGACGCCGTACGTGGCTGCCCGAGTCGCACAGTCGCTTCCGTCGACCGCGATGAGTAGTCGTTCGAACATGTCAGTCTGCCCCCTTTGGTTCGCTCTGTCCAAAGAACGCGTCGTTGATAGTGCCCGCGGACTGGCGGACGATGGCTCCCAACGCCTTCCGGCGGGAGACGAACAGCCCCACCCCGAGGACGAGGTAGATGCCCGTGAACACGAGCAGAAGTTCGTAGTCGCTGATGGGGAGTTCGAGAACGCCTCGGATGAGCAGGAACTCGGAGAGCACCTGCGTGAGGAACAGCACCAGCAGGACGATGGCCTCCCGGACCGAGATTTCGAAGTTTATCAGGAGGGCGATGGCGAAGAAGGATTGTGCGGCGGTGAGCCAGATTTCACCCGACTGCTTCTGGTCGAAGGGAAGCGCGCCGTACTGCCCGAGCGCAATCGAGTAGACGACGACGAGCGTCCCGATGAGCAGCGTCCACTGGTTCAGCTTCGAGGAGATGAGCGCGTTGAACCCGGCCGTCGACCGGGCCTTGTTCACCAGATAGACGACGACGATGAGTTCCGGCGACTCGGAGGCCAGCGGCGCAATCCACTGAATCATGAAGAAGGAGGGGATGCCGATGTTCTGACCCAACTGTTCGAGGCCGTGTGCGAACGGTTCGACCGCCGTGAATATCATCATGCCCGAGTAGGCAAACAGGGAGAGAACGGTAACGGCACGAACCGGTTTCGAGAACGTCTGTAGATACGCCGGCACGCCGACGTGTGCCTCGTCGGCTTCGACGTCGCCCTTGAGGACGACGGCGATGTAGACAACGTACAGGCCGACGAGAACCGCCATGTCGAGGATGTCGATGCCGCCGTTGAAGGGGACGAGAAACGCCCAGAGCGTCGCGGCGAACAGGAAGACGATTTCGAGGCCGATGTCGCGGTCGAGCGACACCGCGTCGGCGAGGAAGCCGGAGCGCTTCTCGACGGCCGGGTCGTCGTCCGACCCACTCCGGAAGACGGTAAAGAGCGCGACGCCCGCCCAGCCGATGCCGATGAGGATGCGGTTCGCGCCCGTCATGTTGGCGACGGCGAGGTTCCCGGCTTCGATGCCGCGCTCGGTCCCCGCGAAGACGCCGGCGTTCCACGCGTAGAGCGCGTCGACGGCGTACTCCGGGGCGACGGCGAGCACCGCGAGGATGGCGATTGCGAATGCCCGCGGAACGTCTTTCTCCGCGGTTTCGGCCCCCCACGCGAGGAGGAACGACGCCCCAAGAACCGAGAGCCCGCTCACGAGGACGGTCACGCCCGTCGAGAAGCCGTGTGCGACGCCACTCAGCCAGCTGACAATCCACGGGAGCGTCAGGGCGACGGCACCACCGAGCGCGAGGAGTGACTGCCGTCTCATCGCCACCCTCCAGACGCACCAACGTCTCCGACAGCCGCTACAACAGAAGTCTGTGTCCGTATCATCAGTTCGTGTGTACCGGTAGCAACGCCCCACGTAATAAAACACAAGTTGTGCCCGTTTTCCCCGATTTCGGGGGTTTGAACGCCCTTATCGCCCGGACGGCCGGAATAGCGGTGTGCGGTGATATCGCTCGATACGGAGCCGGAACCCCGCGATATCGGGCGATTTAGGGGACAGACCGGATTCGTCGGAGACACCCAGTCTTTTAGCGCCCGCCGAGAGAACGCTCAGGAAATGACGATGCACGTGTTCGGCCTCATCGGCAACCCCGTCGGCCACTCGCTGTCGCCGCCGATGCACGAGGCGGCGTACCGAGAACTCGACATGGACGCCAGATACGTCACGTTCGAACCCGACGACGCGGCGGCGGCGCTGGAGGGCGCAAAAGCGCTCGGCATCGACGGCCTCAACGTCACCATCCCGTTCAAGCAGGATATCCTCGACTTGGTCGACCCGGACGACCTCGCGGCCCGCATCGGCGCGGTCAACACCGTCGATTTCTCGACGTCACCGCCCCGCGGCTACAACACCGACGCCGCGGGCGTGCGCCGAGCGTTCGACCACCACGACGTCGTGTTGACCGGCAACGACGCCGTCGTCGTCGGCGCCGGCGGGGCGGGGCGGGCCGTCGCCTTCACTCTCGCAGAGGCGTGTGACACCGTCCACATCGCCAACCGGACGGCGTCGCGAGCGGCGGAACTGGCCGCGGAGGTTCGCGAGAACGCCCCGGCGACGGTGACGGGCGGCGGCCTCGACACCCTCGCGGACCGCGTCCCCGCGGCGGACGTCCTCGTCAACGCGACGAGCGTGGGTATGGAAGAGGACCAGACGCCGGTGTCGGCCGACCTGCTCCACGGCGAACTGGCGGTCCTCGACGCGGTGTACACCCCCGTCGAGACGCGTCTCCTCCGGGACGCCGCCCGGATGGGCGCGACGACCATCGACGGCGGCTGGATGCTCCTCTTTCAGGGCGCCGTCGCGTTCGAGCACTGGACGGGCCGAGACGCGCCGGTCGAAGCGATGAACGACGCTCTGCGACAGCGACTCTGACGGCCGCGAAGGTTTTTAAGTCCCCGGCCGTCCTAACTGTCAGTAATGGGTATCTTGAACACGCTCCTGTCGGCGCTCGGGCTGGACTCTTCGTCCGGAGACGAGCACGCCCGAGAGACGACCGTCAGCGTGGAACGAGAGGCGAACACGGAGACCGAAGCGGTGGTCAAAGGCACCGACGAGGGGAGTGAATCGGCCGGCGCCGCGGGGACGGACGCGACGGCGTCGACCGGGTCGCTCGTCGATAGCAACCCCGACGGCGAGGCCGCCGAACCCGCCGAGGCCGTCGACACCGACGAGACGGAGACGGAACTCGACACCGTCGAAGCGGAGTCGGAAGGCGAATCGACCGGGGAACACGAGGCGACAGACGAAGCCGAACCGACGCCGAGCGACGAACCCGTCGACATCATCAAGGGCATCGGCCCGGCGTACGCCGACCGCCTCGCGAACGCCGGCGTCCACTCCGTATCCGACCTCGCGGCGGCGGACGCCGCCGACCTCGCGGACGCAATCGACCTCTCGGAGACGCGAGTGGGCCGCTGGATAGACCGGGCGAACGAACACGGGGACTGACCGACCGGGAACGCGGCGTATATATTCGGGCGTCGAGAACGTCGGCGCGATGCCCGACGCGGACCAGCGAATCACGTCGCTCGACGCCGTGCCCGCCGACACGACCCACCTCTGTACCGTCCGCGACGCCGAGGGCGACGAGCGTGAGATGATTCTCGTCCGCACCGACGACGGCGTCTCTGGCTGGCTGAACTACTGCCGACACTTGCTCGACGTGCGACTGGACAAGGGGTCCGGTGCGCCGATGCGAGACGGCGAAGTCGTCTGTGCGAACCACGGCGCGTACTTCGAGGCCGACACCGGGTACTGCACGTTCGGGCCGTGCGAGGGCGCCACCCTCGAAGCCGTCGCCGTCACCGTTTCCGACGGCGACGTGTATCTGACCGACGAGGCGTACGCGTTCGTCCGGGACGGGCCGATGGACCACGGCGACGGCCCGTCGCCGTCGGAGACCTACGAGTTCTGAGCGGTCAGTCGCGCTGCCAGATGTAGACGGCGAGTGCGAGGAATCCGCCGAAACCGGTGAGATACGTCAGGCCGCCGACGGCGAGCGCCCAGAACGCCGCCCGGTCGTCGCCACGGCGCTCCGCGTCCGTGTAGACCCAGTAGGCCATGACGAACGGGAGTATCAGGAACACGAGACCGACGAGCAGTAGTTCGGGACCGCCGGGCAGACCCATCTGGAGGGGGACCATAGATGCTTCTCCCGACGGCAAAGCCATAAAATTCCGGCCACGTCGGGGTGAGTTCCCTCGTCGTGTCGCTCCCCGGTCGTCGTACGTCGCCAGAAATAGCGGGAGGTAGATTTGAACTACCGATCTCCGGGTTATGAGCCCGGCGGAATCTCCTGGCTATCCCATCCCGCTACCGGAATCGAATCCGGTCGCGGCATTAAGGGTTGTGATTCACGGACTGAACGGCGTCGCGCGGTCAGCGGTCGGCGCCGACGCGCCACGTGAACAGCCCCTCGGTGAGGTAGTTGAGGAGCATCCCACAGCCGATGCCGATGACGTTCGCTACCGTCGGCCAGAGGTCGGCGCCGGCGACGACGAGTGTCACGTCGGTCCCCGCAGTGAGCGCGGTCAGCACGGCGAACCCGACCAGCAGGCCGCCCGCGCGGACCAGATGCGATTTGAGATAGCGCCGGATGCCAGCGAGCCAGCCGAGTCCCCCCGCGTTCGGGAACGTCCAGCGGTCGTTGATGAGGAACATGAGGGTGATAGACACCTCGGCGCCAGCAGCCTTCGCAAGTTGGGGGAGGACGCCGTAGCCGGTGGTCAGGAAGGCGACGACGAGCGTCTCCGCGGTAGCGCCGACGGCGCCGACGGAGAGGAACTTCCCGAAGCGAATCCCCGAGTAGAGTTCCTCGAGTTTGCCCAGTCTGTCACTCATCGGTGGTCACGGTCGACGAGCGCGGGCGACGAGTCCCGCGAGCGGTCGAGAAGCGTGTGCAGTCGGTCGTTCCGAACGAGTCGCGCCCGGTGGCGAGCGGTGAACAGCCCGCGAGCGAGCCGAAGCGTCGTCTCGACGGGCGAGACGGTCGATTCGGGGCGGTCCTCCCAGACGACGGGCACCTCGACGATGCGACAGTCGACGGCGTCGGCGACGGCGAGCAGTTCGATGTCCCACGCGAAGCCCGGTTCGTGGAGATAGTGTCGAATCCGCGCCCACGCGTCGGCGGTGAGCGCCTTCGCCCCGCACTGGTAGTCGTGGAGGTGGACGTCGAGCAAGCGGCGGGCTAGCCACGCGAACCCGTCGCCGAGATAGCGACGGGCGACCGTCTGATGGGACTGCACGGTGGCGTCGGGATGACGCCGCGACCCCGCCGCGAGGTCGGCATTCCCGCTCACGACCGGTGCGACCACGTCGGCGATGGAGGGAGCGGGCGTGCTGCCGTCGGCGTCGGCGAAGGCGAGGACATCGGTCGACAGCGCCTCGAATCCCGCGGTGATTGCCGCGCCCTTCCCGCGGCGACTGGACGCCTCGTTGAGCGTGACGGGGAGTTCGGCGATTCGGTCGCGAACGTCGGGGGTCGCCGCGTCGAGTTCGACGCGGATTTCCTCGGGGGCAAGGGCGTCGTGGAGGGCACGGACGTACGCCCCGAGGCGGTCGACGTCCGGGTGGTACGCGGGGATGACTATCCCCACGGAGCGAGTCATGGGGTGGTCTTTCGCGAGCGGCGTAAAAAACCGACCGACTTCGGGGTGTCCACGGCACACCACAAACGGTTTACCGTCGCTGGGCGGGGGTTCCGATAGATGGAGTACGGTCTCGTCGTCCGCTGGCTGGTCGTCTACGGCGCGCTCGCCGCACTCGGGCGACCGGTCGCTACACGCCTGCTCTCGACGCTTCCGGGCCGAGGGGTCGGGTTCGCGCTCCCGACGGCGCTCGTCGTCCTCGGAACGAGCGCCTACTGGGTGGGGCATCTCGCGTTCGGCCCCGTCGCGCTGGCCGCCTCGCTTCTCGTTCTCTTCGCGCTCGCGCTTCTGACCGGCCTCGACCACGACGCGCTCCGTGACCGCCGCCTCGAACTCGCACACGGCGTCCGTCCCGGCCGCGCCCACGCCGAGACGGCCGTCGTCTTCGTCGTCGCTTTCCTGTTTATCGTCGGGATTCGCGCCCTCGACCCCGCCGTCTACCCCGTCGGCGGCGAGAAGTTCCTCGATTTCGGCCTGCTGAAGACGCTCGAACGCGCCGAGACCCTGCCACCGGAGGACATGTGGTTCGCGAACGAACCCGTCGTCTACTACTACGGCGGCCACCTCCTGACGGCGCTACTCTCGGACCTCACGGGCACCGCGCCGCGCTACGCCTACAACCTCTCGCTCGCGGGGTTCTACGCCACGCTCGTGACGGCGGCGTACGGTCTCGCGGGGAGTATCGCTCGCGAACGGGCGAACGCTCGCCGGCCCGCCGCCGTCATGGCCGCGTTCTTCGTCGGCATCGCGAGCAACCTCGTCACCGCGCGGCGAGTGGTCGTCGACGCCCTCCCGCCGTCACTCCGGGAGCGTCTGGCCCGGGCGATGGGGTACTCGTCCGACGCCGCCCTCGGCAACGACGCCTTCTCGTACTGGTCGGCGAGTCGCGTCATCCCCGGCACGATAAACGAGTTCCCGCTGTTCGCGTGGCTGAACGGCGACCTTCACGCCCACATGATGGGGACGCCGTTTCTCCTGCTCGGAGCCGCCGTCGCGTTCGCGCTCTACCGGACCGCCCCCCGCGACCTGTGGCGACGCCGCGGCCTCGCGTTCGTCGCCGTCCCCCTCCTCGCGGGCTTCCAGACTGTCGTCGACACGTGGAGCGTCCCCTCGCTGTTCGGACTGCTCTTTCTCGCCCTCGCGCTCGGCACCGCCGACCCGTGGCCCATCCTCTCGCGTCGGTTCGCGGCGTGGCGTCGGGAACGCGACGACGGCCCGATAGTCGCGGAAGCCGGCCACCTCGTCGGCTCGCTCTGTGTCGCCGGCGTCGCTGGCGTCCTCGGCGGCGCGCTCGCGGCCCCCTTCCTGCTCGGCACCGCGAGCGGTCGCGAAGTGGCGGTTCTCGCCGCCGCCGAGCGGTCGACCGTCGGCGACCTGCTTCTCGTCCACGGGGCCTTCCTCGCGACGTTCTACGCCTACCTGCTCGACCGGCTGGGACTGGACCACGTGCTGCCGCTCCTGCTGGGACTCGTCGCCCTCGGCGTCGTCGCGCTGACTACGGCTTTGCCCGTCGCCGTCGTCGTCGGGCCGTTGCTCGTGTTCGGCTGGGCGAGCTGTCGGACGGACCGTCCGGTCGGCTTCGAGACGGTGCTCATCGTCGCCGGCGCGGGGCTGGTCGCGCTGGTCGAACTCCTCTATGTCAAGGAGCAGGCCGGCCCGCTCCGCATGAACACGGTGTTCAAGACGTACATGCAGGTCTGGGTGCTGTGGGGGGTGGCGGCGGGCGTCGCGCTCCCGGCGTTCGTCCGCTGGGTCGGCACCCGCTCGCCGTCGGTGCCCGGGACGCGCTCGCGCTGGCTCCGACTCGGCCTCGCCGTCGCCGTCGTCCTCGCGACGATACCCTACGCCGGACTGGCGCTGTCCGGGCACGTCGAGCAGGGTGGCGACCCGACGCTGGACGCCACGGCGTTCGTCGAGCGCGAGCATCCGGCCGAGGCGCCGGCCATCGCGTATATCGACGACCTGTCGGGCCAGCCGACGCTCCTGTCCGCGCCGGCGACGGGCCGGTATCCGGACGGCGAGTCCGGCGCGCCGCCGGGAATGTACAGCTGGGATTCGAGTCCGGCCGCGAGTCTCACGGGCGTGCCGACAGTCGCCGGCTGGCACCACGAGGTCGGCTACCGCGGCTCGGAGGCGTATCTCGAACGCGTGCGCGACGTCGACGCCGCGTACACCGGGTCGCCCGAGCGGACGGTCGCGGTGCTCGAACGCTACGACGTCGAGTACGTGTGGGTCGGGCCGGCAGAACGGGCGCGCTACGGGTCGGTGACGTTCGAGGGCGTCGAGGGGGTCACGCCCGTCTTCCAGAACGAGGCGGTGACCATCTATCGAGTCGACGAGGACGAGTTGGGTGTCTAGGGACGGGCCGTGACCACGTCGAGGGCGTCGGCGTCGATGGAGTCGACGTCGAGCCAGTGGGGCACGAAGCGGCGTTTCTCGAACGATTCGCGTTCGTCGGGCGTCCCGATGGTGCACCAGAGCTGAACTTCCTCGGGGCCGTGGTAGTCGCCCTGTCGCTGAATCGAGAAACAGACCTGCTCCTCGCCGTCGTAGTCGATGACGGCGTCCTTTCGGATGCCGGGGTCCCCCCTGACGATGAGGTACTGCATGGACGGGCGTTCGGCCAGTCCGGGCTTAATCGCTTCGATGGTCGTTGGCGCGGGGCCGGTGGTTCGGACGCCGCGCTCGCCGACGAACCAAACGGGTTTTAACGCCCGACGCGAAATTGCCGACAAGGTAGATATCTATGCAGATGCCACGCCGATTCAACACGTACTGCCCGCACTGCAACGGGCACTTCGAGCACGAGGTCGAGAAAGTGCGTCGCGGTCGTGAGACGGGGATGAAGTGGATCGACCGCCAGCGCGAACGAAACACGTCTACCATCGGGAACGCCGGCAAGTTCTCGAAGGTTCCGGGTGGCGACAAGCCCACCAAAAAGACGAACCTGAAATACCGCTGCGCCGAGTGTGGCAAGGCCCACATGCGCGAAGGATGGCGCGCCGGTCGACTGGAGTTCCAAGAATGACGGGGAGCTTCTTCACCGTCGAGTGCGCGGACTGTGGAAACGAACAGACCGTCTTCGGCAAGGTGTCGACGACGGTGAACTGCGCGGTCTGTGGAAGCACGCTCGCGCGTGCAACCGGCGGTCAGACCGCGTTCGAGGGCGAGGTCGTAGACACCGTCGAGGCACGCTGACCCACCCATGAAGTACAGTGGCTGGCCCGATACGGGTGAACTCGTCGTCGGCGACGTCGACGAAATCACCGACTTCGGCGTGTTCGTCGACCTCGAGGAGTACGAGGACAAACGCGGCCTCGCACACATCAGCGAGGTCGCCAGCGGCTGGATTAAGAACGTTCGCGACCACGTCCGCGAGGGACAGACGGTCGTCGCGAAAGTGCTCGACGTCGACGAGGAGTCACAGCAAATCGACCTCTCGATAAAAGACGTCAACGAGCACCAGCGCAAAGAGAAGATTCAGGAGTGGAAAAACGAGCAGAAGGCGGATAAGTGGATGGCAATCGCCTTCGGCGAAGACGTCGACGACGAGCGATATCAGGAAGTCGCCGATGCGCTTCTCGCCGAGTTCGAGAGCCTCTACGACGCCTTCGAGTCGGCGGCGATTCACGGTGCCGAAGCGCTCGACGACGTCGACCTCGCTGACGACGACGTCGATACCATCGTGGAGACGGCCCGCGACAACGTCTCCGTCCCCTACGTCAACGTCACGGGCTACGTCGACCTCGAATGCCCGACCGGCGACGGCGTCGACCACATCAAGGAGGCGCTCAAGGCCGCCGAGGGCGACGGCGAGGTTGGCGACGAAATCGACCTCTCCGTCTCCTACGTCGGGTCGCCGGAGTACCGCATCAAGGTACAGGCCCCCGACTACAAGACGGCGGAGTCGGCGCTCGAAGCCAGCGCCGAACGCGCCAGCGAGTCGATAGCCGCCGCGGGTGGCACCGGACGCTACCACCGCGAGCGCGAGACTGCCGACGAGTAACCGTGAAATCGGACATCCGAGTGTGCTCGGCGTGGGCGGAGCGTCACGACCGCCCCGTCTACACGCTCGGCGACACCTGTCCGGACTGCGGCGCCGACGCCGTCAACAGCGCGCCGGCGCCGTTCGACCCTGCGGACCCGTACGGGGAGTACCGACGCGCTCTTAAGCGCCGCGAACGCGAATAGGCGGTATGGACGCCATCGAGATAGAGACGGTTGCGGAGCCGACGCTGTCGGACCCAGTGCTCGTCGAAGGGTTGCCGGGCGTCGGGCACGTCGGGAAACTCGCCGCGGAGTACCTCCTCGAGGAGTTCGACAGCGAACTCGTCCGGCGAGTGTACGCCGACGAGTTCCCGCCGCAAGTGAGCGTCGACGAGGACGGCGTCGCCGACCTAGTCTGTGCAGAGTTTCACGCCGTCGAGACCAACGACCGCGACGTACTCGTCCTCACCGGTGACCACCAAGCGGGGAGCAACGCCGGTCACTACCACCTCACGGAGGCGTTTCTCGACATCGCCGAGGGCCTCGGCGTCGAGGAAGTGTTCGCGCTCGGCGGCGTCCCGACCGGCGAACTCATCGAGGAGTACCACGTGCTGGGTGCCGTGACCGACGCGGCGCTGAAAGCCGACCTCGAAGCCGAGGGCGTGGAGTTCCGCGAGGACGAACCCGCCGGCGGTATCGTCGGCGTCAGCGGCCTGTTGCTCGGCATCGGCGGCCGCCGGGGTTTCGACGCCACCTGTCTGATGGGCGAGACTAGCGGCTATCTGGTCGACCCCAAGAGCGCGCGGGCCGTCCTCGAAGTGCTGGAGACGGTCATCGGCTTCGACCTCGATTACGAGTCGCTCGAAGACCGGGCCGAGGAGATGGAGGAAGTTGTCGGCAAGATTCAGGAGATGCAGAGTCAGGGCAACCAGATGCCGACCGACGACGACCTGCGGTACATCGGGTAAGCGGCGAGACGTTCTTTACGACGCGTCGCCAACGGGCGGGCGTGCTACCGGAGTGGGTCGGGCTGCTGCCGTCGTGGCTGCTCACGGGCGTCGCCGGCGGCGCAGCCATCACCGTCGTCGTCGCGGGCATCTTCGTCGCCGGCGACCGCCTGTTTCCAAGCCCGCCGGCGAATCGGGGACCGCGAGTCGACGGCACCGACCGCCGGCACGCGGAGATACGGACCCAACTCGCCAGCCTCGGCGAGCGATACGTCGAGGACGCCACCGTCGGCGACGACACGGTCGCGTTCTACCTGCCGGAGCGCGACGTGGCAATCACGTTCGACCCGCAGGTGTTTTTCCGAATCGAGGGGGGCGACATCGACGCCATCCTCTGTGAGTACGAGATGCCGGGCGCCCACCTCGGCCGACGACTCCCGTTCGAGACGCCGGGCGACCCCGTCACGGCGACGGGACGCGTCGAACGCGCGTTCGCCCACCTCGACCTGCCACCCACCGCCGACGCCGACGAGGTGCGGGCGGCCTACCGGAACCGAGTGAAAGATGTCCACCCCGACCACGGTGGCGACGGCGACGCGTTCCGACAGTTACAGGACGCGTACGCGACGGCGAAAGCCCACGCCGAGTGAGATGCCGCCGGACAGTCACGGGCGCGCGGCCTACCTCCCCGCGGCGTCGACGCTCGTCGTCGCCGACCTGCACGTCGGGCAGGGCGCGGGGACCCCGAGCGACCGCCTCGTGACCGCCGTCGAGGCGACGAGTCCCGACACGGTCGTGTTCGCGGGCGACATCCTCGACCGGTTCGGCGCGCCGTCGGCTCGGTCAGTCGAGACGGTGCGGGCGCTCGCGAGCGCGGTCCGGGCGGCCGACGCACGCCCCGTCGCCGTCGCGGGCAACCACGACGGCGGCCTCGCGGACGCGTGGCCGGGGCCGGTCCACGACGCGTACCGACTCGACGACAGCACCCTCGTCTGTCACGGACACGA
The DNA here is from genome assembly GCF_051195115.1 of Haloplanus sp. C73. NCBI lineage: Archaea > Methanobacteriati > Methanobacteriota > Halobacteria > Halobacteriales > Haloferacaceae > Haloplanus > Haloplanus sp. C73. Next base: position 35,743 of record NZ_JBNTJZ010000008.1, on the reverse strand, counting down.
GGCGCCCGACGCCGACGCCGAGCGGTACGTCTGCGGGCACGTCCACCCGGCGCTCTCCGTCGAGGGGGACAAGTGGGACTGCTTTCTCTGGACGCCGTCGGGGTATCGCGACCGCCCGACGCTGGTCGTCCCCGCGTTCTCGTCGGCCGCGTCGGGACTGCGGGTCGAGGGCCGCGAGGCAGTCGACTCGCCGCTGGTGTCCGACCTCGATTCGGTTCGGCCGGGCGTCGTCGACGGCGCGGAGACGAGGTGGTTCCCCCGGCTGGAAGCCTTGCGGTCACGCCTTCGACGTCGATAGGATTTACTCGGGGGCGCGTCTCGGTCGGGACATGGACCTAGGCATCGAAGCACGCGGTGGCGACGGGCATCGGGTCTGATGCAGTACGCACGCGACGACCCGGGGCACGACCGGGTGGCGACGCTGGATATCGAGACGACGGCGACCGACCCCGACGCGGGCGAACTCGTCTCGCTCGGTATCGGCGTCCACGACCGGTCGGACCCGCTGACTGGGGCGACCTACGAGACGTTTCACCGCCGCGGCGACGACGAGGCGACGCTGGTCGAGCGAGCGATGGGGGCGCTCGCCGACGCGGGCGCCGACGGCCTCGTCACGTACAACGGCGTCGAGTTCGACCTGTGGTTCGTCGAGGAGCGTCTCGGCCGGCTGGACACACGGGTCGACTGGCCCGCAGTCACCGAGTCGCCGGCCCATCTCGACCTCTTTCTGGACCGGAAAGCGCGCGCGGAGGAGTCGGGCGAGCGCTGGCCGAATCTGGAGGCGTGTCTGTCGGCCTACGGACACGAGCCGCCACGGACCGTCTGGCGGGGCGACCCGCTCACGAATACGCGGTTCGGCGAGGAACTCGGGCCGGCGTACCTGCGGACGCTCGGCACCGACACGGGGGCGCGCTTCCGAGAGGAACTCTGTGAGGTGATGGACCACTACCTCGTCGGCGACTTGGAGGCGACGCTCGCGCTCTTTTACGCGGACATTGGAGACAGTATCGAGGGCCGGTATCTCGGTACCGAAGCGCGCTTCGACTGAGTCAGCGGTCGTCGAGAACGGCCGCGGCGGCCTCGCGCCCGCTCCGCATCGCGCCCTGAATCGACGACCACGCGGTGTAGTCGCCGGCGAGATAGACAGGGCCGGACGGGTCACGAGCGTCGGGCAAGTCGTCGTGGATGCCGGGCGGCTGGGCGAACTGCGCGAACTCGATACGGTCGGTGTGGACGCGTTCGAGGCGGCCGAACTGGCGTTCCGGGAACCACGAATCGAGGGCGTCACGCGTCGCCGCCAGCAGGTCGTCGTCGCTCGTATCGAGCGGCGCTGTTCCGTCGCCAGCGAGGAACGTGGCGGCGAGGAGATGGCGGTCGTCGGGCGCGTACGATGGCGCGACGGTCGAGAGCGGTGCGACGACGTTGGGACGCGGGCCGGCGGCGTTCAGGTGGATTTTCTTGCCCGAATCGAGCGGCGTCTCGGTGGCGCAGTAGAGCGTGACGGCCGAGCGAGCGGTCGTCGGAATCGACGCGACGCCGGTGAGTCGGCGAGCGGTCCGCGGGTCGGTGGCGACGACGACGGCGTCGTGGTCGGTCGTCCGCGCCTCGCTCTCGACGGTCACCCCGTCCTCGGGCGTGACCGCCGCGACGGCCTCGTTCAGACGAATCGTCGCGCCGGCGTCGCGGGCGCGAGCGGCCAACTGGGCGGGGACGGCGCCCATACCCTCCGCCGGAAGCGCCACCCGCCCTTCGCTCATCGCCTTGAACGTGTACTCGAAGACGCGCTTCGAGGTGTCGAGCGAGCGGTCGAGGGTGATGCCGCCGTAGAAGGGCGCGACGAAGGAGTCGATGTAGCGCTCGGAGAAGCCCCAGTCGCGGAGGTAGTCGTCGATTGGGGCGTCGGGACTGTCGAAAATCTCGGCTTCGGTCTGACTGCCGACGTGTTGGCGGAGCGCGAGCGTCCGGAGTTTGTCGGTCGTCGTCACTTCGCGGTTGAACAGCGTCTCGGTGAGCGAGAAGGGGTCGCGCAGGGGGTCAGAGAGCGTCGAGCGCTCGCCGGGGCGGGCGATGACCGCGCCGGGCGAGAAGGCGTGCAGGTCGAGTGCGTTGAGGTCGAGTTCGCGTCTGACGGCGGGGTAGGCGGTGAACAGCACCTGAAAGCCGCGGTCGAGCGTGAAGCCGTCGCGGTGACGAGTGCGTACGCGCCCGCCGACGGACTCCCGGCGCTCGAAGACGGTGACGTCCGCGCCCGCGCTGGCGAGGTGTCGGGCCGCGACGAGGCCGGCCAGCCCCGCGCCGACGACGGCGACCGACGGTGAGTCGTCCATGCCCGTCGATTGAGCGGGCGGGGCAAAGAACCCACGACAGGGACAGGGATTTGCCCCTCGGGTCGCAACCGCCGGCATGAACATCTCCGACGCGTTCGTCGGCCTCGACTGTACGGCGACCGGCGAGCGATACGACCCCGGTCACGTCGGGCGGAGCGACGCCGACGCGCCACTCGACCCCGTCTACGACCTCGACGCCGTCGACAGCCTCCCGACCGACCCGGATTCGATGTGGGACTACGACGCCCTCCTGCCCGTGCCCGCAGAGCGGGCCGTCTCCGCCGGCGAGGGCGCGACGCCACTTCTCGACGCCGACGAGTTGGCGGCGGACCTCGGCGTCGAGGCTGTGTGCCTCAAAGACGAGGGGCGGAATCCGACGGGGAGCATCCTCGACCGGGGGCTGTCGGTCGCGGCGACGATGGCGCAGGTCCACGGCGCCGACCTGCTTGCGTTGGCCGCGCCGGGCGACGCCGGGCAGTCCGCCGCCGCCTACGCCGGCCGGATGGACGCCGACTGCTACGCGTATCTCCCCTCGCGCGCCCCCTTCCCCAACAAGGCGATGGTGAACGTCCACGGCGCGGACATGCGGGTAATCGGTGGGCGCTATCCCGACGCTCTGGACGCACTCGAATCCGACCTGCAACGGGAGTGGTACTCTCTGCAGGCGTTCACGACGCCGTACCGCCACGACGGGGCGAAGACGCTGGCGTACGAGGTGGCGGCGGCCCGCGACTGGACGGCGCCCGACGCGGCCGTCGTCGCTGTCGGCACGGGCGAGACACTGGTCGGCGTCGCCCGCGGCTTCCGTGACCTCGTCGAACTCGGCTTGACCGAGCGGATGCCACGGTGTTACGCCGTCCAACCGGAGGGGTGTGCGCCGGTCGTCGACGCCCACGAGGAGGGAACAGCCGTCTCGGCCGTCGAGTACCCCGACACCATCTGTGGCGAACTCGAAATCCCGGACCCGCCGGGCGGGGAGATGGCGCTCGACGCCATCGAGTCGACGGGCGGCGACGCCGTCGCCGTGAGCGACGACGACCTGTTGGAGAGTGCCGTCGCCCTCACCCAGCGGTTGGGGACCGAAGTCGGCGCGGTGGGCGGCGCGGCGGCGGCGGGGGCGTGGGCGCTCGCCGAGCGCGACGCCCTGAGCGACGACGACACCGTCCTGTTGCTCAACGCCGACGCGGGCGTGAAAACCGCCGACGTGCTCCGGAGCCACCTGATGGGGCAGGGCGTCTAAGTAGATAGTTCGTCGCGACAGGTTTATGGATTAGACGCATCTAATCCGGAGTACGTGATGCTAAGCGACGCCATGGAGGACTATCTCAAGGCCATCTATCGGCTCCAGTCAGACGGGGGTGCACCGGTGGCCACCTCGGCCATCGCCGACGAGGTAGGGAAGACGGCGCCGACGGTGACGAGCATGGTGCAGAAACTCGCCGACCGGGGACTCGTCGAGCGCGAGAAGTACAAGGGAGTCGAACTCACAACGGAGGGCGAGACGGTGGCGCTCGAAGTGCTTCGTCACCACCGACTGCTGGAGGCGTATCTGACGGAACACCTCGACTACTCGTGGACGAACGTCCACGAGGAGGCGGACGCGCTCGAACACCACATCTCCGAGGAGTTCGAACAGCGGGTGGCGGAGGCGCTCGGCGACCCGAAAGTGGACCCCCACGGCGACCCGATTCCGTGCGCCGACCTCCAGCCACTAGAACACGACGACACGACGCCCCTGAGCGACCACGACGCTGGGGAGCGAGTCGTCGTCAGTCGGGTCCGTGACCGGGACGAGGAGGAACTCGCCTACCTCGATGAGGCGGGGGTTCGACCGGGCACGGACCTCGAAATCGTCGACGTGGCGCCGTTCGGCATGGTCACCGTTCGTATCGGTGATTCGGAGCAGAGCCTTCCCGAATCGGTGGCGCGGACGATTCGCGTTCGCGCCGTGGGCGAGAGCGAGTCGGAGCCGGTCGAGGTGAGCGACGCGTGACGGGCTGGACGGAGATTCTCGTCGTCGCGTTCATCTCCCAACTCGTGGTGTTGCCCGGCGAGAAGGTGCAGTTCATCATCGCGGGACTGGCGACCCGATACAACCCGCTGGTGGTCGTCAGCGCCGCGACCACCGCCTTCGCCGGGTGGACGGTGCTGGAAATCCTCTTCGGCGAGGCACTCCAGCGCGCGCTCCCACCGCTCGCGCTCGACTCCCTGACCGCGGGGCTCTTTCTGGTGTTTGCCATCCTCCTCTATCGCTCGGCCCCGTCTCACGGCGACTCGACGGAAGTCGACCCCACGGCGACTGACGGCGGCATCACGTCGCTGGGAAACGACTTCCAACCGAAGGTGTTCGGGCGCGAACTGCCCGACGTGTTCGGGGGCTTTCTCCCCATCTTCGCGATGATGGCCGCGGGCGAGTTCGGCGACAAGACCCAACTCGTCACGATTGGGCTCGCCGCCCAGTACGGCGCCCATCCCGCGATTTGGGCCGGCGAGATGCTCGCCATCGTCCCCGTGAGCCTCGCGAACGCCTACTTCAGCCACCGGTTCGCGCACCGACTCAACATGCGAACGGTCCACTTCTTCTCGGCGGGCCTGTTCGCCTTCTTCGCGAGCGACACCGTGTTGAGCATCGCCACCGGCTTCTCCGTCTGGGAGACGCTCGTCGAAGTGGCGTCGTCCGCCGTCCTCTCGCTGGTGTGAGTCGGCCGGAAACGACGATAGCCCGGAACCGTTATTTTCCGTCGCTGGCGACGGGCGTTCGTGAATCCCCTCCCGTCGCTCTTGGCTGGCGCCGTCTTCGGCCTCGCCCTCGCGGCGCCGCCGGGGCCGATGAACGCCGTCATCGCAGAGGAATCGGTCAACAACGGCTGGCTCGCCGGCGTCCGGACCGGGCTCGGGGCGATGACCGCCGACGCCACCTTCCTCGTCGGCTCCCTCCTCGGCGTCGTCACCTTCGTCGAGCGGTTTCCGACCGTTCGCGCGGTGATGATTGGCATCGGCGGCGTACTGATGTGTTACTTCGCCTACGGCGCCGCGATGGACGCGCTCGGCGAGACAGAGCCCGTCCCCAGCGGTGACACTCCCAGACGGGCCGTGACGGGGTTTCGGAAAGCGTTCGTCCTCGCGCTCACCAACCCCTATCAGATACTGTTCTGGCTCACCATCGGCGTGGGCCTGCTGCAACCCGGCCAACTCGACGTGCTGTCGTACACGCCCTACGTCGGGAGTGACCTCGCCGGCCTGTTGCTCGTCCGCACCGGTAGTCCGGCGCTCATCCTCGGCTTCTTCGTCGGCATCGGTATCTGGATTACGGGCTTTCCAGCGACGCTCAGGGCGGCCCAGCGTCGCGTCGCCGCCTTCACGCCCGTCGTCGCCGGCGTGAGCGCACTCGTCCTCGCCGGGTTCGGCGTGGTCTTTCTCGTCGACGCAGTCCGAACGCTGACGTAACCGGAGTTAAACCGGATTAACTCGGCCGAAATCGGCGTTGAGCGTCGGCGTGGTTTATGCGGTGTCCGTCTCACGACCCGAATGCAATGGCACTCACGAAGTCCCTGATAGCTGTCTTGGCGGTACTGCTCGTCGCCGGCGGCGGCGTCGCTGCGACCGGCGTGGCACAGACTGGCGCCGACGGGTCGACGGCGTCCGTGTCGGCGCTGGAGATGGACGCGACACTCGACAACGAGACGGTCACGGTGACCGTCCACGACGACGGCGCGCCCGTCGAGAACGCCTCGCTCACCGTCGAGGGCGAGGAGGACGCCCGCGTCACGACTGACGCCGACGGCACGGCGACGGTCAACCGGTCGGCCCTGACCGAAGATGGTGAGGCGCTCGACGAACTCGAAGTCGAGTACGAGTCCGACCACGCCGAAGGGAAACTGGAGTTCGTCGTGCAGGACGGCTCGCTCACGCTCGTCGAGGAGAAATACGAGTACGAAATCGAGTCGGAGGACGACGAAGGTGACGACGCGGACGACGAACGCGGAGAGAGCGACGAGGCTGACGAGGAACGCGACGAGGCTGACGAAGAGGAGGAGGAAGATGAGGAAGAGGACGAGGAAGATGAGGAAGATGAAGACGATGAAGAAGCCGAAGACGACGAGGAAGAAGACGACGAGAGCGAGGACTAACGCCCGGTAGCGTCGACTGACCCCCGTTCGCGAAACGTTTTCACGTTTCCTCACCGAGTATTGCCCATGCAGCCGGATTTTTCGGCCCTCGACGACGCTCTCGGCGACTGCGACGGCTACCTCCTCGACGCCGACGGCACCGACTCGACCCAGCTCTATCTCTCGGGCTTCGACGCGCCCGACCCCTTCGTCACCTGCTACACGCCCGACGGGGTTCACCTCCTCGTCTCCGGACTCGAATACGGCCGGGCGACGAAGGCGGCCCGCGCCGACACAGTCAGTCGGCTCTCGGCGTACGACTACCGTGACCGGCTCGAAGAACTCGGGCGCGCGACCGGTCGGGGCGCCGTCGTCGCCGACTTCCTCGCCGACCACGGCATCGAGTCCGTGATGGTTCCGGGACGCTTCCCGCTCGGGACGGCGGACGGCCTCCGGGGGTCGGGGATTCGAACCGAAGTCGACGAATCCGACGCCGTCGCGAAGATTCGCGCCGTCAAGACCGAGACGGAGATTGGGAACGTCCGACGCGCCCAGCGGGCGAACGAGCGCGCGATGGCGGCGGCGGAGGACCTCCTAGCGTCGGCGAGCGTCGTCGACGGCGTCCTCCACCACGAGGGCGACCCGCTGACCAGCGAGGCGGTGCGACGGGAAATCGAGATGACGCTCCTGCGGGAGGGGTGTGCGCTGGACGAGACCATCGTCGCCTGCGGCGCCGACGCCGCCGACCCACACGACCGGGGGTCGGGGCCGCTTCGCGCCGACGAACCCATCGTCGTCGACATCTTCCCCCGCGACAAGGAGACTCGGTATCACGCGGACATGACGCGGACGTTCGTCCGCGGAGAGCCGACAGCGACGCTTCGAGAGTGGTTCGACCTGACCGACGAGGCGCGGCGGGCCGCACTCGACGCCGTCGAACCCGGCGTCACGGGCGCCGACGTTCACGACGCGGTCTGTGACGTCTACGAGGGGGCCGGCCTGCCGACGCTTCGCGCCGACTCCGACGCCGAGACGGGGTTCATCCACAGCACGGGCCACGGCGTCGGCCTCGACGTCCACGAACTCCCGCGAATCGCGCCGGACGGGCCGGAACTCGAACCGGGGAACGTCATCACCATCGAACCGGGACTGTACGACCCCGACGTGGGCGGCGTCCGCATCGAGGACCTCGTCGTCGTCACCGAGGACGGCCACGAGAACCTCACGAACTATCCGGTCGAATTAGTCGTCTAATCGCAAGGCACTTGCTCGTTGTCGGCGGAGCGAGCGTGTGAACTGGCGGTATCGGCACACGGTCCTCGGCCTCTGTACGCTCGCCTTCGCGTCGACGATGCTCGCTCGCCTCGTCATCAGCCCGGTCGTCCCGGACGTGACCGACGGCTTCGGCGTCTCGACGGGCGCAGTCGGCCTCGCGCTCTCCGGTATGTGGGCCGCGTACGCGCTCACGCAGTTCCCGTCGGGTATCCTCGGCGACCGCTTCGGCGAGCGACGGGTGATTCTCGCGGCGGTCGGTATCACCGCCGTCGCCAGCCTCGCGCTCGCCTCCGCGCCGACGTTCGCCGTCTTCGCCATTCTGACCGTCGCGCTCGGCGCGGGGGCGGGCCTCCACTACAGCGTCGCCACCGCCCTGCTGACGAAGGAGTTCGACGACATCGGCCGCGCAATCGGCCTCCACGTCTCCGGCGGACCGCTCGCGGGGTTGCTCGCACCCATCGTCGCGACGGCGGTGGCGGCCCGCTATGACTGGCGGGCGGCCATTGCCGTCGGCGCCGCCGTCGCCATCCCCATCTTCGCCCTGTTCGCGTGGCGAATCGAGCCGACGCCGCCCGAACGACCCGACGAGTCGATGCGCGACCGCATGGCCATCAGGCCCCTGCTCGACCTGCTCACCCGCCCCCGAATCGCGTTCACGGCGGCGGTGGCCGTCCTCGGCGCCTTCGCGTGGCAGGCGACGGCCTCCTTTCTACCGACCTTCCTCTTTGCCTTCCGCGACCTGCCAGAGACGACGGCCGGTCTCCTCTTCTCGGCGTACTTCGTCGTCAACGGCCTCGCCCAGCCAGTGACGGGGTGGGCGTCGGACCGGGTCGGGCGCGACGGCGCCGCGGCGGGGACGATGGCGCTCGGCGTCGTCGGCTACGCTCTCCTCGTCGCCGGCCCGCGGAGCGCGCTCCTCCCCGCCGTCGTCTGTATCGGCACCGCGATGACGTGGGGCGCGCCCGTCCAGTCGCGCTTTTTCGACGTGTTCGAGGCCGACGAGCGAGGCGCCGCGTTCGGCCTCGTCCGCACCGCCTACATGGTCCTCGGGGCGACGGGAAGCGTCGTCGTCGGCGTCGTCTCCGACGTGGCGGGATGGGGCGCGGCGTTCGGCCTGCTCGTCTGTGTGACGGGGTTGGCGCTCTCGCTTCTGGTCGGCAACCGCGCCCTCCGTCTCGACCTGTAGCACCGCCGGCATCGAACACCTTTTGAGCAGAGAGGCGGAAGCCACGCGCATGGATATGCTGGTGGTCGGCGCGGGCGAGATGGGGCGGTGGGTCGCCCGCACCGCCGACCGACCGGTCGCGGTCACCGACGTCGACCCAGCGGTCGCCGACGCGACTGCCGCGGCGTTAGAGGACGTACGAGCGGTGCCGGCGGACACGACGGAGACGTTCGACATCGTCTGTCTCGCGGTGCCGATTTCGGTCGTCGAGGAGGCCGTCGAGCGCTACGCCGGCACCGCCGAGCGCGCGATGTGTGACGTGTCGGGCGTGATGGAGGGGCCGGTGGCGGCGATGCGGGCGGCGCTTCCGGAACGAGAACGCGTCTCGCTGCATCCGCTCTTTGCGGCGGGGAACGCGCCGGGGAACGTCGCCGTCGTCGCCGACGCGCCCGGCCCGGCGACCGACGCGCTCCGCGCCGACCTGCGGGCGGCGGGCAACCACTGCTTCGAGACGACGGTCGGCGAACACGACCGAGCGATGGAGACGGTACAGGCCGGCGCTCATACCGCCGTCCTCGCGTACGCCCTCGCCGCCGCCGACGTGCGCGAGGAGTTCGCGACGCCCGTCTCCGAGGCGCTGGACGACCTCGTTACGACCGTGACCGACGGGACGCCGCGGGTGTATCGCGAGATTCAGGAGACGTTCGAGGGCGCCGACCGCGTCGCCGATGCCGCCAGACGCGTCGCCGACGCCGAGGGCGCGGCGTTCGACGACCTGTATCGGGAGGCGGGCGAATGATAGACCGCGAGGCCGTCCGCTCGAACGCGAAGTATCTGCGACAGGTCCGCCCCATCGACCCCGACGAGATTTCGGAGTACATCGAGGGGACGCCCCACCCCGCGGTGGTTCGGCGCGTCCTCCGCGAGGAGGCGTACGACCTCGGCCTGTTCGAGCGCGACGACGGCACGTTCGTCCCCGTCACGGAGTCGCCGGCGCCCGACCCCGGCTGGCGCCCCGAGTCGTTGCCCGACCGCTACGCCAATCGAGTCGAGGACCTGCTGGTCGAGCGAGACGGCGTGAACTGGCACCGCGGCGAGTCGGGCGAGCGACTCCGCGAGGTCATTCGCCGGCTGAAAGCCGACTACTACCACCAGAACCCGGTCGAATACGACCGCGAGGTGGCGCTCGGCTACGCCATCTACCATCTCCCCGATTACTACGCGGCGGTCGGCTACACGCTCGACGACTTAGTCGAGCGGTCGCTTCTTCCCCGTCGCCTCCGCGTTCTCGACATTGGCGCCGGGGTCGGCGGGCCGGCGCTGGGGCTCCACGACTACCTGCCCGACGACGCCGTCGTCGACTACCACGCCGTCGAACCGAGCGCCGCCGCCGACGTCCTCGACAGCCTGCTCGACGAGACGCGGCGGAACTTCCGAACCACGATTCACCGCGAGCGCATCGAAGACTTCGGATTCGAGGACACCTACGACCTGATACTCTGTGCGAACGTGTTGAGCGAACTCGACGACCCGGTCGCGGTGGTCGAGGACGGACTCGACGCCCTCGCGTCCGACGGGACGCTCCTCGCACTCGCGCCCGCGGACCTCGAAACCAGCACGGGCCTTCGGTCGGTGGAGCGAGCGGTGACGGACCGAGCGACGGTGTACGCCCCCACGCTCCGACTGTGGCCGGGTATGGAGCCGTCCGACCGCGGCTGGTCGTTCGACGAGCGGCCACAGATTGCGGCGCCCGCGGTCCAGCGCCGCCTCGACGACGCCGGCGGCGAACCCGGCACCTTCCGCAACGAGCGAGTGAAGTTCTCGCACGTCCACCTCCGGACCGACGGCACGCGGCGGGTGGACGTCCGCGCCGACCCGTCGAGACACGCGCGGATGGCGGACATGGAGAACCACGTCACCGACCGCATCGACCTGCTCGCGGTGAAGCTCAGCCGCAACCTCGCCGAGGGCGGGAACCCGCTCTACAAGATTGGCGACGGGAGCGAGCGCCTCGAACACTACGCGGTAGTGACGCGGGAGTCGGGGCTGAACCGCGAACTCGGCGAGGCCGACTACGGGGCCGTCCTCCAGTTCGAGAACGTCCTCGCGCTCTGGAACGACGACGAAGGCGCCTACAACCTCGTCGTCGACGCCGAGGCAGTCGTCGACATCGTCGGCTGAGTTTGGAAGCGGTGGTCCTTTCTCGCCCGAAGCCAGACGAAGGGTATGGGCGACCCACACGTTCTCCTGACGAACGACGACGGCATCGACTCCGTCGGCTTCCGCGCGCTCTACGACGCGCTCTCCGAAGTCGCGGAAGTGACCGCCGTCGCGCCGAACGGCGACCAGAGCGCCGTCGGGCGGGCGATGTCCCGCGAGGTGGAAGTCGAGACGCACGAACTCGGGTACGCCATCCACGGGACGCCGGCCGACTGCACCGTCGTCGGCCTCGAATCCCTCTGTCCCGACGTGGACATGGTCGTGGCGGGCTGTAACCGCGGCGCCAACCTCGGGGCGTACGTCCTCGGTCGGTCGGGCACCGTCAGCGCCGCCGTCGAGGCCGCCTTCTTCGACGTACCTGCGCTCGCCGTCTCGCTGTACGTCCCCGGGGGCGACGGCGAGTGGCAACACGCCGCTGACCAGCCCGACGACTACCGCAACGCCACCGAGGCGACCACCTACCTCGTCGAGCACGCGCTCGGCGCCGGCGTGTTCGAGCAGGCCGAGTATCTCAACGTCAACGCCCCCATCTGGTCGGCGGGCGACGACCTCGCCCCCATCGAAATCACCGAGCCTTCGACGCTGTACGACATGCGCGCTGAACGCGACGGCGAGCACATCACCCTCACCGACAACGTCTGGGCGCGGATGCGCGACGACGACCTCCCCGACCCGCAGGGTACCGACCGCCGGGCCATCGTCGAGGGCCGCGTCAGCGTCTCGCCGCTCACCGCGCCGCACACGACCCAGCACCACGAGGCGCTGGACGCGCTTGCAGAGACGTACCGGAACTGACCCGGCGCCAACCACTATGTGGTCGGGGCAGAAATCGGTCGGTCGATGCACCAGACGGTCGTCGACCTCCTGCGGAACAACGCGGCCCACGCCGAGGCGTTCGACGCGCGCTTCGACGACGTCCAGACCGTCCAGCACCCCGACGTCGTCACCGTGTGCTGTGCCGATTCTCGCGTTCTCCAAGACCGGATGTGGAACAACGACCAGCCGGGCGAACTGTTTACGTGTAGCAACGTCGGCAACCGGGTCGGCCAGTCGACGCCGGAGGGTACCGTCGTCTCGGGCGACGTGCTCTTTCCGCTTCACCATCTCGACACCGACATCGCCGTCGTCGTCGGCCACACGGGCTGTGGCGCCGTCACCGCGGCGTACGACGACCTGACCGAGGGCGTCGACGCCGCGCCCGGCATCCGACACTGTCTCGACTCGCTGACAGACCACCTCGAATCGGCACTCGACCGACTTCCAGAGGGGCTAAATCGGAGAGAAACCATCAACCGACTCGTCGAGTACAACGTCGACCAGCAGCTCGCGCTCCTCCGCGAGAGCGACGACGTGACTGCGGACCTCGTCGGCTGCGTGTACGACTTTCAGGACGTCTATCCGGGCCGTCGGGGCGAGATTCACGTCGTCAACGTCGACGGCGAGCGGCGGGTCGACCGCCTCCGGAGCCGGCATCCTGCGGTTGCGGCGCGGGTTCACCGGCTGTGGGAGTACTGACGGCGCAGTTCGGCGGCGTCGAGTCCGATATTCATCGTAGACAGAGACGGACGGCTCTACATCGAGTATCAATACCGGTGGTGAACACTCGGTACCCAACTTTGATTGACCGACCCGCAGTAGACTCGGCCGATGGTTCAAGGCGGCCCAATCGTCCAAATCGGCGTGATTCTCCTCTCGATACTGGGACTGTGGATTGGGGCACGACTTCTGGTCGACGCAGTCGTGCGACTGGCTCGACGGTTCGGGCTCTCAGACCTTACTATCGGACTGACCATCGTCGCGATGGGAACGTCGACACCGGAACTCGCGGTTTCGGTCGATGCCGCGCTCAAAGGAGCGGGGGATATCGCAGTCGCCAACGTCCTCGGCTCGAACATCTACAATCTGGCGTTTATCTTGGGCGTCATCTCCCTGTTGAAGGTGATTCCGATTGCAGAGTCACTCGTTCATCGTGACGGCATCGCTCTACTGGCGGGCACGCTCGTCGGTGGACTCGCCGTCTTCAATCTTCAGGTCACGAGATTCGAGGGCGTACTCTTGGCGGGCGCGTTCGTCGCCTATACGGCCTACCTCCTCCGCGCCAACCAGTCGGACTCGACGGCACCGGCCGGGCAGACGCTCGATGAAACGAGCATAACACGCCCAGTGACCGAACAGGTGGCCTTCCGCGGGCGCGACGTCGTACTCCTCATCAGTGGCTTAGCGATAGTGCTGGTGAGTGGCGACTACATGGTGGTCGCCGCGTCGGCGTTGGCCCGCGGCGCCGGTATCTCCGAGTGGGTAATCGGTGGGACAATCGTCGCAGCGGGCACGTCGACGCCGGAGTTCGCCGTCTCGCTGGTGGCAATCCAGCGCGGGAGCCTCGGTGTCTCAGTCGGCAACGTCGTCGGCAGCAACATCTACAATATCACGGGAATACTGGGTATTGCAGCGGTCATCCAGCCGCTCGCCGTGAGTGGAGTGGCACTGGAGACGTTAGCGTGGCTGGCTGGAATCTCCCTGCTGATGGTCGCTGCCCTCTGGACGAAACGAGAACTGTCCCGGATAGAAGGAGCCCTCTTTACAACCTCCGAAATCGGGCGGTGGATTCTCGGGATTTTCGGACTGCTCGGATAGCCGAGGAAGAATACGCTGACTGAACGGCAATAGCGACCCACCTCGATTTCGACTACCGGCTCTCTCGCCGCTTCATTTGTTCAGGTAGCTGAAATTCACGACAGACTCTCTGGAACAGTGTCCAACAACGCGTCCAATACGGCAGACTTCAGGATACGAAGGAAATGTATCGGTGGCATATTAAATGAGCTGGCCTCGCTCCGTAGAGGGTCGTTCCTATCGGCTAGTGCGTGTCTAACGGGTCGATTACTTCGGCTCGGGTTGCTCGTTATCGCGTTGCTGTCGGAGCGTGGACCGCGCCCGCTCGACGTAGGAGTTCGACGACCAACTGCGAGCGCCACTCATCTCGGCCAAGAACTCGTCGGCAGCGTCCGGCAAGATAGCGTCGTTGCGAACCAGCGCGGTGAGGAGGATTGGCGTCGTGACGAGGCGGGTCTCGGCCAGCGAGGCGTGGACGAGTGCAAGTCGATTGAACTCGTCACAGAGCAGTTGCACGGCGTCGATATCGTTCGCCAGCGTGACCGCCGCGTTCTCGCCATCGTCCAGCGGGAACGTCTCGTCCAGTTCGGTGGAACGAGTCTCGAACTCAGAGCGACGGTCAAGACCCGCCTGTGCCGCCTCACCGGATGCGTCGTCGTAGGACGCCGTCTCGGAGAGTTCGTCGACGACTTGCTCCGGAACGACCACGGTGTGCGACTCGAGGAGAAGGTCGAGTGGATTCGGTGAGGTGCCCGCCACCGTCCCCAAGCTTACGAGAGCAGACGTGTCGGCGACTATCAGAACCATCTACGAGTCGGCCAGCTCCTCCGCAACCTCGTCCACGAATTCGTCGGTCAGTTGCTCTTTCAGCAGTCGGAAGTTGGCGGCCTCCTCGCGCCCGACGAGGTCTTTCAGTTCCTCGAACGTGATGTCGTCGTCGTAGAAGGCCTCCGCAATCTCCTGTTTCACCTCGTCGGAGTGCGCGGCGTCCCGCAGGTAGTCCCGAAGCGCGGAGATGAGGATGTCTGTCCGATCCGTCTCGAACACCGCAGCGAGCGCATCGGCCCGGTCTACCAATCCCCTCGGTGCACGAAACTGAACGCGCTTCTTCTTGGACTCGGAACTCATATGTGTACATTGTGAGTGTAGTGGCAAAACGCTTGCTCCCTTGTCACTACCACATCCTTCGGAGCCACCGAAACCAAACGTGGCGTTTTCCATCGAGTCTGAGTCGAAAGAGCAGCTATCGGGGGAACAGTTGGGAGCTAAGCGGCTCCCGTACGGCTTGTAACGCCGAATTTAGAGTTATCGACTCTCTCGCTGCTCCACCTTGTTCAACTCGATGAGCAGGCGGAAAATCGCTTTCACGAGGTTGGCGTCGACGTCGAAGGCCTCGGCGTTGATGCCCGCCCGCTCCATCACGCGCTCCTCCTGTGACTCGTCGGTCGTCGGCAGGTCCCGCTCCTCTTTCACCCGCGCGACGGTGCCCGCGACGTACGTCCGGCGGGCGATGAGTTCGACGAGTTCGCGGTCGATTTCCTCGATTTCTTCGCGAAGCTCTTCGAGCGACATATCCTCGGTCGCGTCGGTCATTCTATCACCCGTGCGCCGTCCGTTCGTGTTGTCGTCAGCCATGTGTGTCCCTCTCGTTCCGTCCACGTGTCGCGGACGCGTTCCAGTCCGTCTCGGTCGCCGACGGCGACGACGCTCGGGCCGGTGCCCGAGAGCGACACGCCGTCGACGTGTCCCATCGCCTCCACCGCGGGGTCGGTCGGAAAGCCGAGCGCCGCAGAGAAGGCCAGTCCGTTGACCGTCATCGCCTCCCCGTAGCGACCGTCGAGCGCCAAGTCGGCGACGAGGTCCGCCATCGGCGCCACCTGCTTGCAGCGCTCGACGTCGGCGTCGGCGCTGAACGCCCGCTCCGGCGGCGTCCAGACCAGCACGTCCCACTCGACGCCGTCGCGTTGGAGAAGGTCGTCCGACGTGTTGTCGGTGACGGTGACGCCGCCGAGCATGCTCGCGCTCGCGTCGTCGAAGGCCCCGGTGACCGTGACGCCCGCATCGCGGGCGGCGTCGACGCCCATGCGACAGGCCGCCGTTCGGTCGAGCGGAGCGTCGTCCCCGACGTCGACGTCGAGCGCCGAGAGCGTCGCGAGCACCGTCGCGTTCGCGGCGGCGCTCGAACTCTTCAGGCCAGCGGCCATCGGGACGTCACTCTCCGTGCGGACGTGCCCGCCCTGCCCGTCGCCGAAGCGGTCGACGACGTGCTCGACGCAGCGACGAATCAGTCGGGTGTCGCCGTCGTCGACGCCCGCAATCTCGCCGTCGACGTGACCGGAGTCGTCGAGTTCGACCCGCGCGGTCGTCTCCGCGTCGATGGCAAAGGCCGACCCGACGCCCGTCGCGAGAGCGTTCAGGACCGTCCCGGCACCGAGTGCGACGGCCTCACCGTGCATATCGCATCCCGCGCGGAGCGGACAGTTATGTGTGCCGGTTACCGGACGAACTGGGAGCCGAGCGCACCCGCGCCGCCGCCGGCCACCGTCGTCGCGACGCCCGAGAGCAAGAGCGGCCCGACGGCGTCACGGAGCGCGTACACCTGCTCGGTGCCGGGACCGGACAGCAGCGAGACGCCGAGGAGGCCGAAGCCGGCCATGGCGAAAAAGCCGACGAGGGCGCCGCCGGCGGTGACACCCGCCGCCGCGCTCCAGTCGACGAAGCGCGACCCCGAGAGGAGGCCGAGGACCGTCGCGAGGATGGGGCCGGTGAGAAAGAGCGTCACCGTAATCTGGAAGACGGAGAGCGCGAGGAAGACGGGGCCGAATGTGGCTGGCTCCGACCCGGTGGCGCCGGTGACGAACTGCGTGCGCGCCCAATCCCCCGCGACGAAGCCGACGCCGCCGAGGGCGGCGCCGACGAGGGCGAAAGTTCCGACAATCAATCCGGCCTGTCGCTGGGCCGAGGGGAGCGACGGCTGCCCCGACACGCTACCGTCTCCAGAGCCACAGTCGGTCGAGAGGGTCGGTCCAGTCGAGGCGTTCCTCCCACGCGACTTCCGAGGGCGCGGCGGTGAGGACGAACCGCCCCGCCTGAATCAGGTAGGCGTAGACGACGTCGCCGTCTGTGTGGTAGTACACGCGATGCCACCGCTCGCGGCCGAAGGAGTACGTCCCCTCTCGACCGACCGCGGTGTCGAACAGCGTCTCGACGGCGTCGCCCGCCGCCGCGACGCTCTCGTATCGCTGGACGAACAGCGACGCGTGCTGGTAGTCGAGGCCGTCGAGGTCGTCCGGCTGGTCGTCCTCGTCGGGGATGGCGTGGCTGACCACGTAGGCGAAGCCAGTCCGGTCGGTGGCTTCGCCCACCGGGTCGAAGTCGAGACGCTGCTGAGCGAGGAGTTCCTGCCCCCGGTTTCGGCCGGCGCCCGGAACGCTGCCGAAGGGCTCGCGGTCGAGATACTGGTCGCCGTTGTAGGCGTAGCCCGCGTACTCCGCGGAGTGATAGAGTTCGAAGAGGCCGGGCGCGGCGTCGTCGTCGTCATCGTCGTCCGACTCGGCGGTGTCGTCGTGGAGATACCGGTAGAGCGCAGAGTCGATTTGTCGGTCGGAGAGGACGCGCCTGACGAAAAGCGGGCTCCGAATCCCCGAGAGGTAGTCGTAGAGGCGTTCGAGTTCCTCGTCGACGCGGTCGAGGTCGCCGCGGCGGGCAAAGCGGTCGATAGTCGCAATGTGGTTGTCAATCTGGTCACGCATCTGCCCGGGGATGCCGAAGTGACCGCCGAGTTCCGTCTCGGCGGTGGAAATCGCGTGGTCGGTCGCGTCCCGGACCAGCCCGAGACTACTGTCGTCGAACTCCGATGACGTGCGAACGCGTTGGACGGCGGCCATCGCCTTGCCGAGCGACCGACGGTACGCCTCGATTGCGGCGTCGTAGGACGTGGCGAACCACTCGATTTCGCCGTAGACGCGCTCGACTTCGGTCGCGAGCCGCTGGTTCGGCACCGCCGGCTCGGTCTGCTGGACCGCTTCGTCGTCGTCGACGGCCGGCTCCGGGTCCGCGTCTTCGAGCGCGGCGTCGGTCGGCGGCGGCGTCTGCGTCGCCGTCTCGGGGTACGAAACGTTCGAATCGCCGGACAGACAGCCGGTGAGCCCGAGCATCGCTCCCGTGCCCAGCAGTGTCCGACGTGTCAGCTCCATAGCCGCGTCAAAGGCGGGGGCCGGTAAATAAGGTGTGGCCCGAGAATCACCGCTGGGAACGGGTCGTCGCGTGCGATACCGAAGACTCAACGGGGATGGCGCCCCACCGCGAGGCATGGGCACGCCACTCGAGTCGCGGGACGCACAGGCCGCGGAAGTGCTGGACCGGCTGTACGAGGAGTACCCCGACGCGACCATCTCGCTGAACTACACGAATCGGCTGGAGCTACTCGTCGCCGTCGTCCTCTCCGCGCAGTGTACGGACGAGCGAGTCAATCAGGTGACCGAGGACCTCTTCGAGAAGTACACGTCGGCGGCGGACTTCGCACAGGCCGACGAGAGCGAACTCGCCGACGACATCTATGGTATCACCTTCCACAACAGCAAGGCGGGCTACCTGAAATCCATGGGCGAGACGCTCGTGGCGGAGCACGACGGCGAGGTACCCGACACGATGGACGAACTCACCGACCTCAGCGGCGTCGGGCGCAAGACGGCGAACGTCGTCCTCCAGCACGGCCACGACGTCGTCGAGGGCATCGTCGTCGACACCCACGTCCGCCGGCTCTCGCGCCGACTCGGGCTGACGACCGAGGAGACGCCCGAGAAAATCGAGCGCGACCTGATGGACCTCGTGCCCGAAGACGACTGGCAACAGCTCACACACCTGCTCATCAGCCACGGGCGGGCGGTGTGTGACGCCCGCAACCCCGACTGCGAGGCGTGCGTGCTCGAAGACATCTGTCCTTCCTCGAAGCAGGATTCGTCGGTCGACCTCGCGAGCGGCGAGTCGTGGGCGTAAGCGTCAGGCGAGGTGCAACTGGACGTAGCGCACGACGCCGATGAGGTAGGCCGCTATCCAGAAGATGACGTAGCCGAAGACGCCGATTCGCAGGCGCCCGCGCCACGCGCTCATGTTCTCGTGCAGGTCGTTCAGGTCGGCGTCGGGGTCCGGGTCCCGATAGAGGTTCGCGGCGCGTTTGGCCTGAAAGATGCGGACGATGCCCGTCAGCGCGAAGACGAGCATCGCGTAGGCCTGCAGTCCCAACACGGCGTGAAGCACCGCGAGGCCGCCGAACTGGTCGGCGAGACGCGGCACCATCCACCCAACGACGGGGACAGTCGTCAGGACGAGTCCCACGACGATGTACCGCAGATGCCGGAGGAGGATACGCCACGTGACCGTCTCGGCGTCGATGACTATCCACGCCCCGTACAGGTAGAAGGGAAAACTCGCGGTCACGGCAATCGCGGCTATCGTCGCCACCGTCGCCTCACTCACCATCGTCGGGGGTTGGGATGGCGCCGTTAAAACGGGCCCGGCTTGCTGGTGGCGGGTCGACTACGCGGACCCGTCGGCCGACGACTGGATATCTATCCACTCGACGCGTTCGAACTCCTCGGCACAGCGCTCGCAGAGCGGTCTGTTCTCGATAACGGGACCGTCGTCGAGATAGAGACTACACCACCGTGTCGACTCCGAATCACAGGCGAAACACGCCATTACTCTCTGCGAGATGCTGTCAGAACCCCGCCATATAAACGAGCAACCTAACCGGGTCGCCGTCCGTCGACCGTCACCCTAACGGTGGTGCCCACCCAATCGGGACCAATGAGCGACTCGTCGGACGAGCAGGTGCGCGAGACGAGCGCAGACGGCGAGCCCGACGTCGAGACGCTCCGCGAACAGGTCGAGGAGCGATACGACTTCGAGGACTTCGGCCCGAGCGACATGGCGAAGATGAGCGCCGAGGAGTGGGATGCGGCGTTCGACCCGGAGACGTGGATTGTGGGCGACGAACTGCTCGACCGGGTGGAGGAGGACCTGAAGCGACGCATCGCCACCCGCGAGGTGTTCGCCGTTTTGGAGCGGTTCGAGCGAGACGGCGAGGAGCATCTCGTCGCCTACTCCGACGAGGGGTACGCCATCGTCGCCCCGGACGGGAGCGTCGAGGGGCAGGGGACGGTCGTGCGTGACGTGAAGCCGACAGTTGCGCTGTGTTCGATGGACTCCTACGAGGTGCCCGAGGGACCGGACGACGTCTCCCTGCCGGACCCCGCCGCCGTGCCCGAGGGAACCGGCCAGTTGGGGAACAACCTCCTGCAGCTGGTCGCGACGGCACAGCTCATAACGGGGGTCGGCCTCATCGGCGTCTGGCTGTTCACCGACGCCATCCCGACGCCCGGTGGCTACGTCGACCTCGTGGCGCCGATGATTGGCCTCGTGTTCATCGGCATCGGCGTCTTTCTCTTCGCCGTCGTCGCCAACGCTCGTCTCTCGGACCGATTCCGCGCCGAGGAGTTTCGGAACCGTCTGCGGGCGGCTGGCGTCGAGGACGGCGACCGACCGGACTTTCTCCCGCCGCTCGACGCTGGCACGGAAGCCCCGGAGACGGCGGATTCGAGCAGTGACGAACCCGACACCGAGCTGTGAGGAGTCGGTGGGTTTAAGCGCGTTCCATCCTGACAACCGGCCGTATGAAGAGGCGGGACTTCCTGAGAGTTGCCGGTGGGTCGGCCGCCGTCGGCACCGCCGCGACCGGAACCGCCGCGGCGCAAGCGTCGTTCGGCGGGTGGATGAGCGACGTGGGCAACTACAGCGAGGTTGCCGACGCGACGGGCGAGGACGAAGTGACGATTACCGTCGGCGCCCAAGGCAACGGCGGTGCCTTCGCGTTCGACCCAGCGGCGGTTCAGGTCGATCCCGGCACGACGGTCGTCTGGGAGTGGACCGGCGAGGGTGGGCAGCACAACGTCGTCGCGGAGGAAGGCGGCGACTTCGAGAGCGAGACCAGCGCCGAAGCCGGCTTCACGTTCGAACAGACCTTCGACTCCGAAGGCGTCGTCAAGTACTTCTGCCAGCCCCACCGCGGCCTCGGTATGAAAGGCGTCGTCGTCGTCGGTGAGATACCCGACTCCGGCGGCGGTGGTGGCGGCGAAGGCGGTGGGGGCGAGGTCGACCTCCACACACTCGGCGTCCCGATTCAGGCACACTGGGTCGGCGCGGCGACGATTCTCGGCATCATCGTCTCGCTGATATTCAGTTTCTACGTCCTGAAATACGGCGAATCACCACACACCGGAACCGGGAGGGGAGAGTAAATGTCATCCAGTGGAAGCACCTACGGCGACATACACCGATACGAACCGGCCCGCGAGAGCACGGCGGCAGCCATCACTATCGTCCTCCTGACGGCCGTCGAAGTGGCGTTCGTGTTCATGTTCGCCTACGGCCTCGTGAGCGGCTGGGGTCTCTCTGAGGAAGGGAACATGTTCCTCGGCGCCATCCTCGCGGTCATCTTCGTCGACCTCGCGTTCATCCTCGCGCTGTATCGCAAGGAGTTCCTGCCCGACGTCGTCATCGTCAAAAAGCGGCGTCGCAAGTGGGAGGACCTCTACATCCGCGAGGACGACGTCGACGGTGAGGCCCTCGGCGACGGGGCGTGGGACACAGTCAAACGCGCGGTTTACCCGTACTACAAGCGATAATGAGTCTGGAAAAGAAAGACGAGATGGACCACGAGGGGTGGATGAAGCGGAAGGACCTGACGCCCGTCGAGGCCACCTTCCTGACGGCGCTCATCTGGATGGACAAGCGACTCCGGGTCGTCGACTATCTGGAGTTGCTGGAGAACCTCTACTACAAGGTCAACCTCCAGATGCCGAAGAGTCACACCGAGCAGTACGACCTCGACAACAAGTTCTGGTACTGGTACCCGCTGTACGCGCTGGGGTCGTTCTCGACGCTCGCGTACATCGTCGCCGCGGTCAGCGGGGCGTTGCTCGGGTTCTACTACGCGCCGGCACAGACGGGCGACCCGAGTACGGCGTACAACTCGATTACGTTCATCATGACCGACCTCCAGTTCGGGTTCATGCTCCGCTCCATCCACCGGTGGTCGGCACAGGTGATGGTCGCGGCCGTGTTCCTGCACATGCTCCGTGTCTACTTCACCGGGGCATACAAGGAGCCGCGCGAACTCAACTGGCTGCTCGGCATCGTCCTCATCAGTCTGACGATGGTGTTCGGGTACACGGGCTACCTGCTCCCGTGGGACCAACTCGCCTTCTGGGCGGGGCAGATTGGGGTCGAGATGTCGCTGTCCATCCCACTGGCCGGTGAGTGGATTGCCCAACTCCTGTTCGGCGGGTTCACCCTCAGTCAGGCGACGCTCCAGCGGATGTACATCATCCACGTGTTCCTGCTCCCGTTCGTCGTGACGACGCTCATCGCGATTCACATCGGCATCGTCTGGATGCAGGGCATCGCGGAACCACACTAATCATGAGCGAGAACGAATCCACAGCCGACGACGCTCGAACCGACGGCGGCAGCGGCATCGTCGCCCCGGACGACGAAACGCCGACGTGGCGCGAACGCAAGGAACGGACGACGGGCCTCTCACGGCTCACGTACGAGTACTTCGAGCGCTCTCGCCGCGAAGACCAAGACCTGCGGACGGAGTCCGACTACGTCGAGCGCGACGTGCTCGCGTTCCCGACGTGGCCCCACGAGACGGTCCGCAACCTCTCTATCGCGTCGTTTTTCGTCGGGATGATTTTCTTCCTCTCGGCGACGATGCCGCCCCACATCGGCTCGCCAGCCAACCCGAGTTCGACGCCGGCGATTATCCTGCCCGACTGGTATCTCTACTGGTCGTTCGGCCTGCTGAAACTCGGTCCGCTGAACCCCGAACTCGCCATCCTCGGCGGGTCGAAGCTCACCGCCGACCGAACCTACGGTGTGCTGGCGAACATCGTCGTCGTCGGCTTCATCGCCATCGTCCCCTTCCTGAACAAGGGGTCGGCCCGGCGCCCGGTCGAACAGCCGTTCTGGTCGGCCATCGGCGTCGGCGGCGTCGTCTTCGCGTTCACCATCAGCCTGCTCGCCGTCAAGAACCTGATGCCGATGGACGTGGACCTGCTCTTTGACCTGACCTTCCTCCTCCCCATCGTGGCGACCACCGTCACCTACGCGGTGTTGAAGACGATGCGCGAGGGGTACATGTACGACCTGAACCGTCGGTACTACCGGCTCCGCCCGCCGAAGTAGGCACGTGGCATCCCCTTCTGACGACGAGTCCGACGGCCGGCGCGACGTGGTCGTTCCGATGCGGCTGTACAAGACGATTACTGTCTTCTCGACGCTCATCGCCATCGTCGGCGTCGTCTTCGGCTTCGTCCTGCTCGACGCAGCGACGATTCGACTCAGTCTCCTGCGGCGTCTCGTCGTCGGCGCCCTGCGTGCGCTCGGTGTCGCGCCACCGACGACGGTGCTGAACGCGAGCCTCGCCGTCCTCGGACTCGCGTCGATTGCCGTCGGCGCCGGCGTCTACGTCCTCGGAACACGCTTCCGGGCTCAGGGAATGGGAAACGCTCAAGAGGACGCCGACGAATCGTCAGGCAATGGCTGACGAATTCGTCAAGGGGCTCGGCATCTTCACCGGTGCCGGCCTCGGATGGCTCGTGCTCGCGGGATGGTACCGAACGCCGGGCTTCGAGAGCACGCGCCAACTCGTGAGTCCGGTGTCGCCGGACCCGGCGAGCGCCGACCTGTTCAACCTCCTCGCTATCGGCCTGATGGACGGACTCTTTTGGTTCGCACTGCTGGGTCCGCTGGCGTTCTGGGTCGTCCTGCCAGCGGTCCGGCAGGCTCGAAACAGCGCGTGAGAATCAGACGACGAGTTCCCAGAGCGGCTGGATGAAGACGAAGAGACTCTGATAGCCGGCATAGAGCAGCATGAGCGCCGACGCCGCGATGGCGCCTTTCGGGCGCTCGAACGCCAAGTCGTTACGCGCTTCGACCTGCCGGGACTCGAACTCGAAGAAGTCGGTGAGGAGGAGCCCGATGGCGAGGACGGACATCACCATGCCGCCGTGTGGTTCGACGATGAGGAAGACGAACGAGGCGAGCACGAGCGCAATCGTCGAGAGCGCGTGTGGCAGATACCGGCTCAGGTCGTCGGCGCCGTCCTCGACCTGCTGTTCGTGGACGGCGTAGGCACGAATCCGCGTAAACACGTTCACCAGCACCAGCGCCAGCACGATGTGGGCGATGTACGGTTCGAGCGCGTCGAGCGCGCTGACCGGGACGGCGAACTGTAGCGGTTGCATACGTTACTCTGTACCGCTGATTCATTAGAAGTTTTCCGTTCGGGTCGGCAACACGAGGTCGATAGCGTCGACCCGCTCGACCTGAAGCGTTGCCCCTCGGTCGACGGCGCCGTATCGGACGCCGTCGGCTATCAGTGCGACTGCCCCATCGCGCTCGACAGACACCGAGAGCGGAGCGTCGGGCGTCGGGTCGACGACGTACGTCTCCGCCGACGTCGAGAAGGGGGCGATTGGGACGACGGTGACGCCAGTGCCGGCTTCGAGGACGGAGCCACCCGCCGTCCCGGCGTAACCGTCGCTTCCGAGCGGCGTCGCAACGACGAACCCGTCGGCCCGGACCGAATCGAGGCGCTCGCCGCCGGTCGCGACGGCGTACTCGGAGATGCTCGCGGGCGCGTCGGTCACGAACGTCACGTCGCGAAGCGCGCGAGCGACGGCAGAACCCTCGCGGCTGAGGCCGAGGACGGGATGGGTGTCGAGCCGTCGGTCACCGGCGGCGAGGGCGGCGATGGCGCCGTCCAGCGAGTCGCGAGCGACGCGATGGCGGCCGTCGTCGGGCGTGACCGGGAGAACGGGCGCCGAGGCGGAGTCGGTCGTCAGCGACCGGATGGCGTCGTCGCCGATGGCGACGAGCGCATCGTGGGGGGCGTCCTCGTCGACGACTGACCCGCCGCCGACGGCGATGGCCGCCAAATCGTCGTCGTCACCGCCGCGAACGGCGACGTTCACCGTCGCGCCCCCGGAGTCGTGCGCCCGCCGTCACGTCGCGTCCGTCTCATGGAGCGCACGTCGGCCTGCGGCGTTAAAAATATCCGCGGGTCGGAGACGACTCCGACCGGGCAGGTATCGACACCGACCGCGTCAGTCGGCGCGCAGGAGTTCGACGACAAAGACGGTCCCGGTCGGTTCGTTGTCTTCGGCCCAGACCTCGCCGCCGTACTGAGAGACCAGCGTGTCGACGAGATACAGCCCGATTCCCGTGCCGGGACTGCCGAGCCCCCGCTCACCCTTGCCGAACACTATCTCCTTGTGGTCGTCCGAAATCCCGGGACCGTTGTCGGCGATGCGGACTTCGACGGTGTCGTCCCGGACGTCACACGATACCTCGACGCGCGGCGTCTCCGTGTCGTTGTGTTGGACAGCGTTGTTCAGCAGGTTCCGGAAGACGGAGCTGAGCATACTGTCGGCAGCAACCTCGACATCGGGGAGCGAGCCGTCGACAACGAACTCCGCTTCTGGGAAGGACTCCTCGCGAAGGGACAGTTCGGTTTCGAGGACCGGACGCAGCGCCACGGGCTCAACGTCGAGCGTTTCGTTCGAGACGATAGTCTCTACGTAGTCGCGGGCAACCTCGGTCAGTTCGACGACGTGTTCGCCGCTGGAGAGGATGTTTCGGACGTACTCCTCGCCCTCGGCGTCGACGTGGTCTTGGAGTATCTCCGCCCATCCGAGCACGACCGCCATATCGTTGCGAATGTCGTGGCGGACGATTCGGTTCAGCAGTTCGAGTTCCTGCTCGCGGCGCTTTTGCTCCGTGATATCGGTACAGATGCCCACGACTTCCGACACCTCACCGTCGTCGTCTCGGACGAGGACCTGCCGCGTAAGCACCCACCGAATCGACCCATCCGGCTGCACGACGCGGCCCTCGTACGCCTCGTCGCGGAGGCCTTGCGCCGAGGCCTCGATGTTCGCCCGGACTCGGTCGCGGTCGTCGGGATGGATGCTGTCGAGCATCACCGAGATGTCGTCCTCGACCTCCTCGGGCGGGATGCCCCAGATATCTTCGAAGCCGGCGCTGATGTAGTCGAACGTGCCGGGTTCGGTCGCCGTCCACAGCGCGACCCCGTCGAGTTGGTCGAACAGCGCCCGGAAATCGCGCCGTTCCCCCAGCGAAGCGTTACTCATACCGGTTCATTCTCGCCCGAGACGTAAATATCGACCTCAGAACGGCCAGTCACCGGTGACGCGCATCCCCTCGGCGAAATCCTCCGCTTCGAGGTCGGCCGCGATGGCGTCGCGCTCGCGTCGGTCGATGGGGTCGGCGTCGGCGAGGGTGGCGACGAGCCCAGTCACGAGGATGGCGCCCTCACGGAGCGTCCGCGGCTCGAGTTTGTCGAGCGTGTCGGCGCGGGTGTGTCCCCAGCCACGCCCTCGGTCGCCATCGTCGCTCGACACCATGATAGCGGGCATCCCACGGGCGACGAACGGCCAGTGGTCGCTGTGAGGGTGTAGGGTCGGGCGGGTGGCGATGGGGTGGCCGAACCGGTCGGCGACGGCGTCGATGGCCTCGCCCAAGGCCTCGAACCCGTGAGTGTAACATTCGAGGGTTCGGCCGCGGCCGATGCCGTCGCAGTTGACGACGGCCTGTACGGCGTCCGAATCGACGCGATTGGCCTCGCGTGTCGACCCCAGCAGGCCGACCTCCTCGGCGCCGAAGCAGACGACGCGCACCCGCCGGTCGAGGTCGGCGTCGCGCGAGCGCAGGGCGCGGACGACTTCGACGACCGTCGCGGTGCCGGCGCCGTTGTCGACGGCGCCCTCGGAGATGTCGTGGGCGTCGACGTGGCTGGTCAGGTAGACCGCCTCGTCGGTTTCGGGGCCGATATCGGCCCGGACGACGCCGCTCTCGGCCATCGGCGTCTCGCAGTCGATGCTGATGGTGACGCGGTCGCCGTCGAACCGTCGAGAGAGACGAGCGCCGACCTCTTTGCTGACGCCGACGGCCGGAACGGGACCGACGGGAGCCTCCTCGCTCCCGACGCTTCCCGTCGGCGCGAGACAGCCGGGGACGTGGTTGTGGAAAATGAAGCCGTCGGCACCGGCGTCGAGCGCCCGGTAGTACTTCTCCCGGCGGTGGATGAAGCGGTCGTAGTGGTCGGGCACCGACGAGGAGACGAGCGCGATGGCGCCCTCCAAGTCGGCGTCCTCGAAGTCCTCGGGGAGGCCGTCGCCGCAGTCGACGAGACGCCCCTCGACGGACCCGGCGGGGCTCCGGGGGAGGGCGATACACTCGGCGTCGCCGGCAGGCGTGTCGATACGGCTCGACCCGCGGGTCCAGCCCTGAATCTCGAAGGTATCGATGTGGGCGTCGCGAGCGCCGAGCTCTGACAGCGCGTCGCGCGTCGCTTCTAACGCGTCACGCTCGCCCGCGCTCCCCGCCATTCGATTCCCGATGTTGACCAGTCGTTCGAGATGGTCCCAGCCCGCGTCGCTGGTGAACGTCTCGCCAATCCAGTCGTGCATGCGTTCTCGTGTCCGCCCCCGCGACTAACGGTTGTCGGTCGCGCGAACGTCGAACGTCGATGAAACGACGGACAGCTGTCGAACCCAAACGTCCGATTTTGGCCGCGAGAGGTGCCGAATCCGGCAGGTCTTTATTCGCGCGGCCGGCTACGTGACCGTATGACAGGCGTTCGCGTCGCCGGCGTCGGCTTGACACAGTTCGGTCGGCATCCGGAGCGGACCGGACGCGATTTGTTCGGCGAAGCCGCGCTGGCGGCGCGCGAGGACACGACCGTCCCGCCAGCCGACATCGAGGCGGTCAACTACGGCAACTTCATGGGGTCGCTGGCGGAGCGACAGGGGCATCAGGCGCCGCTCATGGCCGAAATGGCGGGGGTTCAGTGCCCGGCGACGTGCTACGAGGAGGCGTGTGCCTCCGCCGGCGTCGCCGTCCGTGAGGCGGTCAAGACGGTTCGAACCGGCGAGGCCGATGTCGTCCTCGCCGGCGGCTGTGAGCGGATGACGAACCTCTCGACGGCGGCGGTGACGGAGGGGCTGGCGACTGCCGCTGACGAACTCTACGAGATTCGGGCGGGGATGACCTTCCCCGGCGCGTACGCCCTGATGCAGCGGGCGTACTTCGAACAGTTCGGCGGGTCGCGCGAGGACCTCGCCCACATCGCGGTGAAGAATCACGACAACGCCCTCTCGAACGACTACGCCCAGTTCCACCGGGCCATCACCGTCGACGAAGTGCTCGACGCGCCGATGGTCGCAGACCCCATCGGCCTGCTCGACGCCTGCCCCGTCACCGACGGCGCGAGCGCACTCGTCCTCGTCAGCGACGAGTACGCGGCCGAACACGGCCTCGACGCGCCGGTGTCGATAACCGGGACGGGACAGGGCGGCGACAGCCTCGCGTTGCAGGACCGCGCGGACCTCGCGGTCACGCCCGCGACGGAGCGCGCGGCGACCGAGGCCTATGACGATGCCGACGTGACCGCCGACGACGTGGACGTAGTCGAGGTCCACGACTGCTTCACCATCGCGGAAGTGATGGCGCTCGAAGGGCTGGGCTTTTACGACGCCGGCGAGGGCATCGGCGCCGCGCGGCGCGGCGAGACGACGGCGACCGGCGAGCGCCCGGTGAACCTCTCGGGCGGCCTGAAGGCGAAGGGGCATCCCGTCGGCGCCACCGGCGGCAGTCAAATCGTCGAGATGACGCGACTGCTCCGGGGCGACCATCCGAACAGCGACCACGTTACGGACGCGACGGTCGGCCTCACGCACAACGCGGGCGGCACCGTCGCCTCCGCCGTCGTTCACGTACTGGAGGTGGCCGAATGACCGACGCCGGCTTCGACGAGTGGCTTGACGCCGTCGACGACGGCGAGGGGTACTACCTCCGCTGTCCCGAGGGTCACGGCTCGCTCCCCCCGCGACACGTCTGTCCCCACTGCGGGGCGCCGGACCTCGACCGGACCCCGCTTCCGGCGACGGGGACGATAGCAACCTACACCGTCTGTTACGTCGGCGGTCCGGAGTTCGAAGCCGAGACGCCGTACGCGACGGCCATCGCCGAGTTCGGGGACGTGCGCCTGACTGGCGTCGTTCGCGGCGTCGACCCCGAGGACGTACAGGTTGGGGCGCCCGTCGAAGCCCGCGTGGGGACGAATCGGGAGACGGGCGACGACCACCTCACGCTCCGGACGCGATAGCCTCGCGCACCGCGTCGACGAACGCCTCGGGGTGTTCGACGTGAGGCAGGAGTTTGGCGTCGTCGAAGACGACGAGTCGGGCGTCCGCCGTCTCGGCCAAGTCACGCCCCGTCGAGAGCGGCGGGAGCGTCGCGTCGCGACCCCAGACGACCGTTACTGGCGCGTCTACGTCGGCGAGCGCCGCCCCGAGGTCGAGCGACGAGTTGCAGTAGCCAGCGACGAATGAGGCGACGGCAAAGCGGGCGTTCGGTTGGTGGGTCGTCCGCCACTGGTAGTCGGTCCACGCAGGGTCGACGGCGTCGGGGTCCGCGTACGCGTGGTCGGCGTTGAAGTAGCGAATCGAGGGTTTCGAGACGAGGGCGCCGAAGAGGGCGGTACCGACGACGGGGGCTCTGAGCAGTTCGCGGAGCCACGCCTTCGGTGGGTCGGGGCCGGCGACGGTCGTCGGGCAGACGAGCGTGAGCGAATCGAGGGTTACGCGCCGGTCCGACGCCGCGTTGACCGTGTAGGCCGCCGAGAGCGACGACGCGAGCACCGCGGGCGAGTCGTATTCGGCGAGGAAGTCGGCCACGAAGTCCTCGTAGAGCGCCGCGGAGTAGCGGAGGTCGGGGCGGTCCGAGCGCCCGAATCCCGGCAGGTCGGGGACGACGACGTGGTGCGTCTCCGCGAGGGCGTCGACGACTTCGCGGAACTCGCCGCTCGACCCCGCGGCGTTGATGCCGTGGAGACAGACGAGCGTCGGGTCGTCCTCGTCGCCCGCAGACGCGCACGCGACATCCATGCCGCGCCACTGGTATGTCCGTTCGGATGCGTCGAGCGCCGGTTCGAGTTCGCCCGCGGCGCCGCGGAGGAGTCGAGCGCCGGCGACGACGCCGGCCGCTCCCGCGACGGCGGCGCCGAGACGTTTGACGTTCATACGCGTCCTCGGGGAGCCGTGGCCTTATTCTCGGCGGCGTTCGACACACTCCGCCAGCGGGTCGAGAATCCGGTCCGCGACCGTGTAGGGGTCGGTCTCGCGAGACAGAACGTCGTCGACCACCGCCTCCATCCCTCCGTGGCGGTCGAGTTCCGTCTCCACCAAGTCGGCGGCGTCGGCGCGAAGCAACTGCCGAATCTCCTCGGCGTAGCGGGTCCGCTCTCGCTGGGCGAGTTCGCCCGTCGAGCGGAGGTAGGTGTAGTGGTCGTCGAGGGTGTCGACGAGGGCGTCGACGCCCGTCCCCTCGGTGGCGACGGTTTCGAGCACCGGCGGGTCCCAGTCGTCGGTGTCGGCGCCGTCGTCGCTCTCCTCTGCCTCCAGCGTATCGTGCCCGTGGTGGCCGGCGGCCCCGTCCAGATGCAGCATCTCGCGGAGGTCGGTGACCGTCGTCGCGGCGCCGTCCATGTCGGCCTTGTTGACGACGAACACGTCGCCGATTTCGAGGATGCCCGCCTTGAGCATCTGGACGTCGTCCCCGCTCCCGGGTTGGACGAGGACGACGACGGAGTCGGCGGTGCGGACCACGTCCACCTCGTTCTGCCCGGCGCCGACCGTCTCGACGATGATTCGGTCCTTGCCGAAGGCATCGAGCGCCGTGATGGCGTCGGCCGTCGCCGTCGAGAGCCCGCCGAGTTGGCCGCGCGCGCTCATCGACCGGAAGAACACGTCCATATCGCCGACGTTCGAGGCCATCCGGATGCGGTCGCCGAGGACGGCCCCGCCGGAGTAGGGCGAGGACGGGTCGACGGCGATGACGCCGACGGTCAGGCCCGCCTCGCGGTAGGCCTTCGCGAGTTTGTCGACCAGCGTGGACTTGCCGGCGCCGGGACTGCCAGTGACGCCGATGACCGCCGCGTTGCCGGTGTGGGCGTGGAGGGCAGACACCAAATCGCGGTAGCCGTCCTCTCGGTTCTCGATGGTCGTGATGGCGCGCGCGAGCGCTCGGTGCTCCCCGTCGAGGATGCCCGCCACAAGCCCCTCGACGTCGGCGCTCGACTCGCTCATCGGTCGACGTGCTCGCGGACGAAGTCGATGGTCTCGCTCATGGGCGTCCCCGGGCCGAACACCTCGGCGACGCCCGCTTCCTTCAGGTCGGCCCGGTCCTCGTCGGGGACGATGCCGCCGACGAGGACGAGGGTGTTCTCGAACGCCCCGTAGGATTTCAGCCCCTCGATGACCTTCGGGACGAGCGTGTTGTGCGCGCCCGAGAGGATGGAGATGCCGAGGACGTCGACGTCCTCCTGCACCGCGGCTTGGACGATTTCCTCGGGAGCGCGGTGCAGTCCGGAGTATATCACTTCGAACCCGGCGTCGCGAAAGGCCCGCGCAATGACGTGAGCGCCCCGGTCGTGGCCGTCGAGGCCGACCTTGGCGACGAGACATCGGATGGTTCGCTGTTCCTGCCCCGTACTCATGCGCGGCTGTTCGCTACCGTTCGGTTTGATTCTAACGCCCACATCGGGGCGCACTTTTATATCAGAGCAGATTGTTAACGAAAGACATGTACCGATACACACGGCTCGTCGAGATGGGGGCGACAGTCGTCGCCGTCGTTCTGAGTATCGTTTCGACCGTTCTCGCGCTGGCTCGGACCGGTCTCACGACGCACGCGGACCAAGCGGGGTGGCCGGAGGCCGCTCCCGCCGCGCCTGCCGTCGACGCCGCCGACGAAACGCGAGGTGAGTCGCCGTGGGTCTGATTAGCAACTTCCTCTCGATGCTGGGGCTGGGCGGCGGGTCGAGCAGTGCAGAGCCGGCGCCCGAACCGGAACCCGAGGAAGCCGAGACAGAGGCAGAACCCGAGGAACCCGAAGAAACCGAGGCAGAGGACGAGGAAGAAGACGACAGCATGCCGACGAAGGACCTCGCCGCCGCCGCCGACCCCCGACGCCGCGACGGCGAGGCGAACACCGTCGCCAACCGCGCCGAAAACCCCGACGACCACGAGGAAGAAGAAGCGGAGGCCGAAGACGAGGAAGAAGACGACGGCATGCCGACGAAAGACCTCGCCGCCGCCGCCGACCCACGTCGGCGAGAGGGCGAGGAAAACACCGTCGCCAACCGTGCCGAGAATCCCGACGACCACGAGTCGGCCGGCGAGGAAGAAGCCGAGGCTGAGGACGAAGGCGAAGACGAAGAAGAGGGCGGCGGCATGTCGACCAAAGCCGTCGCCGAGATGGCCGACCCGCGTCGGCGGGAGGACGAAGAAAACACCGTCGCCAACCGCGCCGAGAACCCCGACGACCAGCGAGCGACCTGACTATTCGGCGGCCAGATGCGTGTCGAGGAACTCCGCGATGGCGGCGTAGGCCTCGATTCTGTTTTCGAGTTTCGTGAAGCCGTGGCCCTCGTCCTCGAAGATGAGTTCCCGAACGGGCACGCCCGCCTCACGCGCGCCCTCGACGACCTGTCGCGCCTCGCTCACGGGCACCCGCGGGTCGTTCTCGCCGTGAAGGACGAAGAGGGGCGCGGCGATGTCGTCGACGTGATTGATGGGGCTGATAGATTCCAGTAGGTCGCGGTCGGAATCGAGGGAGCCGTACTCGGCCTCGCGGAGTTCGCGCCGCCAGTCGCTCGTGTTTTCGAGGAACGTCACGAAGTTGGCGATGCCGACGATGTCGACGCCCGCCGCCCAGATGTCGGGGTAGGCCGTCATCGCCGCGAGGGTCATGAACCCGCCGTAGGAGGCGCCCATGATGGCGATGCGGTCCGGGTCGACCGCGGGGTGGTCGTGCAGCCAGTCGACGCCAGATTTCAGGTCGGCCACCGAGTCCATCCGCTTGTCCACGTCGTCGAGGTGGGTGTAAGCCTTCCCGTACCCCGACGACCCGCGGACGTTGGGTTCGAAGACGCCGTAGCCCTGTGCGAGGAGGTACTGTTTCACCCGGCCGAAGGAGGGGCGGCGCTGTGACTCGGGGCCGCCGTGGACGTCGACGACGACGGGCGTCTCGCCGTGGCCCGTATCGGTGTTCGGGAGCGAGAAAAACGCCGGAATTTCGCGCCCGTCGAAAGTGGGGTAGCGGACGAGTTCGGGCGCGAC
Organism: Haloplanus sp. C73; assembly: GCF_051195115.1. Lineage (NCBI taxonomy): Archaea > Methanobacteriati > Methanobacteriota > Halobacteria > Halobacteriales > Haloferacaceae > Haloplanus > Haloplanus sp. C73. The sequence goes on along the minus strand of NZ_JBNTJZ010000008.1, from coordinate 2,766 downwards.
GAAGGAGTCGCGAGGGATGCCCGCGGTGGGCGCCCGCGTCCAGCGCTCCACGGCCCCGCTCGTCGCGTCGACGACGTAGACGTTCGCGGTGTCGTCGCTCCGGGTGACCGTGAGCGCGAACCGGTCGCCGTCCGGGCCGAAACTCACGCCGCCGGCGACACAGTCGGGCAGGTCGGGCGCCGGGAAGTGGTCGAGACGCCCCGGCGCGACCAGTTCGCCGACGCCGAGTTCGGTGTAACCGTCGACGTTGCGCGAGTAGACGAGTCGACGGGAGTCTTGGTCGAGGGCGACGCCGTCGACGTTCCACATCTCGTCCGCGAGGGTGGCGGCCGCGTCGCCGTCTCGCGCCCCCGTGACGGGGTCGCACTCGCCCGTTTCGAGGTCGATATACGAGAGGCGGAGGGTGTCGGCGTCGCAGTCGGTGACGAGATAGACGTGGTCGCCGTCGGGACCCCACGTCGCGCTGCGGTGGCGGACGGGTCCCTCGTGTGGCGTGAGGTGACGCCGCTCGCCCGTCTCGACATCGAGGACGTACACGTCTTGGTCGAAACTGGAGTGGGATTCGGTGAGAAGGAGTCGGTCACCGTCGGGGCTCCACCCGTTGACGGAGAACCAGCCGTCGCCCTCGTGGACGCGACGGGCCTCGGTGGCGTCGCGCGCCTGCACGTACACGTCGAAGACAGCGTTGTCGCGGCGATTGGAGGCGAAGGCGAAGTGTTCGCCGTCGTGGCTCCACCCGCCGAACCAGTGTTTGGCGTCGGGGTGACGAGTCAGGTCGGTTATCGAGCCGTCCGTCACGTCGAGGCGGTAGAGCGTCTCTCGCTCGTTGCCGCCACGGTCACGCCCGACTAGCAGTTCGGGGCGTTCCGGCGACCACGTGGCGAAGGTGACCCGGTCGTCGAAGAAGGTGCGTTGCTCCGGCCACGCGCCGGGGGCGTCGAGCGTCCACACCTGCGGAACGCCGGTGGTATCGAGGAGAAAGGAGAGGCGATTCCCGTCGGGACCGACCGAGGCGCCGTGCGCGCTCCGCACGTTGAGATAGCGCTCGATATCGAACATACCGCCCCTTGGTCGGCGACGGTCAAAACGTTACAGTATGCCCTCGGCTTCCAGCGCCGCCATCACGTCGTCGACGAGTTCGTCCACGGACTCGTAGGGAAACTCCTGATGCCCGTCGAGTTTCGAGGCGAGTTCCATCGCCGACATGGAGACGGCGCCGTCGCCGGCCTCGAAGCGCGTGCCCGGCCCGTTCGGGAGCGCGGGGACGAGGTCCATCTGCCCGGTGACGGGGAAGTCGGCACCCTCGAAGGCCGTTCGGAACTGCTCGCGGAGTTCGGCCGCAACGTCGTCGCTCATGGGGATTCGTGGGCGTATCAGGTGGAAAAGCGTTCCGAAACGGTCAGAACAGGCCGTAGTCGCCGATGACGTGCTCGTAGCACTCGACATATTGGTCGAGGACTGCGTCGTGGTCGTAGGAGGCATAGGCTTCGTTGACCGTCCACGGCTCCATCTCCGCGGCGGCGGCGATTTCGTCCGCGATTTCCTGCGGACTCGTCACCAGCGCGCCCCGGGGGTCTTCCTCGACGAGTTCGTGTGCCGCGGAGTCGGCCTGATACTCGACGATGCCCACACAGCCACAGGCGAGCGCGCGGAGGAGGTCGGTCGCGAAGGGCGACCACGTGGCCGTCTGGACGAAGACGTGTGCCCCCTTCAGAATCGGAATCTGTTCCGCGGGGTCGAGGGCGCCGAGGAACTCGATTCGGTCGTCGATGCGGAGGTCACGAGCAGTCCGTTCGACGTCGGGGCGGGCGGGGCCGTCGCCGATGACCGCCGCTCGCCACTCCCGGTCGCGGAGTTCCGCCATCGCCAGCAGGAACTCCTCGGCGTTGGCGTGGTCGTCGAGCGAACGGGCGTACACCACGTCGGCCCGCGGGTCGACGGGAGCGCTCCGAATCCCCGCGACGTCGACGCTGTCGGGCAGAATTTCGATGGCGTCGGCGTCGGCGCCGGCCTCGCGAGCGACCGTCTCGATAGTTCGTGAGGGGACGAGGACGCGAGCGGGCGACCGGGCGGCCCGGCGGCGACGCCACGGCGCCGTCGAGTCGTCGGGCCGTGCCCACCACTCGGCGACGACGGGCGTGCGCCGGAGCCACGCCGCCGCCTTCGCCGCGGGCACCGCAAGATGCGGGTCGGTGACGACGTGCACGATATCGGGGTTGACGCCGTTGAGGACCAGCGGGAGTTTGGTGACGAAGGCTCGCGGCGCCGGTTCGGCGGTCACGCGCCGGTAGGTGACGCCCTCGGAGTCGAAGGTCGGATGGTCGCCGCCCCACCACTGCACACAACAGACGGTCACGTCGTGTCCGCGCGCCGCCAGTCGCTCGGCGACCGCTTGCATCCGCTCGGCGTACCAGTCGCCGTCGTGGTGGGCCGTCGTCGTCGCCACGAACGCGATGCGCACACGCAAGCCCACGACGGACCGGACAAAAAGTCCTTCCGTCGGTCGGAGGCATACTGTTCAGCTTAGCGTGTTTGGACTGGAGACACCTCGAAAGCCCCCGTCGTCTCGGCTTCCGGGACTCGCTGCGCTCCTCACTGCGTTGCGGTGCTTGTTTCGTCCGGGTACGCCGAGACGACGGCCCCTTTCAGTCCCGCCCGCATCGGCTGGCCGACCGGCCACCGCTGGGCAGGACTGAAAGGGGCGACTCGTCATCGGGCGGCTTCGCCGCCCGATTGCCCGAGGGAGCTTCGCTCCCTCGCTGCTGG
>NZ_JBNTJZ010000007.1:0-197670 GCF_051195115.1 Haloplanus sp. C73 | reverse complement strand
TCGCCGCCTGCTCTCGGAGGTCCGCCTCGTCGACGTCGACGTGGCTGAGTAGAAGGAGACAGTACGAGCGGTGGCGGCTGCCGTCGTCGATTAACAGTGTGTGACAGCAGACCTCCGCCGGCGAGACTGCGTCGAGATCCTCGGAGTAGACGTAGTAGCGATGGCCGGTGAGCAGGAACTGGAGGTCGAAGGCCGCGAACCGGGAGAGGCCTGTTTCGTGGAACGCCTCCGCATCGATCTCCGTCTCGGCTTGGGCGAGGAATTCGTCGTAGTCTTCCCAGAGAATCGTCCCCTTCGGGGCAGCGGCTTCGAGGCGTTGACGATGCAGCTGGTGTGCGAGTTCACGGGCGAACTCGTGGAGGCGGTCGAAGTCGGCGTTGAACTCGTAGCGGCCGTCGGCCGTCCCGACGAGCCCACGGTCGCGAAACCGCTTGAGGACGCGGTTGACCGTGTTGCGGTAGTTATCGCTCCGGTCGGCGATCTCAGAGACGGTTCGCGGCTGGTCGAGGTAGTACAGCACCTCGAGTGCCTTGCCGGTCAGTAGCTCGGGGAAGTCGATATGGGAGTGCTGGTGGACGAGGTCCCGGTAGAGTTCGACGGCGCGAGCATCCGATGGAACGACTCGTTTTCGCCGCCCGTCGCGTTCCGTGTAGACGAGTCCCTTTTCGACGAGGTCGGCGACGGCACGAGAGAGGTAGCTCTCGCTGTGGTCGAGTTTCGTCGCGAGTTCGGAGATCGTGTCGCCGCGGTCGACCGTGGCGAGGACCTCGAGTTCGATACGCCGGAGCACGGTGTAACATAGTACGAAACTTGTATATAAAGAAGTTTCGAGTAGTGTTACAGTCAGCAGGCACGAGAGTCGTCTCCATCGTCTTAACCAACAAAACTATGGATTCGTGGGTCGTGTTGGTTAACACGAGAGTAGCCGATGTCCTACGAACCCCCGACCCCACCGGCGAACCTCCCGACGGAGATCGTCAACACGCTCAACGAGTCGGACCCGGAGCAGCTCCGAGATGTTGCGACGTACGCTGAAGCGCTCGCCGAGCACAAGGAACGAGAGGCCCGACTCGAGGAGTCGGCAGATCAAGAAGAGGTCGAAGAGCGACCGGACGATCTCCCGGACGACGTCCCTGCCAAAGCGACGATCACGATCAAAGAAATCAACGACAATCGCTACTACTACTGGCAGTGGCGGGAGGGCGATTCAGTGAAGTCCAAATATAAAGGGCCGGTCAACCCGGACGAATAGCCCCGGACATTCATCAGTGATGCCGGTTGCTAATGGGCGGCGAGAGGCCGACCCATGCCCATCGAAGTTGAGTGTGATTTCTGTGGTGAGACAATCTCAAGACCTCCGTCGGTAGTGGAGCGTGCAGAGCACCACTTCTGCGATAAGACTTGTCAGGGGAATTGGCGGTCTGAACAAAACGACAACAGAGTCACCCTCCACTGCGACTACTGTGGGACGGATTTCAAACGATACGAGTGGAATCTCAAAGACGATCAGACAAACCAGTTCTGTAGCAACGAGTGTAGGGGACGATGGCAGATAGAAAATCGTCCACAGACAGAATGTACAAACTGCGGTGAGACAATCGGGCGGATTCAGTACGATATCGAATCAGCTGATCGCCATTTCTGCAGTCGAGACTGTCAGTGGGAATGGCAGGAGGAGACAGCTACCTACGATTGGGAATCAACCCCGAACTATGGACCGCTATGGAAAGAGCGGCGTGAACAGGTCTTAGAGCGAGATAATCGAACCTGCCAGGGGTGTGGCCGTAGCGAAAACGAACTCGGATATACGCCGCGAGTACATCATATTCGGCCGTTCGCGGAGTTCGATGAGGATGAGGTCGAAGCTGCTCACGATCCATCGAATCTAGTCTCGCTCTGTGAGCCTTGTCACACCAGATGGGAAGGCGTCCCGCTTCGTCCGAAATTGCTCTTAGAATAGGTCCGGAGGAAGATACCTTGCTCAGGACAGAACTCGACGAGATGCCGCAGGATATGGATGGCCCGATCAATCCGGACGAGTAAAACTCGATGATGGAGGACACCCACCCCACGTTTCCGTCGTAACTGGATGTTGGTGGAGGGGGTGACGCTGATTTCGAAGGGACCACACCCCCCGCGTTTCCGTCGTTTCTCCACGACGGCGTAGGGAGAGGCTACGATAGTGCTATACAGCCACTAATTCTGTTGACCTAGAACCAATCTAGAGATGAACTAACTTCTGCAACACATAGATTAAAGTGGTATAGCTGAGAAACGCTCATTAAGTGTACTTCAACCAATGAGGAGGCGAAGTACTTCGCCCCCTCAGATGAAACAATCCTTTCCAGCTGCTTCTGTAGACGGCCAGTATTGGACGGATAGGCCGCTCTCGTCTTTGGTATCTCGTCGTGGACGTCTTCTTCGAGTCCCCTCCCCACCTGTTCGGTGATTACGACGGAAACGTGGGGTGTGTGGGTTCGGGATTCGACATCGAGGCGATGCTTCCGTCTACGGGTTTCCTCTCTCACGTCGGAAACGCGGCTATATTGTCAGCAATCCAATTTCACCGAATGACGGCATTTCCCGGCTGATATCGGACAAGGAACGTCGGAAACGTGGGGTGGCGTTCTCCACTAGATTTATACTCCCCCCGCTCACACCGTGTGATATTCAATGACGCCCGACTCTTCACCCAGTTCTGTCGACGATCCACTCTTTGAATCCGGGCATCGAATCTTCGCGAACAAGGATCTCCTGAAAATCGGCCACGTGCCGGAGGCTGACCGGATCGTCGGTCGCGACGAGGAAATCTCGAAGCTCGCGAAACGTCTCAACGGTGCTGTCCACGGGTACTCCCCGGAAAACGTGATGATCTACGGGAAAACGGGGACCGGCAAATCTCTCGTTTCAAAACACGTCTGTCAACGAGCTCAAAATGCCGCTCAGGATGGCGTCGAGATTGGAACAGCGTATATCGACTGTGCTGAAGACAATACCGAAACCCAAGCAATCTCCTCACTGGCCGCGAAGCTGAACGATGAACCTTCAACTGGAATCTCCGTCCCCCATACCGGCCTCAGTACGTCGAAATACTACAAACTCCTCTGGAAGACGCTCGACGCTCAATTCGATTCTGTGATCATCATCCTCGACGAGATCGATCTGATGAACGACGACAGCGTGCTGATGAAGCTCTCACGCGCTGAGGAGGCGGGGAAAATCGACTGTAGCGTCGGTGTCATCGCGATCAGCAACAAGATCCAGTACGTCGACAACGTGAACGAGCGCGTGAAAAGCAGCTTCCAGCACAAGGAGCTGTTCTTCAAGCCATACGACGCCAACCAGCTCCGGGAGATCATGTTCAATCGTGAGGACGCCTTCCAGGACGGCGTCCTTTCCGAGGACGTGATTCCGCTCTCGGCGGCCTTCGCCGCGCAGGAACACGGCGACGCTCGGAAGGCGATCGACATTCTTCGTCACGCCGGGGAGGTCGCCTACGAGGCCGGAGCAGAGCAGGTGACGGAGGAACACGTCCGCCAGGCACAGCAGCACGCCGAAAAGGACCGGTTCAGAGAACTCGTGAACGGCGCACCCACGCAGGCGAAAGCGGCGTTGCTGGCGCTCACGGAACTGAGTGTCAACAGCAATGACGATGCGTTCCTCACGAGCCGGGTGTACGACCAGTACGAACGCATCTGCAACCATCTCGATATGGATATCCTCTCCGTCCGCCGGTTCCGCGACATCCTGAAAGAGCAAGCCTTCCTCGGGGTTGTCGAAATCGAGAAGATCAACAAGGGGAGTGCGGGCGGCATCCACCTCCAGAACCGACTCATCGAAGATCCCCAGGTCGTCCGCGAAACGATCCTCGAGGACAGCCGGATGCAGGACTGGACTCGCGAGTAGTGACCCCCTACTACTGAGTGGGTGCGGACGACGGAAATCTGGGGTGGGGCGTGAGGAAACGACGGAAACGAGGGGGGTCGAAAATTACGTCGGAAACGTGGGGTTGGATCGAAACGACGGAAACCAGGGGTGGGGTCCACTACGACAGTTCGTTGGTGGCTCCGAACGAGCTCAAAACGGCGTCCCTCTCACCGGAGAGCTCTCGGCGAATGTCGGACCGATCCCACCCAAGCGGTGAAAGCACGCTCTCGACCGCTCTGACCAGCTGCGTCTCGTAGTACGAGGCGTCGTAGGTCTCGATCTCCTCGTGGGCAAGGGCGACCCGGTCTCGCGAGGATTTCTCGTCGTCGACGACCACGTACTCGATATCTTGGCCCGGGTGGACTGCCAGGTCCTGCTCGCGAGCCCGTTTCAAGGCGGCCACGTTCTGTGTATTCTGTGAGTAGCCTTCCAGCGGCTTGGAGACACGATTCCGCTCCACGAGTCGCTCTACTGCTACGGTGCCCGCCTGCAGTTCGTCGATTGCTCGTTCGAGCCGTCCGAGCACCGCGTGCGGTGACCGCGTGGCATCGAGCCGGTCGAGACAGTCCCGCTGGACGTCCTCGATGAACGGCGGGGTCGAACGCTGTCGGGCTTCGATACCTCTTATCTTGAAGTCGTCGTCGCCGGCGACCTTTCCGAAGTACTTCGTCAGCGCGCCGGCGTCGCTCTCGCGCTGCGGGACGAACGCCACCCAGTCGTAGTGGGCCTCGTGTTCGAGCCGAATCTCGACGCGGTCCGTAATCTCCGTCGCAAGCATTCCGAGGTCCTCGCGGTCCTCGTCGTCGACGTCAGGGTCCGGCGTCACCCAGATGGAGTCGACGATGCCGTGGACGACGCGCCAGCCGCCAGCTTCCAGTCGCTGTTTCGCCGTTAGTAGGATCTCGCGAGCGAACGCGTTGATTGCTTCGTGGCACTCGATGCGGCCGAACTTCGCGTTGCTGAACCCTTGATAGCCGAAGCAGGCGACGAGGATCCACTTCAGCGCTCCCGACCGCCCCTCGAGTTCTGCCAGTCGGTCCTCGTCGGGGTTGTCCCGTTCCTTCTTGCGACGGATGGCCGCCTTGATCTCGTCGCGAGCGTCGATGATCGGCTGCAGCACGTCGACGAGGTAGCCCCGGTCGTCGCAGATCGAGTACCCGAGGCCGGGGACGTCCTCGCGGTCGCTGTGGCACTCACACCGGATGACGTCCGGCGAGACGTTCCGGGTGCAGATGATGTTCGGATACAACGAGGAGAAGTCGAGTTCGTGGACGTTCTCGTGGAGGCCGACCTCGGGTGCGAAGATGAAGCCACCGCGGTCGGCGTCGTGGAGCGTCCCCATCGGCTTGTAGAACTCGTGGCGCCAGGAGTTCCAGGGGACGAGGACGCCGCGGTCGTGGGCCTCACAGATCTGGATCGCCGTGAGCACGTTCCCGATCGACGCCCACGCAAGCTCCTGGACGGGTTTTTTCGAGCGCGACACGAGGTCGAGGACGCCGTCGAGGTTCGTTTCCCCGTAGAAGAACGTGTTCGACTCGTCGATGATCGCCCGGCCGGGCACGTTGTACCGCGCCGGCGAGTGACCGACACGGCCGTAGCTCGAGTACGTCGACCGGCTCGCGAGCTGCTGATAGTCGACACCCGGCCACCGACTTAGCGAGAAGTCGTCGACGCCGGCGTCCGTCGCCATCTCGTACAGGGTCGGGACGATCTCGCTGGTTGAGCAGACCAGGACGTCCGGATCGTGCGCTTCGAGTGCCCCTTGGACGGCGGTCAGGATATCCGTTGGCGAGCCGGTGACGGCGTCGCCGGCGACGGACAGTTTCTCGTAGACGTCGTTGCTCGTTTCGGTCACCGGAACGCTGAGCCGGAGCGTCGACAGTTCGCTCGCCGGCGTCGGATCGGCACCGGTCTCCAGACAGTACCGGAACTCTCGCGAAAAGTCCACGTTGAAGCAGGCGAGATCCCCGACTGGATAGTCCGACAGCTGGCGCGCTTGCCGGGCGAGTGGGGTGACGCGGTCGATGTGGGCGACGTTGACCGCGAGAACAGTCTCCTCGTCTCGTCGAAAGCCCGGCCGTCGCGCAACCATCTCGGTCGCGACGACATCCGGGTGCTGGTCGTACACCGATTGGAGTGTCGTGAGGTCGATGTCGGACGCTGGGTCGCGAGCGGCGACGTAGAAGCGTGGGGTGTAGTCATCGCGCTCGGTCGCGACGGCGCCGTCGGCGGTTGCCTCCCACTCCAGGACGCGGCCGTCGTCCAGAAAGTCGATACTGAACGGCATTGTCACGGGTTCGAGTCCGGTGGAGCGGCCTCCTGGTCATCGCTCGCTGTGACCGCGGCTTCGAGCTCCTCGAGACGTTCTTCGTGGTCGTCGAGGCGCGCCTCCTGTTCGAGATCGATGCTGAGTAGCGCCGGCAGCAGCGGGTTCTGGTGGTTCAACAGCCCGCTCGCGTCGGCGTGCTCGCGGGCGTACTCGAACAGCCGGTCGAAGCGCGGCTGGTCGCGACGCCGCAGTGCCCGGCGGAACTCCGCCCACCGCTCTTCGATGGCCCGGAGCGCATCCCGGTACGTCGGGTTTGTGCGCCCCATCGCTATCGGCCTCCTGTCCCGGTCGCGGTCCACGCATCGAGCAAGGGGTCCGCAGTGGGCGCCACCGTCTCACCGTCAGCTGTGACGCCTGTCCCGACACCCTCCGGAGTCGGCGTCGACGGCGTCGGCGTTGTCGGTTCCACGCCGACCTGCGTGGCGCGTGCCGCGAGCAGCTGCCGCCAGTACGCGAACGTCGTCTGGTAGTACGCGCCGTCGTCGACGGGATAGACGAGCGTCTCGAAGTCCTCGCCGACGACCCGTGGGCCCATCCGAGTTTGCTCGCACTCGAGGTGATGGTCGGCGACCGTCGCGACTGGCTCGGTGAATTCGTTTCGTTCGTTTCGCGTAACGAGCACCGGGATGTCGTACCCATCGGCGTAGGTCGCCAACCGGGCGAGAGTTCGAGCCTGGAGGGTTTTCGCGTGGGTTCCGCCAAGGGTATCGTCGGCGCGGTACTGGGCGTCGACGGCCGGCGCGACGATGAGGGCGGGTGTGTGGGGCGACGTGTCCTCGTCACGACTTGGTTGCCCTCGACCGGCCGCCCCGGCATCGGCGGTGGACGTCTGGATTACCTTATTCACCGCTGACGGGAGATCACAGACCGCGCCGTAGTGCTGGTAGGCGGTGAATCCGCGGGCAACGTGAATTCGGTTGAGCAACCGTTGACTGGGCGCGATTTGGGCGAGTGTCGTCGTCGTCGCGTGTCCGTTTGCGTCGACCCAGAAGGCGGGCCCGTCTTGCAGGAGGAGATGGTCGAGTACGAGCGACTGCAGGATCGGGACGCCGCGGCCTCCCTCGACGTCGAGCAGGGTGATGCCGTCGTCGAGCTGCGGCAGCAGCATCTCGTCCGTAGCCGGATCGGCCTGGTCAGCGAGGGACCGATTGCGGTCAGCTCCCCGTGTCGGCTGGTCCACCGCCAATCGGTTCGATGTTGAATGTTCTCCCATACTCGACTAGTTGTCTACGTTCCCGATAAGCCGCGGCGTGGCGCTTCCGCGTTTCAGGGAAGGGCTGGAAGGTATGTAGAACCGGACTCAGGCAACGGATTTCTGCCATCGTTCGACCGTTTCCGAGAACGTTTCCAGAGAGGAAGGCAGACAGTATCGTCGAATTAACCAACAGACCGGGGATTCCAACTCGATTGTTGGTTAAGACTTCCTGAACGTATGGCGATCTCGCCCTCACGTAATTCTGTTGACGGCCCCGCATATCCCCCGAGCCTACGATCTGATGTGATCGACGATTGTTCTCAGCGCGGTTACATCGTCGTTATTGTACTGTTTGAGTCGATCCCAGTCTGGTTCTTCGCCGTCGAGGAGATATCGCGTGTACTTGCTCCCGACCACAAACCCGTCGATAGTCGGGTCTTGATATTCAAAGCCGAGTGCGCTCGCTACGACGTCCAATTTATGCCGATTGAAGGGCCCAAAGAGTTCCTGTTGGGCAGTAATCCCGAGGTCGTGTGCTCGCTCCAGATGGTCGATCCCCTCAGTAATGCCGTGTTCGTCGAATCTGCGACTGAGACACTGTTCGTCGAAGTAGTTCCCTCCGTAGTAGATGATCGGCTCGGAGCCATGATCATCAAGGTACTCAGACAGATCCTGAAGAAGTGCTGACTCGTCGTCAGGCCCGAAGAATTGTCGGTACGCATCGTTCTGGTAACTGTAGGTGCCGACCAGCCAGATCCGCTCCTGCTGAAGATCCGTTTCTATGTCCAAGAGGAGAGGCTCCGTATCGTGAAGGTCGTCGAAGGCGGACTTGTTTAGAATCACGACCTCATCGTTTTCGAAAGCCTGTCGATGAGCAATCCACCGGTCCACGTGCCATGACGAGGCTCCAGGGAGGGCTTCGAGTTCGGCACGCCGTTCTTCGGTAATTTCATCTGGGTTAGTGATCCCTAACTCACTGAACTGTTCTACTCGGTTTCTCCCGACCTGGACGAGATCAGTCAGGCGACTGCCTAGCAGATGGCGAGTGTCGTAGAACTCGTATTCGATTGACTCCTTCGAGGCGTCGATGGTGATGAGTGCGTATCTTCCTGGGTCGTCTACTCCGTCGTGGGATGCGATGTTGATCACCGTGCCGTACTCGAGGGTTTCAGCTCTACCTCCGAATTGATGGCAATGACCGCAGACGGTAGCTGGGGGCTGGATGTCGTCTATGAAGCTCCTGACGGCCTTCGACCCGATATGTTGTTGCCCGAATCGCTTCCCGATATCGAGAATGCCGAAGGGAGGAGTGTGTGTGACAAGAATCGGAGTTCTGTCTTCACAAGCGGTGCGGTGTTCGGAAAGGTGCCGTTGGACGTCGTCCTCGGTATAGGTGATGAGACCAGGTCCCTGGGTTGATCCTTCCTGGCCGATGAACACGAGACCCTCGTAGGTGTATGGTGTCCTGTGGAGGTCGGTGGTAAATTCCGAATCGAATTGCGGACCAGTTGACGGAGGGAAGTCGTCGTTCCCTCGGACATAGAGCGATTGTTGATGCTTCGTGAGGCGAGCAAGTTCTGCCAGATGATCTGTGTCAGTATCGGCGTTTTTGAAACGTGAAAGGTCGTCGCCGGCATACAGTAGTAGATCTGGAGTTGGTTCTACAGTTTCGAGAATGGTGTAGAGATCGTCAATAGGTTGAGAGCGCCAGTCAGATACAGCGAGAATGTGGGTCATTTTGGTTGAGCGTAGTTAGTGTAGCCTCTTCTATCGTTTGTTTAGGTGTACCGTTTGTCATTAGGAGATTCTTCGCCCCGTTGTCGTTAACCAACAACGCAGGCTTATCGGGACAATCTGTTGGTTAACGGTGAGATTCCTGTGCGACCACGTTGAAGATGCTTCCCTCCGAACTCCTCGGTATGTGTGGCCGGAACTCGCTCTTCATCGACCAGGCCGACCTCGAGGCTCGCTTCGACGCCGAGGTCGTCACAGACGGCGGGTACACACCCCGATACAACATCGCACCTGGTGACGACCTCCACATCATCACGAACGAGGCTCAAGACGAGATCGATGCCTACCACTGGGGGCTGATTCCGTTCTGGGCGGATGAACCCGAGGAGGGCATCATCAACGCTCGCTCCGAGACTGCCGACGAGAAACGCGTCTTCGAGCGGGCGTGGGAATCACGTCCCTGCCTCGTCCCCTCGTCAGGGTTCTACGAGTGGAAATCGCCGAACGGCGGGTCGAAGCAGCCCTACCGGATTTACAGAGAGGACGACCCCGCATTCGCGATGGCCGGGCTCTGGGACGTTTGGGAGGGCGACGACGAGACGATCTCGTGCGTCACGATTCTCACGACGGAGCCGAACGACCTGATGAACTCAATCCACGACCGGATGCCGGTCGTCCTCCCGAAGGACGCTGAGTCCGACTGGCTCGCCGCAGACCCGGACACCCGCAAGGAACTGTGCCAACCGTACCCGAAGGACGATCTAGACGCCTACGAGATCTCGACGCGGGTCAACACCCCCGGCAACGACGACCCCCAGGTCATCGAGCCGCTGGACCACGAGCAATCGGGCCTCGGCGAGTTCAGTTCCTGAAAGCTGACGGGGTCACCGTTACTGCATCGGTGACGCCGCCGCTGAATCGACGAGCGAGTACTCTCGGTCCCGACTCGTCCCTTCCGCCTCGAGGAGGTTGTACTGCTCCATTTTCGAGAGGTACGTGCGGATAGTCCGCTTCGTCCGCGGATCATCGACGGCCTCGGAATAGCGCTCGTGAATCTCGCTCGGCCCGACCGGGCCGTGCTCGCGAACGATGTCGTAGACGACGCGCTGGTGCGGCGTGAGCGAGTCGAGGCTCTTCTGCTTGATCTGGGCCCGAGCATCCTCGGCGGCGTCCAGGAGAATATCGTCGGTGATGCGCTCGTGGTTCTCGCGATCGGCCTTGCCGGCGGCTGTTCGGAGGATGCCGATTGCGAGGCGGGCGTCGCCGGCGGCCGCGTCGGCGATCCGGTAGAGCTGGTCGTCGGTGATGACGTCCTCATCGAGGCCCCACTTCGCCCGCGCACTCAGAATGTCGTACAGCTGCTCGTCGTGGTACTTGTCCATCCGGACGTGTTCGCTGGAGCGCAGGCGGCTCACGAGGCGGTCGTCGACGCGGCTGAACAGCTCCTCTTCCTTGTTCGCGATGCAGATGATCGCGAACTGCGGGAGGCTGTGGAGGTCGTAAATGACGCTGGGGTCCTCCAGTTGGTCGACCTCGTCGAGAATGACGACGGTTCGCGGGCCGTCGTGCTGCTGGAGGCGGTCGACGAGTTCGTCGTGCGGCGTCGATTGTCGGTGGATGTCGATGGTCGCGCCGAGGTCGTCGAGGATCTGGTAGAGCGTGCGGAACCGCGTGTAGTTGCGCCAGCAGTTGACGTAGGTGGCCTCGACGTCGAGCACCTCCTCACGTAGGCGTTCGGTGACGAATTGCGAGATGCACGTCTTGCCGGCGCCGCTGGGTCCGGTGACGATAGCCGTGTCGGCGGGTTCACCGTTCGTGATTGGCTCGAGGACGCTAGAGAGATGGTTGACTTCGGCGTCGCGATGCTCAACTTCCCGAGGGACGAACCCGGCGCGGAGAACGCGAGCATCGCGGATCATCTTTGCTTGATAGACTGGTTTTAGGTCAGATAATAAAAGCCTGATCGGGTTGTTTCCGGAAAGCAGCCTGAGCAGTAAATCGAGAGGCAATATCCGCGCGCTGTGTGTTGGTTTGACCAATAGAAGTATAGGATTTCCGGAACCATCTGATCTCACATTCCATTTCAGTCGGAATTAACGGTCATTCTATGTGATAGGGTTATCTCGGTGGATGTCTGGTAGCTACGTTTTCAATAATATCGAACAATCGCATTCAATTCCTGTGTCACTCTCACTTCGCCAGGATTCGCAGTCATCACAGTGAATTACTTCGAAGATTTTCTCGAAAGCCTCTATGTTTGACTGAAGTTCGCCTTTAGTGAATGACGCAGCCTCTGGCTCAGAATAGTGGACATTCTTATTCATTCCCCAGAGATTCTGATCGATAAACATCTGCATGTTGCCGATCGTATCGAGCAAGTCATCAACTTCTCCATCATTTAGTGTAGTCTCGTCGTCTGTTTCCCCCTCTCTTAGTCGATCGGAAAGCACGGGCATTAGCGAATTAAGATAGTCACTTAGCGAAAGATTTCGTATCTTGTCGAATCTAACTTCTACATTGAAATTCTCGCATCCCCTCGCAACATAGTATTCGGACATCTTCCGTGCCCAAGCTGCTGCTGCCGTTAGATCATTATTCTCGAGATGGTATTCGATATTTTCACGAGGCTGGGTGATATCGATGTGCTGGTGTACGCCAGCGTGGTAGCTCCAGCTACTCAAATGAACCACGTTTTCCTCACTGTCGATGTGATCGCTGCGTCGGAGATGGCGGCTCCAGACCAAATCGTGAGTCGTGAATAGGAACTGAAACTCGTCCCCGTATTCAGAATTTAGAATGCGGGCCACGTTTGCTCGATGATCGGCATCAACGGAAGAAAGAACGTCATCCAGTAGCACAAGATCAACCGACTCCGGGGTGACGGCACGGGTCATTGAAAGGAACAGCGCTAACCCAATGATGTCCTGCTGACCCTCGCTGAACAGCAGGTTCGGACGATGTGTCTCGCCGTCGTGGAACGGGACTCGGAACTCAACTCCGGCATCTGTTGATTGAAACGTCCCGTCATCCGGATCTACCATCAACTCACTGGAGAAAGTATCGAGGAGAGATACGAACTCATTGTATATTTCAGACAGCGTGTCGTCCATAAGCTGCTGTCGGACGCTCTGAAACTCTGTGAAGACCGTTTCGGCGATCCTATGGAGGCGCTCTTTTTCATCAAGAGTTTCTACAGTCTGCTTGTATTTCTCGTAGCGCTCGGTCGCTACTGCAAGCGTTCTATAGGCGGCCATTTGATTATCGGGTTCTTCAACTTTCTCGGAAATCCTCTGGAGATGATTGAGCGTCTCGTTGATGTCTGCTGGAATCAACGAAGCTTCGAGTTCTGTAGAATCCACTTCTATGTGGGGAATATCAAGGAGATCCCCTGAGGTGAGTTCATTCCGTGTCTCTGCCAGCTGTTCGCTGAATTCTACCAAGCGTTCCTGTTCTGATATGATGGGCTCGTAATCTTCTGGAATCTCGTGTTCAAGATCTTTGATAAGCGACTCCAGAGGTCGCTCCAGATCACGAAAGGCGCTCTGTAGATTGTCAATCCGTTCGCTAATATGGTTTCGCAGATGTTCAGCCTCGGTAACATTTTCACGCCGATCATCTAGTAACCCCGCCAAGTCGCGGTCGCTCCAGTCATCCAAGCAGAGTGGACACTGGTCGGTATCGTCATCAACGAGCTTCTGTCCCTGCTGAATCAGGCTTTGTGCCTGGATATCCCGTCTTAGTTTTGGGCGGGAATCCAGCTTCTCAATTGTGCCTATCAAATCCTCGAAGGGTTCTATTATATCCTCTCGGATATCGTCTACGCCTGAAGCGACGTCACCGAGCCTGTCGACGGTCTTGGTGCGGGCAAGTGGATGAACGGAGGGTTGGCTCGGTTCGGTGATTCCGTCGGTGAACTCTATCGTCCCAAGATCATCTATTGGATCTGCGTCGTACTCGGCTCGAAGTGCGTTTACCACCTCCAGCGCAGTCGTGTCGGAAGCCACGGCAGGAGCTCCTTTGCCGAGAATTTCCTCTGCTCCCGTTTCTAATTCGTCATAAAATTCTCTACGCGCCTCGTCCATTTCCTCTTCAGTCTGACTCCGTTGGCTTTCGAAGTCTCCTTCGGCCCGTTGGAGCGTTTTCCGGTACTGATCAATCCTGTCCAGCCGGAGCATTTCGTTTAATGCCTCTCCTCGCTTGCTGTCTGGAGCATCGACGAATCTTAGCAAGTCCTCACGAGTCAGGAAATTCAGCCTGCTTTTCGTCGCTGCCTGAAGAGTTCGAATAGATTGGGGGAGTCCTTCGTCGTCTTTCTCGTCACTTCTGGATACAAGTGTGAGTTCACCGTCTTCAAGACATCGCTGAATACAAACTTCGATATCTTCTGTTTCAAAGGTAGCGGTTACTTCACACTCCTCTGGACTAGCTTCTCGATGGTGAATGTCATCAGTTGGTGACTTGCGGCCAGTTCCGGTGCCCGTTACGTTCGATACTTCTCCTGTGAGTAGGAACTCAATCGCCTGAATGATGCTACTCTTACCGACTCCATTCGGTCCATAGATGAGAATTCCGTCGGAGGAAAAATTGATATCAAGACAGCGGATTCCCCGAAATTCTCTGATCTTAAGACTACTCAGTCTCATCAGTAATTCCCTTACTTACTGCGGATTTTACGAGATCGACCGATTCTAGTCCTAGGTCGTCTTCGTCTTGTAGAGCAGCGATAACGGCATCTGGAATATCCTCATCGTTCTCAATTCGTCGCTTGAACTCCGAGAGAATCTCCCTATGTAGGCTATTGAGTTCTTTCGTCATAGATTCACTTGGTGATTGCTAAGGGTATATTCCTTTTCCAACCCAGCTGTAATGGGGTTGTTCGAAGGTCTCAATAGTGAGTCAATCATCACCGATGACTACATCTACACACTGATAGAGTTAATCGAGATCTATCTCTGTAGGATGGTAAATCAAAAATTGGGGCATCACTCGCTTTAGACTAAGTAAAGGTTATAACATTCCCGTCAGGTGATGTGAGTATCCAGATGACTCAGAAGACAATTGGACAGAACACCGGCCAATCGGGTCGGGTGAATCTGTCGGGCCCTGAACTCGACCAATTTGATGCGGAGGTTGGGGACGCTATCAAGGTCGATGTCGCGGAGTCGAAGGGGATCGCCAAGGCGATCATCGAGAACAGCACGGAGTGTGAATTCGTAATCGTATCCAAACCAGAAGCTGATTCCTCACCCACGGAGGAAATCGATGAGTAGTGAGTATCCCTCTCTCTTCGAAAGCTGTCAGCCACGAGACGACGTCTTAGACGGCTCGCTCCAGGAGGAACAGTTCGCTGCGAAACTCTCGACTGTCGTCCACAACCCTGAGAAGGCAGCACCAGTCTATCGAGACCCCGACTCGTTCTACGATATGACCTATCCCACGGAGGGTCTCCGCACGCTGCTCTCCAATCTCACGGGGCGTTTCTTGGCGACCACAAAGTACGACCCCGGCTCGTATACTTCGAGCATTCTCTGTCTCGACACACGGTTCGGTGGTGGGAAAACGCACGACCTTATCGCCTCTTACCATCTTGCTGAGAACCCCGTAGATATTGACGACCTCTCGCACT
Source organism: Haloplanus sp. C73 (assembly GCF_051195115.1). Taxonomy (NCBI): domain Archaea; kingdom Methanobacteriati; phylum Methanobacteriota; class Halobacteria; order Halobacteriales; family Haloferacaceae; genus Haloplanus; species Haloplanus sp. C73. The sequence goes on along the minus strand of NZ_JBNTJZ010000007.1, from coordinate 182,859 downwards.
ACCTGCTGGACGGCGACGAGGAGCTTGCGGCCGACTATCAAGATGCGGTGGCAGAGGGCCTCGATATTGCGACGGGGGTCTTCATCGGAACGAAGGCTGATAGCAAGGATGCCCGCCATGCCGACGACGATCCGGATGCTCCGAATACCCGGACGATGTGGGGTGAACTCGCGTACCAGCTCTATGGGCTCGATGGCTACGAGTACCTCAAGGACTACGACCAAGACCGAGACGCCCCCGGTGAGGGGACGCTCTCGAAACTCTTCGCTCAGCACGACCAGCCGGCCCTCATCCTGATCGACGAAATCGCCGACTACATGAACAAAGCCGCGGGCACGCCTGTCGGCGACAAGACGCTCGCCGATCAGACGCTTTCGTTCGTGATGGCGCTCCTCGAAGCGGCTGCCGAGTCGGAGCACGTCACGGTCGTCTACTCTATCGCGGATACAGCGTTTGGTGAACAGGCTGACCGGGTTCGTGATGGCGTCCGTGATCACATTGAGGAGGTCAACGAGATCGGCCGGCGACAGCACAAGACGGTCACACCGACCGACGAAAACGAGATCGGACAAGTCCTTCAACACCGTCTCTTCTCGGAAGTTCCAGAAAACGCCGCGAGCGAAGCCTCTGACTCATACTTCCAATTCTATGATCAGGAAGACCGGCAGTATCCACAGGAAGCCACCGACGCTGGCTACGTGGATGTCCTCGCTCGCGAGTACCCCTTCCATCCCTCCTTAATCGACGCTCTCACGGACAAGATCGATACGATCCCTCGATTCCAGCGCACGCGTGACGCCCTCCGCTTACTTGCACGAGCTGTCTACTACCTCTGGAATCACCAGCCCGACAGTTACGACCGCCACTGGATCCGGATCTACGACCTCACAGTCGCCGACGACGATCCTGGCGGTGGGATTCAGACGATCCTTCGTGAGCGCCTATTCGACTTCGTCGATCTCGGTCCCGCAGTGACTGCCGACATCTACGACGACGATGGTACCGCGCACGCCCAGCTTGAGGACAGAAAATGGACCGAAAACGGTCTCCCGCCTCTCGGTACCCATCTGACGACAACAGTTCTCTGGCACAGCCTCGCATACGGTGAACAGGCCGCAGGCCTAACTCACGCCGATCTGAACCTCGCCATCGGCCATCCCGATCTGAACTTCGATGACTACGATGCCGCTCTATCCGCACTTCGGGGCGACGATATGGACGTCGCGTGTTACTTCCTCTACGAGGAAGAGCGCCTCCGATTCAAGCAAGAACCAAATCTGATCCGGATCATCGACCAGCGGATCGAGTCTACCCCCGAAGCAAGCGCTCATTCGCGTTTCCAGAACCGTCTCACCTCGAAGGAAATCGGCGATGGTGGCTTCCAGCCGGTGGAGTTCCCTGAATCGCCGGCGGACTTACCGGATACCCCGGATACGCCGAAGCTCGCGGTGATGCATCCGGACACCGCTGCTGTCGAAGACGGCGGCGATACGCCGCCAAATCGTGTGACTCAGCTCTACGAGCAGCAAGCTGCAAAACACGAGGGAGAGACTGAGACGCGAATCTACAAGAACTACGCTCTGTTCCTCGCCCCTGACGCTGATCGAATGGATGCTGCAATCGACGAGGCTCGGCGTCTCGAGGCTATAGAGGCCCTGCTTGATAGCCCTGAACAGAAAGCCGACCTCTCCTCGGAACAAATCGAGGAGCTTCGAGAACGGAGCGACGAGGCACAGCTGATGCTCGGAGAGCTCGTTCGGAACGTCTACCGGCACCTCTACTACCCTGACCGGGACGGGCTTACTCACATCACCATCGGTGCGACCGAATCCAACGGCGGGACGACACTGGTCGACGCTGTCCAGACAACGCTCGAGGATAAGATCGTGAAACGCGACGCCGGCGCTCGTGGGTCCGCTCACGTCCAACAGAAACTCTGGCAGCAGACCCAGGACGCTATGTCCACCGAAGCGCTGGTCAACCAATACGCGAAGAAGCCGGGGCTGGACTACCTCTTCAGCACAAAACCGATTCGAGAGACTGTCTCCTCCCTCGTTAGTGACCATGGGTACGCATACTGGGATGGCGAGTCTGGGACAGCGTACTGGGTCGGGACAACGGAGCCTGAAACGTGGCCGCATCCGGAACCGTTCGCGAAATCTCCCGATGTCGAGACCTCGATTCGGGACAGCGATGTCCAAATCGGGAGTGCCTTCGTCGTTTATCGAGATATCGACGCGCTCGTCGACGACCACCTCGACGAAATCGACCGGCCAGAACAGACGGTTGCTACCTGTGCCGAGTGTGGGGCGGAGGTTGAAAACCCAGAAGGAAGCGAACCCTACTACTGTGAGGAACACCAGTCCGACACGACCTGTAGCTCCTGCGGAAAAGAGGTCGCTAGCGAGCAGCTGCTGGACGCACGCGGACGCTGCGAGGAATGCCAGCCCGAGGAATCCTGGGAGGCGAGCAAGAAGATGATGTCCGCTTCGCGGGCGTTCTCAGAGGTTCGTCGCGATGCGGAATCGAAGGCCGGAACTGACCGGACGCCGCTGCTTGAAGAGGTGACCATCCAGGTCGGTGGGGACGAACCTTTCCAAGCGGCCAAGTTCATCAGTCAGCGCCCCGGATTCAAAGCCCGCGAAGACTCGGTGACGGTTCGAATGCAGTACGAAACTCGGACTGACGACGGGACGTACAGCGCGGAATTCACGGGGTCACCGAGCCGATTTCGTGACGTGATCGACCAGCCCGGCTCGTTCGGCGATGATCGAGAGACCATTCAGTTCCGCTTCCAGTTTGACGAGCCCGAACCGATTACTGACGAGGGTGACGACCTCCTCGCTGCCCTCGATAATGACCTCGATGCGGGCAACATCGACGTCAGGGTCGAAGGACGTGGCCCGATTCAGGCGAGCTCGGAGGTGACGGTCTGATGGCGAGTCGCGGTTCGGAATTTGAGACCTCACCCGCCGAGGGAACAGAGGAGGATCGGCTGGTCCGCTACGGGACGAGTATGTTCGGTGGCCGCCCAACGTTCACGCTCGTCCGACGGGAGACAGACGGTGGCGGAGAGTGGACGCTCCATGAACTACTCCCTCGCGAACAGGCTGAAGCCCGCCGTGATCGCCTGGAGCGGGATGGTCGTTCGCTGAGTATCACACCAGTCGAGGATCTCGTCTCGGACATCGCTGGGGACGACCTCCTTTCCAAGCTCGATGGCTGGACGTGGGATGAGTGGGCCGGCGCAAAGGTCGCACGGCTTGACCCGACCCGCGTCCGTGCGCTCCAGGACGTCGTCAGGGAGGCGATTGAGGGCACGCCAGGAGATTCATCAGAAGTTCTCACTGGCGGGGCTGGGTTCGTGTTCCTACCCGAGACGGCAGGCGTCCGGCTTGCTGTTGCCTTCCGTGGCGTGAAGCCGATCCAACGTATCGATCGGATGCGGTCGCTGGCTCGAGGCGTTGCACGGATGAGCGATGAGGAGTGTTACTACTGGTACGCAAAGTGTCGGTCTCCGTCGAGTCCGAACGGCGAAAAGGCCCTTCGAGTGTTGCTGACGGACCATATCAAGTGATTTTCCATGACTCAAAATAACCCTGATATCGATGAGCAATCCGATTTAGATCAGCTTGCTATTGAGGGGAATCTCCCGCTCAAGGCAGTTGGAATCGAGAATCTAAAAGAGGCTAACCCCCAACATATGCCGCCTCACCGGTATCTCCATCCTTGGTTTGCGCGGCGACCAACTCCCGCCTCCCGACTTGCCGTCCTAGCTTCTGTTCTACCTTCGGGGGTTGATGCTGACGATATGCTCCGGTGGATGCAGATTGGCCCATCTCAAGGAACAGACGGCGAGAGTATTGTAGAATACGTCGCACGAAAGAAGAGTACTGAGGATGAACGGGATGGAACACTACAAGACCACTACGATTACCCCCGTCCATTCACTCAGTCACCGAGTGAGAACGAACGAAATGAGATTCACCAACTTCTTCGGCGTCAATGGGACGGAGAACTACCTACCGTTCTAGATCCAACAGCTGGTGGCGGTGTAATTCCATTTGAAGCACTCCGGTACGATCTCCCAACGATCGCAAACGAATTGAATCCCATCCCGTCGCTAATGCTCAAGGTTATGAATGAGTACGCGCCGAAGGTGGGTTCTCTGCAGAGCGAATTGAACCGGTGGAGTGACAAAGTTGATGAGCTCGCTTCAGAGCGGCTTGAAGAGTACTTCCCTAGTGAGAACGACCGCCGTAGTCCATCCCATTATGCTTGTACATATACCGTCACTTGCCCTGACTGTGGATTCGAAATACCACTAGTGAAGAAGTGGTGGCTTCAGAAACAGTCGTCGACAAGCGGCGTTGCTGCCCGCCCGCGTCTGAATGAAGAACCGAAAAGTGTCGAGTACGACTGTGTACGGCTTCCTGATGAGGTATCGAAAAACGAGTTCAACCCTCAGAATGGCCCTCATTCCCGAAGTGGCGCAGAATGTCTGAATTGTCCTGTCGTGATGGAGTCAGATGATATCCGTACAGCCTTTAAGAATGGCGAGTATGACACGACAATCTACGGTGTCAAGTATGTCAACGATGGTTCTGGATGGCGGGCCCCGACCAAGGAGGATTACAAAGCCTGTGAAAAAGCCTCTGAGCGTACGGAATCTGATTTCCGACTGAATACAATTCTCACTCAAGATCGGTACATCGGTGATGAGGATCGAGCTGGCCCGTACGGAGTCAGTAAATGGCGAGATGCGTTTACTGATCGCCAACTCGTCACTCATTATGAGTATCTTCGAGCCTTTGAGGAAGTGGAAGACGAAATCCGCGAAAGCCACTCAGAGAAGGAGGCAGAAGCTATCCTCACGATACTCTCTCTTGTATCCAGTAAGGCTATTGATCGAAATACACGGTTTGCACCACTCGACACTGGAAAAGGATACCCCGCAAATGCTCTTGGCGGGAAGCACTTCACACTCCAATGGTCGTTCGTTGATAACAACCTCTGTGCAGGAAATCAATCATGGGAAGATAACTTCAATCGTGTCCGCGACTCCTACGAGGAGCTTGTCTCATATCTTCAAGATATCGAAGATCCCGAATCGGAGGTTCTAGTCGGTGACGCAGCCGACTTGGATATTGAATCTGACACCGTCCAGGCGGTTGTTATTGACCCGCCATATTACGACAGCATTATCTATTCCGAACTTTCGGATATTTGCTACGTTTGGTTGAAAGAATACCTTGGGGACACTTTCCCCGAGATGTTCACTGGTGAACTCTCAGATAAGGACGACGAGGCTGTGGCGAATGTCGCTGAGTACGAGGAAGTCGCAGATAGCTCAAAGTCCAAAAAGGAGTTCGCCTCTGAAGATTATGAAGATAAAATGGCAGAGATTTTTCAGGAACTCTACAGAGTGCTTGAGCCTGGTGGAGTAATGACCGTCATGTTCACGCATAAGGAGTCCAGCGCGTGGGATACTCTCACTAAATCACTCATCAGATCTGGATTTACTGTAACTTCGACACATCCCATCACGAGTGAAATGCCACAGAGGACCGATACCCGAGGTGGCGGGTCAGCCGACAGCACGTTACTCCTCACGGGCCGCAAACCCGTTGATGCTAATCAGCACGAGACGGACTCGACCCCGACCCTTTGGAGTGATGTTCGTACAGATACACGAGACGTTGCTAAGGATGCTGCCCGCGAACTCCTTAATTCGGGTCTTTCACTTACAAAAACGGACGTGATTATCTCTGCATTCGGACCAACTTTGAAAGTATACGCTGACGCCTATCCAGTTGTTGATGACCAAGATAACGAGGTTCCACCCCGTCGCGCTCTTGAAGAAGCTCGTGAAGCAGTGACGCGGGTCCTTGTTGAGGAGTATCTTGAGGGTGAAGGACTCGGAGACTTGGACGACATTACTGAGTGGTATATCCTCTCTTGGCTGGTTCATGAATCCGACACCTTCCACTACGATGACGGCCACCAACTGGGCCTCGGCGTGGGCGTCGATATCGACGAAATCAAACGCTCTACGAAAATTTGGGGGAAGAAACGTGGTGACATTCAGTTGAAGACTCACGAGGACCGCGTCCAAGATATCACTCTGCCCCCCGAAGAGAGATCCAACCGGACGCCCGTCGATCCCGAAGCACTGTCCTTCACAATCGCCCTCGATGCGGTTCACGCCGCTATGCACGTTTACGAGAAACAGGGTGAGGACGTCGCGATTGATTGGCTCAAAGAACGCAACTTCGACACAGACGCGGGGTTCAAGGCAACACTGAAAGCTCTCTTGCAAGTTCTTCCCCAGAGGAGTTCGGAATGGGAAGCCGCTCGCGACCTCGCCTTAGGTCGGACCCACGATGCACTTGGTCTCGAATTCACCCCCACTGATTTCACTGACGTCTCGGAAGACAGGGCCGAACAGACCGAACTCGGTGACCACGCCTAACTCGAAACTCCTCTAGTATGACTAATCTACGTGACCGCGAGTGGCAGTCCATCTACGAGAGCAAACCCGAGCAGGGACGCGCCCATCTCGTCAAGGACTTCTACGAGCCCGCATTGGAACGCAGCCAGCAATACGACCGGATTGCGGGCTACTTCTCCAGTACGGCACTCGCGGCTGCTGCCAACGGCATTCACGCCCTCGTCGAGAACGATGGTGAAATGCGTCTCATCGTCGGCACCGAACTCTACGAGTCAGACCGTCCGGTTCTAGAGACGCTCACCGACCGCCTCGAGGAAAACCTCGAGGACCTCGATGACGAACGCCTGGATGCGAATCTCCGTATTCTCGCGCGTCTCCTCCGCGAGGGGCGGATCCACATCAAGGTCGCCTATCCACGCTCTCCCTCTCACGATTGGGAGATCTTCCATCCGAAAGTTGGACTCTTCCACGATAGCGACGGAAACACGATTTCGTTCGAGGGCAGCGTCAACGAGACGGTCGGCGGCTGGGCTCGCAACTACGAGCGGTTCAAAGTCCACCGTTCGTGGGTTCCTGAACAGGCGGACTACGTCGCCGGCGACGAGGAGACCTTCGAGCGACTGTGGAGTGATGAACACCCCTTCGTCGAAGTGTATGACCTCCCCGAAGCGATCGAAGAGGACATCATCGACTGGAAAGCCCCAGACACCGAGAGCGATCTCCAGGAAGCGATTCAAATCGCGAACGGTACAGCTCCGCCGACGGAGCGCGACAAAGCGAACATCATTCAGGATGGACCGCTCTCGCCCGGTGGGCTCGCACTGGCCGAGGAAGCGAGCACGATCACGCCGTGGCCACATCAACGAGTTGTCTCGGACACACTCGTCAATACATATCCACAGAGCTTCTTGCTGTGTGACGAGGTGGGACTCGGGAAGACGATCGAGGCCGGTCTTACACTCTCCCGGCTTGGACTCACCGGGGAGCTTGAAACCGGGCTGTTGCTGGTTCCGGCGAGTCTGCAGCGGCAGTGGCAGGAAGAGCTCTGGGAGAAGTTCAACATCAACGCCGTCCGATTCGACCGGGATACAGCGGGCGATCACGTATTCCGGGACGTCCGCGGTCGCGACCACTATCCACCATCGGCAACGGACCTCGACCTCACTGGGGAGCACGAATGGGCGGACAGCCCCATCTGGCGGTTCCTCTACGAACAGCAGTCGACTGATGCCGATGCATCGTCGCCGCTGGATGGGCCGACTGTCGTCATTATGTCCTGGCACACGGCTCGTCTCGACGACCGGTGGGATCAGGTCGCTCCCTTAGACCGGGTATCCGACCGGTCTCGGAACGTCATTCCGGCAAGTTGTCGCGGACGCGACCACGATACGGAAGACCGGATGGGCGTGTGGGACGCCGTCATCGTCGACGAGGCGCACAACGCCCGGCGTGGCAGTAATTTCTACGCTCTTCTCGAACAGCTTCGCGATTATACGCACGCCTACTACCTCCTGACTGCCACCCCGATGCAATTGCACTCTGGCGAACTCTACGACCTGATGCAGTTGCTGGATCTTCCGGGTGGTTGGGATAACCGGGATACCTTCATGGAGTTCTTCGAAACTCGAGACGGGCTGTCGCAGGCCCTCAACGAGGTTCTCGACAACCCGAGTTCAGAGTCCGACGAAGCGGAGGCTTCCTGGGATACGCAGGCCACGCTCGATGGACTGGAACACCAAGATCGGCTCCCGACGGACCGACCATTCTCCTCAAAAGTCTTCCAGCACCTTGCAGACGAACTCGAGATCAATGAGGACGGACAGGACCGTGCCATTGCCAAAGAGCGTGTGCTGACCGCGTGCCGGCTCGCACGAGCCTATGGAGACGCCTACGACGGCTATCTCGACCATGTCGACGATGCGATGGCAGATTATGACATCGACCGCTTCGAGGCGAGCGAGGATACGAAACTCAAACGGCTCCTCTATCCTGAAGACGCCGACGAGTGGTTGATGGCGTCCCGTAGCGACCGACAGGACGCACTTGACGAACTTTCCCCGGGTGGTTGGCGAGTCATCCGCGATGTTCTCGCGGAGTCCACACCCGTCGACGCGCTCATTCATCGGAATACACGGGATACACTCCGGAAGTACGAGGCGGTCGGTCTCCTCGATACGACCGTTCCGAACCGGAATCCCGAACAACGGAAAATCGAACTCACCGAGGAGACACGGGCGGTCTACGACCAGATCGACGAGTACACACGTGAGTTCTACAAGCGAGCCCAGCAGACTGACGAAGCCCAAACACGCGCCATCGGGTTCGTGATGACCACGTATCGACAGCGACTCACGTCGAGTGTCTATGCGATCAGTCAGAGCCTGAAACACCGGCTTGAGACACTCCGGGCGCAACGAACCGTGCTCGCCGGTCGGGAGCGCGCTCGTGACCGGGACTATGGTGATGCGGAGCAGGTCGTCCTCGAAACGCTACAAAATGCGGACCTTGACGACGGGGACGTTCTGGATGAACTCGACGCTAGTAGCGACGACCTGGACCTCTCTGAACTCATCCCGAGCGTGACTGAAGAGGGGAAACAGCTTATCGAGGAAGAAATCGAGGCTCTGGAAGCGTTCGTGAACGACTTAGACTTGGTTGATACAGACCCGAAGATTCAGCAGCTGTACAACGACCTCGACGAGCTGGACCGGGCTGGCCACAACCGGGTGATTGTCTTCACGCAGTACGCGGACACAATGGACTTCATCCGGGACAGTCTCGCGGACCTTCTAGGAGCGACAATCGCGACGTACTCTGGTCGTGGCGGCGAGCTGTACGACCCCGATTCTGAAACGTGGGAGCATGTCGGGAAAGAGCGCGTGAAGCGTGAATTCTCACGTGATGATGGGCAGGTCGATATCCTCGTCTGTACCGACTCCGCGAGTGAGGGGCTAAACCTCCAGGAGTGTGGGGCGCTCATCAACTACGACCTGCCGTGGAACCCGATGCGGGTTGAACAGCGTATCGGTCGGATTGACCGTATCGGCCAACGATTCGACGAGATTCGTATTCTCAACTACAGCTACGAGGATACGGTTGAGACGGACATCTACGATCGCCTTGACGACCGGATTGGCCTCTTCGAAAACGTCGTCGGTGAGATGCAACCCATACTCTCCGGCGTCAGCCAACAGATTCGGGATGCGACCTTGAACGCCGACAGCGCTGACGACCAGTCTGCGGTCGAATCAGCTGACCGCGAGTTCTCTGAAGAACTCGAAGAACGCGATAAGGGCGACCGCGTCGATGTCGGAGAGTCACTCGAGGACGTCGACGACCTCGTCGCTCAGGACGTCGTCGACGAAGCAAAACTTGATGCGTGGCAGTCCTACAGTCACCCGGATCTCGTCGACGTCGGCGAGGAGGAGTACGAGTATCAACCTCCGTTCGAGACACCAAGCCTCCAGTCAGTATTGGTCGATAACGACGCTCTCGCCGACGCCGGTGTCGAATTTACCCCGGTTCACGAGATTGACTTCGAGTACGATGACGGGGACTTTGACTTTGCGGACAGTACATATCGCCTCTCAGTAGGTGACGCACCGATTGAGGTCACAGCCGGGGATGGGGAACAGACGATTGCACAGTCAATTGCGACTGCTGCTGATGAAGTGGCGGTGACGTTCTCAGCTGTGTGTGCTGACGAGTTCCCATCAGTGCAGCATCTTGCGCCAGGTCATCCACTCCTAGGACAGCTCCTCACAGTACTGCAGGATGTGAGTGAGGAGCCGTCGCGATTCCAACAGCGAATCGTGACCCGACCCGACCAAGACCAGGAGCCAGTAGTGTGTGCGTGGGGACGAGACGGCGTGTTCACCCGGATTGCAGGCGATGGAACAGTAACTGAAAACGGATCGATGGATTCCCTTCCGACGTGGTGTGATCAATTCCTCACCAACCGAGAGAAATCAACAAAGAAGTCATAATTGTAGACGGGATCGGTTGCCCCATCTATTATAAGCAAAGCCGAGAAGCATTCTGTATGACAGAAGATACAGTAGAGGTCACATTTTCCATCGATGAACAAGCCGTCGAATTCGCCAAGGAATTAGACGATGATGGTCTTATTGGACTAATTGACCTGTTTGAGGATCTAAAACTGCTCTTTGTCGAACTACGGGAGAATGGCCCTGTCGAAAGAGAAGACTTGGCTCAAAAGATGGGAGAACAAACGTCGCTTCACAGTGCTTCTTGGCCAGGCGTCTTTGATGCTCTTCATGATGCCGGTTGGATTGGTGTGGTTGAGGGCCAACAGACAGGCTTCGTTTTGAATACAGAATCTGGTGACAGCGACGATAGTGGCGTCACTATGCTTTAGTCGTCACATCGATATCGTTCCATTTCAATTGTTTCGACTGCTCCGACGGTCACAGTCAGTGACCCTCGATAAATTCGCCAGTGTACCGCTCAGGCAGATATATTTATGAAATACGAATGTCTTGTTAGGATTAATCCGTGTCAGTAGATCCCCTTGATCCTGATCCTGAACTGGTTTCAGAACTTGAACCTCGCCCGTTATGGTTTCTGGAACGACTCTATGAAGTGTTTGCTGACGAGTCGATCGACGCCAATCGATCGACATTGAGAGAAATCCTCGCAGATAGACACGCAGATCAGGTGGAACAGTTTCTCGAGGATTATGAGAGGTTGAGTGACCGAGATGTGAATCGACGATATGCCGAGGAGTACCTCAACAAATCACTCGGGATAAGCCGAGAGGAACTGGATGTCAACGGGCGATATGAACTCCTTCTGGTGCTCTATGAGACTGGGTATCGCGACAAGTTGCAGTCTATGATTATCCGCTCTGAACTCTTCGCTGTCAAGAACGAACGCGAGTTCTTACTCGATCAGGAACTCAATATTGAGGGTGTAGAAGAACGTGTGCGGGAATTTCTCCGAAAGGCCAACGTGGAGGAGCAGAATCTTGACCCAATCCGTATCTCCGTCGACGAAAATGAGTCATCCATAGCAATAGATATCCAACAAGAATACGGACGAAAGTATAGAAACGAGTTCGAGTTCAGACAGTCCCTCGGTAATCAAGACGCTCCAGTCAATCCATCTATTGGTGGCACATCGTTCTATCCGTTGCGAAACATCAGTATAGGTGTCGAGCCTGAGGATGGTAAAACCGTTATCACGTTCTCCAAATCGACGGATAACTGGGAAGATACACTCTCAGATTTGTTTTATGATGTTTTCGGAGTCGAAGATTTGTTTGACAAACTTGAGGAGAAGCGTGCTCCCGGTGTGGAAGAAATCCAGCAGGATACTATGGCCGCGGTAGAAGATGAGTCGACAGATACGGCCGACACAGTTCACGAAGCGGTGGAACAGCGGAAGGAGGCTGCGACTAAACAGATAGAAGAAATAGACGAGGCGGACGAGGCGAAAGAGGATCTCAAACAGCGGGCTGAGACATTCAGACTGGTCGGGTACTCCATTTCGAACGACCAAGCTACCAGCACCGATGAATTCACAATTATCGCAGATAACCTGAACGATGTATTCGGCACTATTGAGGGGATAGAACTCAGCTTTGAAGACTACCTGGAGAAGGCAGAAGAGGATAACATCCAATTGATCTTCAAGATTCAGAACGAACTGGTGCAACTGAATGCTGGTGACTGGGAGCCGCTTCGTGGCTCGCGAATCACGGCCGGGAACAAGGAAGCTCTTGAGATCCTTCTCAGTGATATGAATGACCCAGACGCTGATTGACCCACTCCACTCATTCATTGAATCCGGTCAACCAGTACGACGTGAAGAGGTCCCGGACCAACTGGAAGGCACTGACTACGTTAAGGAGCGACTGATTGAGCCGACTGAGTGTCCGACCTGTAATAATGGGATAATCATCGTTGACGAGAGTGAAGACACCTATGAAATTCGATGCCACTCGAACCATTTTCGAACGGTCGAGAAGTCCGATCGGATCCGATATCTCCCGTCATTTCACCGATTTTTACAGGACATCGCTGGCAAACTGAAAACCGATCTCATCACGACAGACGATAGTAATCTTCCGCGGTACGTCATCGGGGAGACTTCACGCGATCTCCTCGTTTACCTCGTGTACTCACCGCGTCACTACGAGGATACCGTCAAGGACATCTATGAAGATGCGATCGAGCGGGGAAACCCATCAATCCTCATCACGCCGAAAGATACTATCTCAGACATCGTGGAACTTCAGTTCCTTTTCTCCACGGGCCACCTTGTGCAAGCTGTTCCTTTCAAAAAGATAGATGAGAGCGGACTCCTTTCCGACTACGCCGACACCGCTCTACAAGTTGAACAGCTTGACGAGAACGTTATGAGGCGGCGCTTCGGGGAGGACGTGGAAGAACTGCGGAAAAAAGTCAAGGCAAATCCAAAATACATCCTCTCCATCCTCTCGAACATTAGAATGCTTCGGGAGAACGGGGAGATTGGTCGCGGGAGCGGTGAACTCCTGGAGAACACTGCTGAGGCTGTGTTTATGCATCTCTTTCCGACCCAGCCAGAACGTGGGGGAGAAGCTGATTCCGGCGCAAATTTGCCAGATAATGTGTTCTATCTCTGGGAGGAAGGGAGCTACGGGCATATTGACTATGAGCCGATTCTTGGTCTAGTCGACACTAAGTCTGGACAGGAGGCGAATTTTGGCCAGGAGAAAGTCCGTGGGAAGCACGATGACTATGTGGAGGGAGCTCGGAAAATATCATTCAAGCACGGTTCTGTGGGGCATATCTTCTTGGTCTTAGATATCGATGGCCAACAAGAGATCAAGTTCTACGACCGGATGCAGGACGATTACGAGGAAAATATGTACATGATCGTCCTGACGCTAGATGCTCTTATCACGATATTTTCCGCCTATCTCTCAAGCGTCGTGTCGAACGAGTTAAAACTCAATGCTGCCAGCTTCAATCGCGCTATCTATCCGCTCTTCCATCGAGATACGTATAATTCCGAGCCGTTCGTGCATCTTCGTCGTGTGTTCAGGGAAGTCGGCCAGCAGCCAGAGGAATATAGGATGAAACTCCTCGAGCGTCCAGGTCTGATGGTTATCAACCGGGACGTAGTCATCGAACATTTCAACACCCTCATCGAGGGTCCAACAGAGCTAGAGGAGATCTTGAACAGGTATTTTCAGTAGAGGTTCTTTGTGAGTGTCATCGGTAGTGATCTGCGAGAATTCTGGCCATTGTCCCCTCTGTTGATCGGTCTTCATTTCGGTAAACCATCGGTGTGAGAAGGCTCCATTCGAGTTTGGTAGATGGAGGTGATTTTGAAAGCCAAGTTCTGTTTTTCACCCGTTCGCGATGGCATAACCCTCCAAACCCAAAATCTGATCTATGACAGAGAATCCAATTGACGTATTAGACGACCTGGCTGACCAGGTCGCCGAAGAATTCGAGGCGTACAGACAGCCGGACGAATTCAAAGACGTATCGCTTGTCATCGACAACAACGATCCAGACCAGCTAACACTGATCGTACACGTCGATAGAGAGGACGCCGATACGCTGGCCGATGAGATCGAGGACTTCCTGCAAGAACGGGGTGCTCGAACTCAGCGTGAACGACACTCGGATACAGATGTCCGGGTGCTAGCTACCGTCGGCTGACTTCTCAGTCCTCTCTGATTTATTTTGGCCGCTCTCGGTAAGCCACTCCTAAGCTGTCAGTCTCGCCAAGAGTGAAGTGAGACCGATATCTTGGTAGGGAGTGTTCGATGGATTCAACGCTTCTCACCGGCCCGAAACACGCCCGATTGGAACGACGGGCATTTCAGCTGGCGGATGACATTGCCACCGACTCGCTGGGGAGTATTCTCTACATAACGCGGAACGACGCTCGCCGGAGTATGGTCGAGGACAACTGGGCCGTTTCCCACGAACCTCTCCGTCTTCGTGCCGAGACGCTTGACGCGGTCGTTCGGGAGTGGTACGAGCATCTCCACGGTCCGATTCAACCCCTCGCCGGGCAGCTGAACCGCCGGCTGGCGGAGTACGCTCTGGACAAATCGACAGCCGAGACAGATGGCGCTCTCGCCGGCGAACCTGCCTCTGCCGCTCTCGCTGATTCGTTCAGTAGCCGCTTCTCGCTCTTCGACGACGCCGGCGTCGGTACCGCTGACGCGCTCGTAGCGGAGTTCGAGGGTTCAGCCCTCGATGACCGTATTGCGAAAGCCACTGTCGACGCGTACCGACACTACCGGAATCTCCACGCTGACTACGTCGACGAGTGGGTCTGTACCCGGGGAGAAATGTTCGACGCCGTCGCGACGGCGGAGCAGTCACTATCGGAGCTCTCCCCGGAACTGGATGTCGTCGTTCTCTCCGGGTATCACGAGTACCGTCCCGTCGAACGCCGCCTCATCGAACGCCTCGCCGACGAACTTCCGATGATCGCACTGCTGCCACTCCACCAGGATGGCCGGAGCGGAGTCGACGCCGTTGCGGAGGACGCCTTGGATGTCTACGAAGCACTTGACTTTGAGGCAGTAGAACTCGAGCCCGTCGACGAGTCAGGGCGGGCCTTTGGAACGATCACCGAGTCGCTCTACCGCCCGGACCCCGGGACCGCCCCTGTTCCAGACGCACTCCGGTGGCGGGAACTCCCGACGCCCGAGCGCGAGATTCGATTCGTCGCTCGCGAGCTCCGAACTGAGTTGGCCAATGGTCGCGATCCCGACGACCTGGCTGTCGTCGTCCCGGGGACCGAGGCCTATTCGGGGTACGTCGAGGACACGTTCGATACGTTCGACATCCCGCACGTCACGACCGCCGCCTCACAGCTGAACCGGACGTTCACCGGGAGCGTTGTACACGACCTCCTGAACCTCGCCGAACCGGATCCGCGGGCCGAGGACCTCACATCGCTGCTTTCGAATCCACTGGTCGACGTCGTCGACACCGGCCAAGCCAACGCCGTCACGGCAGCTGCTCGCCGGCGTGACACGGTTTCTGTGTCACCCCTGCTCGATGACGTCGACGGCGAGGCGGCGGCGCTGATCGAGGAGCTGCTGGCCACGCTGGAGACGCTCCGGACAGGTGAGATCGTGGATGCGACCGAGACGCTCCGACCACTGTTGGACGAACGGTTCGACCTGGAGGGGGCGACGGAGGACTACGCCAGCGGCGCCGAGCAAGCCGTCGAACAGCGAGCCTACGACCTCGTAGACGAGGTCCTCTCCTCGTTCGAGTCGCTGGCGGCGGTCAATAGCGATCTCTCCCCGTTGGCACTGTTCACCCGTGCGTTCGATGGTGTTCCGATCCGGGTTCCGCAGCGCGCTGCTGGCGGTCACGTCGAAGTGATGGGGTTGCTCGACGCCCGGATGCGCTCGTTCGAGAAGGTGTTTCTCGTGGGACTGACGAGCGAGCACTTCCCGGTGACGCCGGAACGCCCGGCCTTCTTCGAGGAGATGACCGACGCCCATCCGCGATTCGACACCGGCGACGAACGACTCCGTGGTCGCTATCTCTTCGCGACGCTGCTCGCGAATGTCGACGAACTTACGATCACCACACCAGAGACGGGCGACGACGAGTCCGCCGTCGTCCGGTCGCCGGTCCTCGACGAACTCCAGCGCGTGACCGGCATCGAACCCGAAGACGGCGTCGACGACCGCGTGGGCTCTCGCGAAGATCTCCAGCGCCACGTCGCTGCAACGGCCGACCGGCGTGCGGCAGTAAGCCTCGCCGGCGACCGAGGTGACCTCTCACCCAAGCAGACCAAGCGCACGGATCGGGGACTCCACTGTGCGGACAACAGGGGAACGGCTGGCCTCTCCGAACACGACGGGGTGTTAGAACCTGGGACAGTCGATGAGGTATACCCTCTGTCGGAGCGGGAACCCTACAGCGCGAGTCGAATCGAGCGCTACGTCGAGTGTGGGTTCAAGTTCTACGCTGACGAAGTGCTCGGAATCGAGGATCCCGACGACGTTGAGGTCGTCCCTACGCCCCTCGAAACCGGATCGTACGTTCACGACGTTCTCGAACGATTTTTCGCGGATCTGCAGGACGAGACCGAGGATGGTTTCGATCTCACGGAGTTTAACTGGGACGACCTGGCGACGCACCTTCGCGAGATCGCCGTTGACGAACTCCGGGAGGCTGACTTCGAGTACGACGGCCTGTTCTACGAACGGTGGAAGGCGGAGCTGTTCGCGGGTCTGGGTGACGGCGTGAGCGCTCCGTACGAGGCTGGGAGCAAACCTCACGACGCACCGGAACAGGGGTTGTTCGCTACGTTCCTCGACAACGAGCTCTCGCGGGACGGCGCCGGCCGCCCACACCTGTTCGAAGCCCCATTCGGCGAGGGACTTCCCGACTCGGATGCTGGGCCGTTCACAGTTGAGCGACCGGACGGCTCGACTGTCTCGATTCGGGGTTACATCGACCGCGTTGACGTGAACCGGGATGGAGAACAACCGACGCTCACGCTCTACGACTACAAGACTGGTCGAGCACCGTATATGACGAAGACGACCGGCGGCACGAAGTTCCAACTCCCCATCTATCTGCTCGCTGCCGCCGAGGTCGTCGACGGTGACCTGTTCGAGCAGGGATCGCTTTCAGCGACGTACTATCAGGTTCGACCGCCAAACGACCTCAAGGTTCCACGCGGCGTCGAATCGAAGTTCGATTCAGAGGCCGAACTCCGCCGGTTCCTGAACGATGTCGTTCCGGAGTGGTTAGGCCAGATCGACGAGGCGATCGGCAACGGTCGGTTCCACACGACCCTCCTGTCCGCTCGGGGTGCGAACTGCCGATACTGTGACTACCGTCGGGCGTGCGATGTCCGCCATCACCGCAAGCGGCAGTTCGTCGACGAGGTCCACGAGGACGACGCCGCGTACGTTCCGCTCCGTGTTCGCGACGACGAGGACATCGAGGCGGTGATGAGTGATGACTGAGGATCCCGAGGAGATTCAGCTCACAGAGGAACAGGAGGACGCGCTCGTCCAAGGCCGGAACGTCGCGATCACTGCCGGCGCTGGGACGGGGAAAACGACAACGCTCACCGAGCGGTACGTGACGATACTGGCCGAGAACCCGTCACTCACGCCGGAGAACATTGTCACGATCACCTTCACGCGAAAGGCCGCTGCCGAACTGACCGAGCGCGTTCGGGAGGAGGTGTACGACCGGCTCGAGGCTGTCGACTCACCAAAGGCCTACCACCGCTGGCGAAACGTCCTCGACGACCTGGAGGATGGCTACGTCCACACCATTCACGCGTTCTGTACGCGGCTCTTGCGAGAACGGGCCGTCGAGGCTCCGGTCCCGCTCGGCTTCGACGTGCTTGACGAAGACGGCGCCGCGACACTCCAACGCGAAGTCGTGACGGAGTTCCTCGAACGTAACCAGGACGATGATGACGTCGCGCTCCTCGCGCAGCTCTGGGGTCATGACCAGCTGGTCGATGTACTCGCTGGATTACTCGATGAGCGCCCACAGAGCGAGGCGGTCCTCGAGGAGTGGCGTGATGCGGAGGTCAACGACTACGTCGATATCTGCTGGGAGGTCGTTTGTGATCTCGACGTCGCCGACGCCCGACAGACGCTGTATGCGGACGGACTCCTTGAGCAGCTACGCACGGTTGCGGGCCGTGTCGACCGCGAGGGCGCTATCGCCGACGAAGACGGTCTTCGAGTCTACCGGACCTTCACCGAAGTCGCGACCACACTCTCGGCCGACCCGGAGGAAAGCGATCCTCGCGACTGTCAACGGGCAATCCTCGACCTCTACGAGGCCTGTGAGAAGAAGAACGGTGGCCTGTACAGCAGTTCGGGGTACGTCGTCGGTGATCGGGACGATTGGGGTGAGTACGGTGACGTCTACGACGATCTGAAAGACGCCATCGACACGGTCATCGATGCCGTCGAACCGCACGCGGATGCGGTCGAGACGACACCCGGTGAGCTTGAAGCAAACAGCGCCCATTACGCGCTGGCTCTGATACGGGTCTTCGACGACGTCCTCGCAACCTACACCGACGAGAAGGAGCGCCGCGATACGCTCGACTTCCCCGACGTGATCGAGACAACGCTTGAGTTCCTGCGAGCGAACGATGCCGTCACGGAGCGGCTCCGAGAGCAGTTTGCGGCCGTGATGGTCGACGAGTTTCAGGACACGGACCCGCGTCAGTGGGAGTTGGTCAAGCTCCTCACGGGCGTTGACGAGCAGGCGGCGTCGAACGTCTTCCTGGTCGGCGACGAGAAACAGAGCATCTACGGATTCCGTGGGGCCGACGTGACGACGTTCGGGGATGCGCGCAGAGAACTCCAGACCGTCAACGAGGCTCGTGGGGTTGACGACGTTCCCGACAGCGATGCCGAGAGTCCGACCGCCCTCGAACTCTCCGGGAACTTCCGGACGCTGGATGAGCCGCTGTCGTTCCTGAACGAGCTCTTCGAGTACCTGTTCCAGCCGGAGGGTGACAGCCACGAGCCCCACGAAGCGCCACCGCAGGAGTTGACCACACAACGCGACCGTATCGAGGACATCGGGGGACTGTCCGGGAGTGTCGAGTATCTCGCTGTCCCCGACGACGCTGACACGGCGGCAGAGCTCTTCGGCGACGACCATCCGGTCGCCGAAGGTGCGCTGGACCACACCATCGAGGCCGAGGCGCAAGCGCTCGCTGCTCGACTGACCCACCTGTTCGATGATCCGCCGCAAGTCCAAGACCCCGATACGGGTGCTCATCGCGACGCTACGCCGGACGACACGGCAATCCTCCTCCGCCGGCGAACCCATTTGGATCGGTATCAGCGCGCTCTCGAGGAGTACGACATCCCCTACACTGTCGTCGGTGGCGTCGGGTTCTACGATACGCCTGAGGTCCAGGCGCTCACGAACCTGCTTCGAGTACTCGGTGATCCACAGGACGACGTCTCTCTCTACGGGGTGCTTCGGTCGCCGCTGTTCGGATTCGCGGATGATCGCCTCGCACCGGCTGTCGCAGAAGCTGATTCAGTATGGGATGGGCTCGCCGAGGCGGACGATCCACACCTCGCGGACGCGTTCGACCTCCTTACGACGTGGCGGACCCTCAGCGGCTGTGCGACGCCGTCCGAAGATGGCGTCCTCCCGTGGAACCGCCTGCTGTCCCGAGTGATCGATGACACGGGGTATCTGGCGAGTGTAAGTGCTGATGAACGCGGTCGACAGGCCGTCGCGAACGTCGAGAAGTTCCGCGACCAGGTCCGTACCTGGAGCGAGAACGGTGTTCACACAGCTGCCGGGTTGCTCCACCGGATCGACCGCCAAGCCGAGATCGACCCTCGTGAGGGGGAGGCAGATATTCCCGGTGACGCCGAGGGCGTCCGGCTTATGACGATCCATTCTGCGAAGGGACTCGAGTTCCCGATCGTCACCGTCCCCGATCTCGGGAGTGACCTCAACTTCGGTCGCTCCGTCGACGACCATGGCTACGTTCGACTTGTGGACGGAACTGATGACGCGCCGCCGGTCCCGGCGGTCGGCGGGCCGAATCCGGGCGATGCGTTCTCCATCGAGAAGACGGCCGTCCACGAGTACGCCGACCGACGGTCGCGTCCACAGGAGCGGGCGGAGTCGAAACGCCTCCTCTACGTAGCGTGTACACGAATGCGGGATCACCTCCTTCTCTGCGGCACGCACGACATTGACGTCGACGAGTCCGATACAATCGAACTCGGCGAGCCTGTAGCCTTCGACGACGCAGACCGGTGGCGCGACTGGTTACAGCCAGCCCTCCTCGACGGAGCACTCGTCGCCGAGGCGGTTCGTGACGGACAGGCCCGTTGTGAGATAGATGGAGCCAGCTATACTGTTCGCAGGCCGCCGCGCCCAGTAGACTGGGACACCGACGACGATGCTGTTGATTCAGCGCCGGAGATATCGATCCCCTCACCGCCGTCGTTAGCGCCGGCGAAACGGATCGCGGCGACGACTCTCGTGAATGCGGTGGCGGATGCGTCTCCAGACGGTCACAGTTACTCTCAGCGTGAGGAGTCGGCCGGCCTGAGTCCAACGACGTTTGGGACGGTCGTCCACCGGATCAACGAACTTCGTCCACCGAGAGACAAGTGGACCACCCTGATCCGTCGTTTGAGTCAGATGGCTGGTGAGGAGCCGACAGAATCGGACCTCCGTGATGCTGTCAACCACGCTGCTGATGCAGTCGAATTTGTTGATCACATCGAGTCTGATACTCAGCCTCAGGAGGTTTACGACGAGTACTCTGTTGTCGCTCGAATCGATGAGTCGCGGATTGTCGGTGATATCGACCGGCTGCTCGTCACGCCAGACGCATTCCACATAATCGACTACAAGACCAACGATCTCTCAGCTACGACATCGGATGAGCTCGCGGAACACTATCGACCGCAGATGCTCGCGTACGCTCTCGCTCTCCTCCAACATGACCGGAATCGTGACGTACGATCTTCACTCCGGTTTACTGACGAGGGGATAGAGGAGCGGTTCCATTGGGTGTCGGATCAGATGACGGAGATGGAATCTGAACTACGCTCAATGGTGGATTTGGTGGATTAAGCCTCTGTTTTCGCCAATTCACCCACCTTGCGATAGGTCAGGACAAGCTCTTGGTGGCAGCCTTCGAGAAACGAATAGAACGAACGAAACGAACTCAACGAGAGTATTTCGAGTAATGAATGAATTTACTGGAAAGCGCCGAACCGACGCTGAAACAGAGTGCTCGGTGAACGAAACGAGGAAAACGAGAGAAACGAACAATATGATGAAAACGAACGAAACTTCTTCAACGAGTGGAACGAACAGTTGGTTTTAACATCGTAGTAATCCTCTCACCGAGTGAAACACCCTCACCGAACGCACCGAACTAAACGACCAAAACGAACGAAACGAACATAACGAGAGAAACGAAGATAATGACCGACACCAATACCGCACGAATCACGGTGGCAAATCAGAAAGGAGGCGCGGGGAAAACAACCGACGTCATTCATACTGGCGGCGCACTCTCCGCCAGAGGCCACGACGTCCTCCTGGTCGATATCGACTATCACGGAGGGCTCACCTGCTCGCTTGGCTACAACGATCTGTATTACGACACCGACCGCACAACGCTGTTCGACGTCCTCGACTTCGATCAGATGGAGTCGGTGAACGACATCATCGTCGAGCACGAGGAATTCGACATTCTTCCCGCCAGCGAGAAGCTCGCGAACAACAAGAACATCCAGACGTTGCTTGAGGCGCCGAAGAGTCGCGAGCGTTTGGAGATGACTCTTGACGAACTCGAGAAGAACTACGACTACATCATCGTCGACACGCCGCCATCCCTGAACGTCCTCACCGACAACGCCCTGGTCGCGACCGGCAACGTCGTCATCCCCGTCATTCCCGAGAAGCTCAACGCCAACAGCCTCCAGATTTTCGCAAAGCAGCTGAGCTCCCTCGAACAGGCGTACGGAGACATCAATCGGCTCGCAATTGTCTGTAACCGCGTCGAGCAGAACGCCGAGCACCGCGACACCATCGAGGAGATCAAGTCGGCGTACTCCCTCCCGGTGTTCGAGATCCCGAAGCGGACCGACCTCTCTCAGTCGATTGGCGAGGGTGTGTCCGTCTTCGGCTTCGGCAAGGAGAACCAGCGCGTAGAGGATGCACGCGATTTGTTCAACGAGATCGCGGACCTTTTCGACGAGACGTTTGAGAAGACTGCGCCTGAGGAGGTGGAAGCATGACCGACGGCTGGGGTGATGCTTCCGGCATCGAGGGCAACTACGAAGAGGAGGACGACGAGGCTGATTCCAGCGAAACGAGCGAGGTGAGTGAAACGGTGGAAACCAGTTCATCGACCGAATCGACCGAATCGACTTCAACGAGTGAAACGAACGAAACGAGCAAAACGAAGACGAACATCAAGGACGAGTGGAATGGGCGCACGATCTACATTCCCGACGATGTCCTCGACGAGATGGAGGACACTTACCTCGAGTCCCAGCTGAAGCTCCGCAAGGCGGGCCAGGACGAGTTCAAGAAGAACCGCCACTTCTACCCGCTACTCGTCCAGTTCGGTATTGAGGCGCTCTCTGGTGCGGATTCTGAGGAAATTCAGGCTCGGCTCTCGGAACTCGGCGACGAATGACCTTGCGCAGAGCGAGGCTCGGAATTTTGTATAGCGATATACGATATACATTCTACTGTATTACGGATTTCCGGTACTAAGAGACTCTAGACCTCCGAATTCTCCCGATGAGCCGAATACAACAAGTGGTCCTGATTATGCCCGTAATCACGACCACTTTGAAGTACCCCGCCGCCGTCGGTGAAGCACGAATGCTGCAACCGCCTCACAACGACGCTTCCCCCGGGGTAGAGGCACCGAGACCAGGCCCGCAGGACGGTGGGGGGCCGGTGGATGCCTAATCGAGCGCTTTCCACGCCGCTCGACGACAGCTTCGAGCGCTACCTCCAGGACAAAGGGAAAGGCCGCGGTGGGGACGGTGGGAACTATCGACGAAACGCTGCACGCGAGCTCGAGCGGTTCGCCGAGTGGGCCGCCGGCGACCGCGGCGACGACGACTGGACCGGGATCGTCCCAGACGACGTCGACCGGGAGCCCACCTTCAACGATCTCGACGAACGCGTGTTTCGGGAGTACGCTCGGCATCTCGGGGGAGATCGGGGACTCAAGCAGAACACAGTACAAACCTATTACCGCTATATCTCTGCGTGGTGCGGGTGGTGTGTCAACGAGGGATATCTCGAAGCGCATTACGCTCAGCGGGCGAGTGCGATGGCGCCGCTGCCGGAAGACGACGGCCGCAAGCCCGGCGACCAGCAGGCCTGGACGTCCGAACAGCGCCACGCCCTCACCCGCCACGTCGACGAACGGGCCCGCGACGCCGTCGAGGCGTACACGACACTCCCGGAGGATACTGACCCCCTCGACAAGCAGCGAGCGCGCTACGCGGCGCTGAAGGCGGCTCGTAACCGAGCTCTGGTGTTCGTTCTCGCGTACACAGGTGTCCGGGTCGGGGAACTCCTACGAGACCCGAATGACCCACGCCGGCGCGGCGTTCGCTGGGAGGACTTTTCCCTCGACGACGGGAGTATGGACGTCTACCGGAAGAAACAGCAGTGGGACGCCGCGAGTCTTCCCGATCCGGTGATTTCTCCGTTGCGGAGCTACCGTCAGCTGGTGGACCCGCCGACGGACCGCTGGCCGGTGTTTCCGACGTTCGACCAACGGACGCTCGCAGAGCTCGTCCGGGAAGAGCTAGCCGAACGAGGGGAACACCCAGAAGTAATCGACGAGCGACGTGAGGCACACGCCCGGGACCTCTTGCTGGCGCTCGATGAGAATATTCGGCCGCCGTCGATCACGACGGACGGCGCACGGTCGATTCTCCAACGACTCTCGGAGGCCGCGGAGATCGACATCGACCATCCGAAACACGATTATCTTGCTCCGCACGGTGGCCGTCGTGGCATGGGCGAGGTTCTGGTCCGGGCATTCGGATATACTGTGGCGGCCCGATATCTCGATAATTCTGAGGAGATGGTTCGTGAGCGGTACTCGCATATCGAGGCTGGTGAGTTAGGTGATGTCGCTACTGAGGCCCTCGAGGAGATCGATAGTGTACCGCAGTAACTTATTTCGAGTGAGAGGGGTAGACCGTCGCGTCAAACCGCTTTGACAGTGAACAGCGAGTCGTCACTGAGGACGACCTGTATCCGGCGGTGCCAGGCGTCAGTGAAAGCCTCTCGTTGCTGTTCAGTTGCCGATTCGTCGAGAATCCCTTGGAGGTTCCCGATTGCGGGTCCACCGTCAGGAACGTCGCTGACGTGGTAGGTCACTTCGACGGTCTCGTCCGTGTCGGTTCGCCGGAACCGGAACGTCGGCTCTGCCGTGTCCGGGTCGAACGCGTCGAAGACGAGGAGGTCGCGGCGGCCGCCGTAGCCGCCGGCGAGCCCGCTGAATCCGTCGTCTTCGGTCGCGCCAGTAACGTACGAGATGATGCGGCTCATCACGCCATACGCAGCATCGTCCTGCGGGCCGGCCGCCTGCACCTCGATTTCGCTCCGAACTGGATAGTCGTCGGGATACAGGGCGTCGAGCCCCAACTGGACGATCCGGTAGGCGCCCGAGGCAGTCGGACAGGAATGTCCCGCCTCTTTCACCGCGTCTCTATAGGTGATGACGAACGGGTCACCCGGTTCGAGAACGCCGAGGGCCTCCGCGACAGGGTCGCGAATTTCGATCGGATCGACGTCGTAGTCTACCTTCCAATTGGTTCTCGTCTGGGTCTCGGCGGTCGCAGTCGAGTTTGATGTCATGAGTGGTGGTGATGATCGTATCTAGTGGTCAGTGGCGAAGCAGTCGCATCCCGTTGAGGATGACCGCGAGGACGCTGGCCTCGTGGACCAACATTCCCGCGGCGAGGGTGACGTAGCTGGTGAGCACGCCCGCGAGCAGGACGGTCACGGTCAACACTGCGAGCCCGACGTTCTCGAGGACGTTCCAGCGCGTCGCCTTGCTGAGTTTGACCGCGTAGGGGATGCGTTCGAGGTCGTCGGCCATCAGCGCCATGTCCGCCGTTTCGATGGCGGTGTCCGTCCCGGCGGCACCCATCGCGATGCCGACGTCAGCGGTCGCCAGCGACGGCGCGTCGTTGATGCCGTCGCCGACCATCGCGACGACGTGTCCGTCGGCTTGGTAGGCCTCGATGACGGTCTGCTTGTCCTCGGGGAGGAGTTCGGCGCGGTACTCGTCGATGCCGACCTCCTCGGCAACGGCGGCGGCCGTCCGCTCGTTGTCGCCGGTGAGCATCACCGTCTCGATGCCGACGTCCTGAAGCGCCGCGACGACGTTAGGAGCTGCCTCCCGGAGCTCGTCCCGCAGCGCGATTGCGCCGATGATGTCCCCATCGCGGATGACGTGGACGACCGTCTCGCCGCGCCCCTCACGCTCGCGGACGTATTCGGCGACCGGACTGGGGACGTCGATGTCGCGGTCGTCCAGCAGTGCGCGGTTGCCGACGACAACTTCATGGCCATCGGCATTGGCGATGACGCCCTTGCCGGCAATCACGTCGAAGTCGTCCGGATCGGAAATCGACTGGCGGCTGGCGTCCGTATCGTCCGCCTGGGCGACCGCCGCCCCACCGTCCGTCGCAGCAGTCGGGCGCTCGCGGGCTGCGTCAACGATGGCGTCGGCAAGGTGGTGTTCGCTCTTCTTCTCGGCTGTCGCCGCGAGCGAGAGGACCTCGTCGTCGGCGACGCCGAATCCCTCGACGTCGGCGACGGTGGTCTCGCCCTTCGTGAGCGTCCCCGTCTTGTCGAAAGCGACGAGGTCGATCTTGCCGGCGCGTTCGAGGTGTTCGCCGCCCTTCATCAGCACGCCAGACCGAGCGGCGTTACCGATGGCCGAGACGATGCTGACCGGTGGCCCGATGACCAGCGCGCCGGGACAGCCGATGACCAACAGCGTCAACGACAGGATCGCGTTCTGCGTGACTGCATATGCGCCGATGGCCAGCACGATGACGGCCGGCGTGTAGTACTTCGCGAACCGGTCGATGAGACTCTCCGTGGGCGACTGGGCCTCTTGGGCCTCCTCGACGCGACGGATGATACGTTCGAGCGTCGTGTCCGAGCCCGTACCCGTCGTCCGGATTTCTAGCGCGCCCTCCTGGTTGACCGTCCCGGCGTAGACTTCGTCGCCGTCGGCCTTGTGGACGGGGGCGCTCTCGCCGGTGACCGGCGCCTGGTTGACGGCGCTTTCGCCGTCGACGACCTCGCCATCGACCGGAATCTTCCCGCCCGGCCTCACGACGACGACCTCGCCCTCTTCGACTTCCCGGGCGGGAACCTCTTGGAGTTCCCCGTCGCGACGGACGGTCGCCGTGTCGGGCGTCATCTCCAGGAGCTCCTGGAGGGCCGTCCGGGTCTTCCGCATGGTCCGGCCCTCGAGGTAGCTGCCGAGGCTGAACAGGAAGACGACGGCGGCAGCCTCCCAGTACTCCCCGATGACGATGGCCCCGATAGCGGCCAGCGTCACCAGCGTCTTGATGCCGAGTGTCCGGTTCGTGACCTCGTGGTAGGCGGTCTTGGCGATGTCGTAGCCACCCACGATCGTCGCGAGGACGAGGATGGCGGCGCTTGCCATCTCGAAACTCGTGAGGTAGCCCAGACTCCAGCCACCGCCGTACAGCAGGCCGCTCGTCGCCGTGACGATGGCCTTCCGGTGGTTCCGGTAGTACTGCGTGATCGATTGTTTGTTCATAGTGTTAGGCGGGCTGGGGAGTGTACCCCTGGTTTTCGATGGTCTCTGCGAAGGCGTCGGGGTCAGTGACGCTGTCGTCGTACTCGATCTCGACGCGGCCGGTCGCGTAGTGGACTTCGACGTGCTGGACGCCGTCGACGTTCGACAGGGCGCGTTCGACGGTACTCGCGCAGGTCGGGCAGTCGAAGTCGAGGACGCGGAATTGGGTTGTGTCGCTCATTACAGTTTGAGATAGTGCCCGTACCTCAATAAGTATTTTTTAGATGATATGTTTGAATTCGGATACGGGTCGTTGGAACAGTCAAACAGGTCGTCTAGGGCTTTCGCTATCGCGGGTCCATCCTGTACTGGATACCTCGACAGACACCTACCCGACTCCTGCCCCGCTACCTTTTCCCGCGTGCTCGCGCTCAGTTCTCGTATGAGTGATTCCGATACCGACCACCGTCTCGACGACATCGCGGTGCGAGACACTCGGATTTCGGACGCCATCGACGAGCCGATGCGGGCGATGGTCCTCGACATTCTGTCCGAGGAAGCCCTAACTGCGACCGAGGTCCACGAACGCCTCGACGATCGCGGCATCGACCGGACGGAGAACACGGTCCGCCATCACATCAACGAGCTCCGGGATGCGGGCCTCGTCGACGTCGTTCGCTTCGAGGAGGGGCGTGGTGGGACGACGAAGTACTACCACGCGAACACGATCGTCCTCTCGTACTCACTACCAGATTCGGCCGACGCCGCCGTCGAGGAGATGATCGACGCTGCCCAGCCCCAGATCACGGACGCGCTCACTACGCTCACCGACGAGTACGACGACGCTATTGAGGAGATCGTCGAGGATATGCAGCCCTGCGAGCACTGCCAGACCCAGAAGTACGAGACGTACGTTCTTCTGACCGTCCTGCGACGTGCGTTCGTTCGCGCCCACAGAAATTCCTGAGGGGGAACCACCCCTACGCTGGCAGGGTCTTAGAAGGAGAACCGATCACGCGCGGATTGCATCGCGAGGCGAGTCAGGAGTCGCGCAGGGCCACGCTTTGGGAGGTCCCGTACAGTCTCGATGCTGGTCGGCGGTTCACTACCACCAATGTCTAACTCCCAGCCTGTCTCGTCCATGAAGCGTTCGACAGCCTGATTTACTCGCTGTCGCACGTCGTCCGAGTCCATTGTCTCGGGCACACCATTCCGGAGGACGACGTCGCCGTCAACGATCACTGTCTCGACGTCGGCCGGCACCGCGTTGTTCACGACCTGTGCAGGAATATTGGTCCGTGGCGTGAACTTCGGTTTGTCGACGTCGAGGAGGATAATATCCGCGCGCTTTCCCGCTTCAATACTGCCGATCTCGTCGCCCATCCCCAGCGCGCGTGCGCCTTCAATAGTGAGCATTCGTATCAGTTCCATCGAGTCGAACTGCCCGGCTGAACGCTTGAGATTTGCCGCCAGCCGAGCTTGCCGCGCTTCACCGAACATGCTGTACGAGTCGTGCCAGTAGTGGTCGTCAATCCCTACTCCGACGTCGACGCCGGCGGCTCGAAGCTCGGGAACGGGCGTCCACTGCGTCTCCCCGTCCGGATTCCAGTAACAGAAGACGGACGGGCAGTGCGCAACAGCCGCGTCCGCCTCGGCGGTTCGCTGGATGTCCTCTTCGTCGGCGAGGCGGAAGTGAGCAGCGACCAGTCGGTCGTCCAGGAGTCCAACGTCGTCGAGCAATCCCACCGAGTCCTCGCCACCGTTCGCTCGTGCCATCGTGTTACTCTCCTCGAGTTCGAGCAAGTGCGTGTGGACGAGCAGGTCCGGGTACTCTGCGGCGAGGGACGCGGTCCGTTCCCACAGCTGCCTGGTACACGACCAGTCGTCGTGCGGGCAGATCGTCGCCCTGATTCGGCCCTCGTACGTGTCGTGGTACGTTTCGACGAACTCGCGAGCACGGGAGAACTGCTGATCGACTGGTTGGTCCCAGAAGAGGTCCGAGATCGCCGGGCCGAAAAATCCGCGGAGCCCTGCTTCCCCGAACGCCTCTGCACCTGCGGCAGGCCGTGCGTCCATCGAGTTCACGGTCGTGACACCGCCCAAGAGGAAATTGAGCGCTGCGAGCTCGACGCCTGCCTCGACGAGGTACTCGAATTCGCCGTTCCCTAATCTGTTAAACAAGGCCGTCCCACTCCCAAGCATCTCCGTCAGCTCGAGTTCGCTAAACGCACCGATGAGCGGTGTCATCTCCAAGTGCGTGTGGGCGTTCACCAACCCCGGCATCACCAGTTTCCCGTTCCCGTCGATTACGGTGGACGCTTCAATTTCTCCGTCTCCTGCACGTGATGGTCGGACTTCTTCGATACAGCCATCGGTGATGCATACTGTGCCGCGCTCGTATAGCCGGTTCCGCTCGTCGGCTGTGAGAATGAGTGCATCATGGATTGCCAGATCGACAGCCATCGTAAATTAGGAAGTGGATGTGACAGTAACCGTACTGGACAACCGAGCAGGCCGGCGAGCACTGTTCCTCCAGATGGTGTTCCCCTCATTTGGGATATCATCGGTCTCTACTGGTCCCATTAGCCTCTAATACGTCGGCGTGATTTAATCAGATTCCCCTTTTGAATCTGAAGTCGGATTCCACGGATCTTGTGGAGGACTGCAAGGTTTTCCCTCTTCACAATAGATTATCTATGGTCGTCGGTTACGATACCATAGTACAGATACCCTCATAGGCAGCATTTTCTAATCAAAACCGCAATAGATGATCCCTACAATGATACACCTATGCAGGCGACGATAATTGATGGTGTTCTCGAGTCTCTCCGTATCGGCGTCGGATTTCTCTGGACGGCAGCGTGGGCGATCATCATGGGCCTCACGATTACGAGTCTGGTCCAGGTCTACGTCTCGAAGGAGCGGATGGCACAGGTGCTGGGTGAGGGCGATCTAACTGGACTTACCAAGGCGACTGTGTTCGGAGCAGCAAGCAGTGGCTGTAGTTTCGGCGCCGTCGCCATCGGAAAGGGGCTGTTCAAGAAGGGGGCGCACGCGGTGAACTTCCTCGCGTTCATGTTCGCGTCGACCAACCTCATCGTCGAACTGGGGTTGATGATCCTGATCCTGCTCGGGTGGGAATTCCTCCTCGCGGAGTTACTCGGCGGCCTCATCCTCATCGCCGTCATGGCGGTCATCGTTCACCTGACGCTCCCCGAGAACCTGTTTAACGAAGTCCGAGAAACGCTCAACGAGCGCGATCACGCAGCGGGCGTCACGGAAGATCCCACCTGCGGGATGGAAGGCAAAGACGAGTACACGCTCACGACCGACGGCGGGGAGACGCTCAAATTCTGCTCGGAGGGCTGTCTGGAGACCTACCGCCAGGAGACGTCGAGTAGCGGCGGGTGGCGTGACGAGTTGCTGTCATGGGGTGGCTGGTACAAGGTCGGGAATCAGTACCGCAAGGAGTGGTCGATGATCTGGAAAGACATCGTCGCCGGCTTCCTTATCTCTGGGTTTGTCATCGTCTTCGTCCCGCAGTGGGTGTGGAACACGCTGTTCATTCAGGGCGACGGCCTGCTCGTGACTGCCGAGAACGCCGTCATGGGTGTCATCATCGCCGTCCTCAGTTTCGTCGGCAGTATGGGAAACGTCCCGTTCGCCGTCGCGCTGTGGGGCGGTGGCGTCAGCTTCGCCGGGATCATCGCGTTCGTCTACGCCGACCTCATCACCGTGCCCGTGCTGAACGTCTACCGGAAGTACTACGGCTGGCAGATCATGCTGTACATTCTCGGCGTCTTCTTCGTGACGATGGCGTTCACCGGCTTCCTCATGGAGTTGCTGTTCGACGCCTTCGGCATCGTCCCGGACCTCGCAGGTGGCGAGACGGCGACCGAGCAGACGTACTTCGAGCTCAATTACACCTTCTACCTCAATATTATCGCCTTCGCGCTCTCCGGGTTCCTTCTGTATGTCTACCGGCGGGGACTCGGCGCACCGGGTCAGTATCGTGATCCGGTGTGCGGGATGCGAACCGACGATGAGGGCCCGAGCGCGTCCCACGATGGGACGACGTACTATTTCTGCTCGAAGACCTGCAAGCGCACGTTCGAAGAAGAACCAACGGAATTTGCTGATCAAAGCCCACAGATATCAAGTCACGATCACGACCATGACCACTGATAATCGCACTGTGGTTATTCCGCTGAGAAGGGATTCACCAACACAGTCTCAATCCGCAATTGTCACACCTGACGCGCCCAAATAGACGGTATGAATAGTCAAGTCTCGCAATTCGGGGCCATCATATGAATCGCCGTCGAGCAGATACTGTCGTCGGTGTGCTTCTCGGGTTCGTTCTCCTGGCCGGCGGGGCACTCAGCTGGCGGTCCTATCAACAGCGGCGGGCTATCGAGCAATCGATGGGGTCGATGATGGATTCATCTATGGGGACGATGCACGGCCCAGACCCTCTCTGGTACGTGCTTGGCACCCTGCTAGTCGCAGGTGTTATCGGTGGCGTCTATTACGTGGTTCGGGGAGAACTCACTGATCCGGAAGTGGCCGGCACAACGGCGCCTGTCGATCCCACACAGACATCGTCGGCAACGGCTACGTCGGTGGACGATGAAGCCTCGCCGGCGACGTCTATCAATCCTGAATCGGACCCACAGGGGCGGGTTCTTGATCTCTTACCGGATGATGAACGACGCGTCCTCGAACCCGTCCTGAACTCCCCTGGAATTACGCAGATCGAACTTCGGGATCGATCTGAGTTCTCGAAGAGCAAAGTGAGCCAGACTGTGAGTTCACTCGAAGAGCGCGGGTTGCTGTACCGGGAACGACAGGGTCGGACCTATCGCGTGTATCCGAGTGATGACCTACAGAACCAACAGACCTAGAACTTCATACAAACACTACCCCATCATGTCACAAGCAACACTCGAAAGCGATCATGTTAGCCGACTTCTCAAGTCAAGTACGTTGCTCAATCTCCTCCTCGCTACACAGTTGATCGCCGGACTGGTGTACGCATATTTCACAGGGGATATGGGGAGTCGGTGGACCCATTTCGTCCTTCCGTTCATTTGGTTCACCGCCTCACTCTGGGTGATTTGGCATACCCGACCTGGGACGACACGTCGAGCGTATCGTCTCGGTGCTGCACTTGTCGTTGCTCTATACCTCATCGTGATGTTTTATTTTTCGGGATTACTTGGACCGAGTACCTCTCATTTCGGAGCGCTCACTGGACCAAGCGGCTTCGGAATAACATGGGGTCGATCTCTGGGGTGGAGTCCGGTCTTCGTCTATACAGGTGACCTGATCACGCTCTCGCTCATTCCTTACCAAGCGGTTGGGCTGTTTGCGTTGGCGTATCTCGTCTACGATGCGTTGCTTGATTTCTCGCAGTCGGCAATCGGAGGAATTATTGGAATCGTAGCGTGCCCTGCCTGCGTAAGTCCGTTGTTTGCCGTATTACTTGCAGGCGGACTGAGTGGTTCTTCAACGATGCTATTGCTTGGTGCGTATGGATACGAGATTGCGACCGTTCTGTTCCTCGTGACGATTGGAATTCTCTACCATCGCCAAGCACTCACGAGGCAGTATCACCAGTTCCGAACGGACTGAGCTATTTCGTTTGTAGTCAGCAATAGCCGAGCCTCACTCGCCGCCCGAACCGAGTTATGTTAGTTAGCCGAAATAAGGTGATATGTCTTAGCGGCTCCCATTCACCCTCACTTTCTCCGATCTCCCTGAATTCGGCAGGTATGAACGATCCTGTCGATAGAAAACGTTTAGATAGCGTTATAGACACTCTCGAACGGTCTGATGTTTGGGTTTACACCCACGGATCTAACCTCGAACCCACCATATCACTACGTGAGGCGAAAGACAATGACCAACCGAAACCTCGGACGATGGCTGCTCGTGGCGCTCGCGATCGTCGGATTCGCGTTCGCTGCCCCGGTAGTTAGCGCACACGGTGACGAACCGACCCAGGGGAACGAGACGGCAGCTGATGAGATGCCAGCCGAGGGTGATGCAGCGGACTGGGCGGCTTGGATGGACGGTCACATGACTGACCACATGGGGCCGGGTGCCGTTGACGAGATGGAAGCGCACATGGGCGTGACTGTTGATGAGATGGCCCAAGACATGGCGGATGATAATCACACCGCTGCAGGGATGAACGGACAGGGACACGGTTGCTAACAATCCCTATCCTGCCACACGTCTAGTATATAGATATTCGACTTACTGAACCAACGATCACAATGACACACGACACCAGCACTCTCGGACGGACGACGCGTCGGATTACGTTGTTTGCGGTTCCGCTGTTGATTGCGGCATCGGGTACCGCAGCCGCTCACGGTGGTGGAGGCCACAGTGGCGGTATGATGGGTGGCGGCGGCTGGGGGCTCTTCGGCGGTGGAATGGGGCTTTGGGGTCTCCTCTGGATGGGGCTCCTGATTGCCGTCCCGCTCTATCTCGCCTACTCACTCCTCAACAGCGATTCTGGGGGAGATGATAGTCGGCCGCTTGCGGTTCTCCGTGAGCGCTACGCCCGCGGTGAACTCTCCGACGAAGAGTTCGACCGTCGACGGAAGCAACTCGAGTAGTTCACATGACCGACATAGAAGGAGTCCCGTCTGGAAACACTCCCGCCAACTGCCGCGGCGAGACCAAACGATTAACTCCGTTAGCGGAGTACGATATTCCATGGAATACACAATACAGACCACCGTTACTGGTGAGTTCGACGATGTCGTCGATGCAACGAACGGTGCACTCAAAGATGAGGGATTCGGTGTCCTCTGTGACATCGACATTCAGGCGACGCTCAAGGAGAAACTCGGCGAGGAGTTCCGTCAGTATCGTATCCTCGGTGCGTGTAATCCCCCGCTGGCATACGAAGGGTTGAGTGCGGAAACCGAACTCGGCACGCTCTTGCCCTGTAACGTCATCGTCTACGAGAATGATGACGGTGATATTGTGGTAAGTGCGGTCGACCCGGAACAGCTGGTCGGGATCGCTGATAACGACGCGCTTGACTCCATCGCGACCGAGGTCAACGAACGATTCGACCGCGTACTGGCAGCCGTTACAGACGAATTCGGATCCGCGTCGGAGGCATGATATCCGATGGTTTCATCGAATCAACTGGACACGACGACGTTACTGCTCCTCGTACTCGGAGCGTTCATCATCCTTCCTTTGCTCATGATGGGGATTGGGTTCGGTGGGATGATGGGATACGGGGGCATGATGGGCCAGTACGGTAGTACAGGCGGCTGGTGGCCGTTCGCCGGGATGTTAATCCCGCTCACCTTCGTCCTTGTACTTCTGGGCGGTGGCTATCTCATCTTCCGGCGGGCGAACGACACTCAGACGTCTCACAATCCCGCGATGGAAGAGCTACGTCAAGCGTACGCTCGTGGCAATCTCACGGACGAAGAGTTCGAAGCCCGACGGGCGAGACTCGAACAATCAGAGTGACCACTCCCTAAACCACGTTCGCCTGTTCGAGCACCTGTCGACCGAACGAACGGTGTCGAAGCCAAATATTCGACAGGAGAAAACCTTTTGAATCGAATGTATGACACCCGTCTCAGCATATGAATGTGAGTAGTAAGGAGGGTAAACGACAAGCACGTAGTAAGATACGTACGGAATCTGCCCTCGCATCGGTGTCGCGTGTAGCTAACCACTCATAGAACGATCCAGCCATCATGACACATCATAGTCGACGACAATTCTTGGGAATCGTCGGTGCCGGCGCAGTCGCCAGCACGGGCTTCACTCGGACAGCGAACGCACAGGAGACCCCCGTCGTGGAGATGGGCAGCAATTACTTCGACCCAATCGGTTTGCGTGTCGACTCCGGGACGACTGTTCGATTCGAACTCGCGGGTGGTGCACATTCCGCCACGGCGTACTCAGATCGCATTCCGGACGGCGCTTCCGCCTTCGATAGTGGAACGATCTCGGACGGAAGCTTCGAACACACGTTCGAAACTCCGGGAACGTATGATTACTACTGCATCCCGCACAAGTCGATTGGTATGGTCGGGCGGATCGTTGTTGGGAGTCCTGGTGGGCCAGCGGAGGAGAGTCCGATCCCGGATGGTGAGGTCCCATCGAATGAATCAATCGTCGAGCAGGGAGCCGTAGCCTACGGTTCGAGCACTGATGGGAGCGGGAACACTGGTGGTGGAATGATGGGTCCGGGCGGCCACGGGATGATGAACGGCCGCAGTGGAGGAGGGATTGGAGGGCCTCCAGTTGTTGGTGGGGCGCTCGGAATGCTGGGTCTTCTTGGTGGCGCACTCTACTGGCTTCGAAATCGAAGCAGCGCTCGCTCGAGTACTGACCACTCAGCCAGAGAAGTGCTTCAGGATCGCTATGCTAGAGGCGAGATTGACGAGGAAGAATATAGACGCCGCCGTGAGCGACTGGACGCAGCTGATGAGGACGTCTCCAATTAATTCCTACCGAGAGAGGATGAACTGATCTGAGTCAAGCAATTTGCGGATTGGGAGGTCTCGTCATCACGGATATCTTCGAGTTCCTAACGACTTCATAATACTGGCCCAGCTCGATTTGGGAACGATTTTTCCTGTAGTCACTTCCCCTGTGTGGCCCGGTAGTAAACGCCGATTGTGAGGGCGGCTACGAGGAGGAGGTATCCAGTAGCCCACACCATCGCGAGAGCCGTATCTACGTCCGTTGTGAGTCCGGTATCGACCATCATACGGACGGGCCAATAGCCGGGGAATAGTTTTATCCACCATTCGGGCTCGGACTGGATGAACAGCGGATCCTGGAACAGCCCGATATCCAGCATCGGGACAATCAGCATCAGCCACATCCCGGCTAGGCGGTCGAAGACGGCCCCCACGAGCATCCCGATGAGACCATATATGACCGAGACGACGAGCATCGCTGCGACGAACCACCAGAGATGCTCAGGCTGGAAATCGATGAGCATCACACCGACTGAGACGCCGGTGACAATGAGCGTGATTGCTGTGAGGACCCCAAACCGCGCAGCGATGACCTGCCGTGCATGATAGCCAGCGACTGCCAGACGACCGTCCGTGTCCTTGGCTTCTCGCATTAGGAACAACCCGGCGAGTCCAGCGATGAGGGCGCTCGTGATCGGCGTCATAATCACGCCGTGGACCTCCGGCATCCCCCTCATCACCGTCGCCGTCTCACCGTTGACGAGCGTTCGAACCGGCATCTCGACATCTTGGGTGACTGCGAACGCTAACGTGATGAACGAGACCGGTAAGACGACCAGCAGCGCGACGAGGACGTAGTTACGCGCCTGTTCTTTGATACCGATTGAGAACGCCGTTGTCGTGCGGTTCATGCGGACCACCCACCACTGGTGCGCATCGTCACTCCGAACACTGCGGTGACGAGCACGAGCAGGACTAGCAGATAACCGCCGACGAAGGCGAGATCACCCGTCGCGTATGTGCCTTGGAACATCGCCTCCTGAAGGAGTTCCTTCGGATGATAGAGCGGGAAGTATTCCACGAACTCGGGAACGTCGGCGGCCAGCGGGCTGTCGCCACTGAGAAACGCGTCCATCATCGCGAGGAACACCACGACAAGTGACCCTTCGAACAGTCGCGGAAGGAGCGCCCCGACGAGTGCGCCGAGAAACGCATAGACGAGGCCTGCAAGGACGAGGAATACGAACGTCAAGACAGGGGCTTCCGGTGAAATCGTCAGCCAGAGCACGCCGTAGTTCACGGCAGCCACGACGACGGTGACCCCTCCGAGCGTCGCTAATCGAGTCGCAAGCAGTGTTCGGGGTGGATAGCCTGTCTGAACGAGTCGCCGATCGGCTGCACGCGCACTAATCATCTGCGCGAGGCCCATTAGGCCGGCGATGATGGCGACCCCGAATATCGCGCCGAGGAGGCGACCTAGATCGATTGGAATCGCCTCGACTGTCGGCATACTTGGCAACCCAGCCATTGCTTGTCCCCAGCCTTCGATAACGACAATCGGAAGGAGAAGTGCCAAGACGACATTCAGAGGCGTTCTTAGGAAGGTGGAGACGTTCGCCCGGATCCCGGTTCGAACCCTATTCATCGGTCTCCTCCTTCTGTTCACCGGTCGTCACTGCGGTCGCGCTCTCCTGGTCAGTCACGTCGTAGACTTGTCCGTCACGAACCTCGTATATGCGGTCGAGACGACTTTGCTCCTCGATCAGGTGTGAGATCATCGTGACAGCTGTTCCGTCGGCAGCAAGTTCCTCGGCAAGATCCCAAAACGTGAGATACGTCTCCCAGTCGAACCCGGTGTAGGGTTCGTCCAGCATGAGGACATCCGGGTCGTGCATCAGAGCGATGCTGAGATTGATTTTCTGCCGGTTCCCACCGCTGAGTTGGTCGATTCGGTAGTCAAGGTACTGCTCGAACTCGAGTTTCGATGCGAAGCGGTGTTTGGCCTCGTCGATTTCTTCGGCGGTCATTCCGTATCCGGCACCGAACAGTCGGAACGTCTCTGCGACTGTCAGGCGGTCGTAAAGCAGTGGTTCTTGCGGACACCAGCCGACCGTGCCCGTCCGTTCGATTGTTCCGCCATCTTGTTCGAGCACACCAACGAGGATGTTCATAAGCGTGGATTTTCCTGACCCGTTCGCGCCGACAATCCCGACGATTTCTCCCGTCCGAATTTTGAGGTCGGCACCGGTCAGGACAGTCACAGATCGTGTGAATGGTAGTGTCGACCCGTACGTTTTTTCGATTCCCTCCGCACGAACGAGTACCTCAGTACTGTTCCCTTCTGGCGCAGTAGTTGTGGATGCTCCCATAGCCAGCCAATTGTACACGCTTCTAATTCACCGCGATTACTCTTTCAAATCCAAAATGAGATTATCATCGAGATACTGAATAGTAGTACTTCCTTCGAATTACTCCGTGATAGCCGTGTTTTTCGGGTTTATCGAATCGAACACTCGCTCCGATAAGAAGGGTCTCCGAGTTGGCCTACAACCGAAGTCACGAAGATCTGGTAATTTCGCCGTGGCCAGCAACGACAGTCATGTCGGATTCAGTCCGGTAGCGAATCGACCAGAACTGTGGCTGACCCATCGAGAACGAGGGTTCCACTCTCCTCCTCGATTTGTGTTGTAAGTTCGTACCGGTCGGTGTCGAGAACCTCGGTGATTTCACACCGGGCCGTCAGAGAGTTATCGATACTGACTGGTCGACGAAACTCCAGGCTCTGGGAAACATATATCGTGAATCCGGGGAAACACGCGAGTGCAGCACTAATCATTCCCGATACGAGCGTTCCATGAGCGATACGGTGGCTAAACCGGGTCTTTTCAGCGAAGGTTTCGTTGAGGTGGACCGCGTTTGTATCCCCGGTCGCCTCTGCGAAATTCCTGACATCCTCGTCTGTGATCGTCTTCGAGAAGCGAACGCTATCTCCCGTGCTAAGTGAAGACGGGTCGGCAATCGAGAGATCGAACTCTCCAGCGGCTCGACCGTATGGCACCCGAGGGAGCGTCATTCCTCCCGATTCAATGAGATGCGGATGTGGCGTTTCGGTATACTTCTCAGGAACTTCCTCGAACAACGCTCGACAGTCTTCCGAGCAGAAGTGATACACGTCGTCGTCGTGTTCGATAGTCGGTTCGGCGGTTTCCTGTGAGACTTCCATCCCACAGACGGGGTCAACAGGCATTGATCTGTGATTCTACTTTTCTTGAGGCTTCTCGTGCTCTCCTTTGAACGCGGTCTCGCAGTCTTTACAACAGAACTGCTGGAGTGACCCATCAACGCGGGTAGCTAGTCCATCTTCGCCGACAGTGGTTCCACAGTGTGCGCAGGTAAGTACGGATGCAGTTCTGGTGGAATAGGCTGAGCGGGTCGCGCTCGACAGCAGTTGCACGTCGTAACTCCGCACGTCACTCAGTGGTAGACTTTGCTGTACCCAGTTTCCGATCGAAGTCCGCGGTGGTGTCGCAACAACCACGATCTCGCCTTCAGCAGTTGTGAATACGTGTTCTACGTATGGGGTCTCGAGGATCGATTCTCGAAGTGAATCTGTCTTCCCGAGTTCAGACTGGAGCCGCACCATGACGTGTATCCGGTTTTCGTACTGTGTGAGGTCGAGATCAACAGTGAACCGACGAATGACATCTTCTTGCTCCAGCTGACGGACGCGTGCTGAAACGGAGGGTGCTGAAAGATTTACTGCCTCAGCAATATTGCTATATGGCTGCCTTGCGTTCTCCGCTAAGAGACGGAGGATTTCTCGATTCGTGTCGTCAATTTCTGGTTGGGTCATCGAAAGGCGGAAAGGGGGAAGGGAATCAGGGAAACGGGGGGTGTGTGTGGGGGGAGCTACGACGCAGGTGTGGGGTGCCTCTACGACTATGACGGTTAGACGTAGTCTTCTGGTGTCGAGGTGAACGTCTCCTTGCAGCCCTCGGCACAGAAGTAG
Source organism: Haloplanus sp. C73 (assembly GCF_051195115.1). Lineage (NCBI taxonomy): Archaea > Methanobacteriati > Methanobacteriota > Halobacteria > Halobacteriales > Haloferacaceae > Haloplanus > Haloplanus sp. C73. The sequence goes on along the minus strand of NZ_JBNTJZ010000007.1, from coordinate 143,624 downwards.
TACGTCTGACCGTCGTACTCAGCTGTAGCCGCTGCATCGCTTTCATCGACGTCCATTCCACAGACCGGATCAGTTGCCATTCGGGTTCACCCCACGTTGTACGTATGAGCCCCTAAATCAAGCAATTTGTCCTTAGCAATCCAAAGTCGAGGTACCGAGCGATTTGAGCCGTATTGCATGGTTTGTCTTTTCCGCCCTCTGAATCAAGGATCGGTAACTCACAATCCCGAACTATCCTTCGAGTGTACCAACGGATTCCTATCTGCGTCCTATATAACGGAGTATGGACCAATCCTAATCTATGGTTCCCAATCCAACTCACGACAATCACGGGCAGCGAAGGCTCCTCAGGTCAACCTACGTCTGTGGCACGTTCAAGCGTTAACGTGACGATTCGGTTCTTTCTCGCACAGTGTGCGCAGCAGTCAAGCTGCCTCTATTTCCGCAACGAAAATAACGTGTCGCAGGAACGGCAGCGCGTGGTGAGCCTCCCTTACCTGTTCGGTAGTCGCTGCGGGATCGAGATCACACGCTCCCAACAGTCGTTCAATAAGGGTCCGAAGCGGACTCGCGAGTAGCTGGAGGTACAGCGTCGTCCACTTTCGGAAGCGTCCGACGCTGTGTTTCGTGATATCCTCGACCGCTTTGACCTCAAAACTCGTCTCGTCGAGAGCGGCTTTGTATTCTTCAACAGTACCTAACGACGGCATATCCCACGCATCCGCAAATGAATCGACCAATCTCCGTTCCGTTTCAGTCACGTCAGATTGCATCACGAGATCGGAGACTACGAGAACCCCCTCGGGTTTGAGAGTATCTGCAACAGTAGCGAAAACGCGATTCCGGTCGGGGAGGTATACGAGCGCATCGATTGCCGTACACGCAGTAAACGAGTCCCTCGTGAACGGGAGTTGTGTCGCGTCACTGACGACGAACTGGGAATCGAGATGCATATCGCGTGCGTTCTCGGTTGCCATCTGGACGTTGTACGGAACTAGGTCGATACCAGTAACGTGGAAGCCGAACCGATCGGCGAGGTGGAGGGCTGGACCCCCCCGACCGCAGCCGACATCCAGAAGTTGTACTCCGTCTGTTGCGGGTAGGTACGCCGCGACCATTGAGCCGACTTCCGTGACGAGGCGGCGCTGACTCGAGCCGACAATATGTGGCTGGTACCACTCCGAGTAGCCGAGATTGAGGAACTCGTCAGTATCGAGCAGGAGGTCGAACGCCCGCCAGATATCAGCTCGCTCGCCGCGGTAGGAGAACTGGTCGGTGATGCGCTCGCGGATTGTATTCTGATCCATCAGTCACCTACTTGAGTTTGGAAACCTCCGAGTAACAGTACTCGGACTCGTCGCAGTACGTGAGGTCGGCACATCCGCGAGGACGCTGGTAGTCGATTTCCTTGTGCCGACGGAGATACGTCACGTAGCCGTCGTCAACGCGGTCTAAGATATCGTGACAAATCCACTTCTCCCCGAACCAGGTGGTGCCCAGATTCCGGTACGGACACAGGAAGACTGTCCGTTCGACCGAATCAACCTGTGGCGTCTCGACAATCCGGACACCGACGAGACGATACGCGACTCGAAGACGGGTGACGACCGAGTCCGGTGTATTCGCGCCGAGAAAAAGCACGTGCGCGAGCACATACCCGAGATCATGGAGGAGTCGTCGAATCATCGTTCAGAGTATCGACTGCCGTCCCAAAGTATCTTGACCAGATGTATTCTGCTCAGATTTTGGTGTACACGTCGCCTGTCTTTCCGCCGCCGAGTTTGTAGACGGTGAATGTGTCGGATTTCGTTCCGCCCATTCCTGGCGATCCGGCTGGCATACCGGGCAACGCAATACCGTCAATCGGCGGCTCTTCATCGAGCATCGTCGCGATAGCCCCGGCAGGGACATGTCCTTCGACGACGTACTCGTCGAGGACGAGTGTGTGACAGCTTTGTAAATCCGATGGAATACCGTGTTGGCGTTTGAGATCCGTCACGTCCTCGGTTTCGGTTTCCCTGAGTGTCGTGTCGAGATATTCACGCAGATACGATGCATATCGTCCACAACAGCTACAGCCTGGTGAAGAGTATTGCTGAGCATTCGTCACTGACAGTGTTCCCTCGATATCCCACTCATCCTCACTCGATGATCCTAAACAGCCGGCGATTCCGAGTGCGACTGTCGTCGCACCGACCCGTAGTAGTCCGCGGCGAGGTACGGCCCGTTCCATATGTTCGTCACTTGGGTCGGGGGTGTTTATTGTACGTCGACCTTTCCTGCGCATTGAGAACGGATTCGGGTAGGACGGCGGTGCTGACTTTCAGTTTCAAAGAGGAAACCACAAAAGACAGCGCCTCATAGTCCTTCTTATGAGGCGAGCCCCATCGGTCGAGGGAACTGCCGTGACCGTTCTATCATGGCGTGCCCGCGATCACGGCTCGGCGTCCCGCCGGCAGCGGCGGGTGACACAGCGACTGCACTCTCGTACTGCGATCATCGCGGACTGTTTCTGCGCTGGGTCTTCGGGCTGTTGCTGTTGTTGACGAATTTCCGTCAGCGAGCGTACCGGCCACAGAGTGCCCCCATATGACCCAGAGAGATGACTCGTCACACCGACTCCGACGCATCGCTCCTCGAAACAATCGGCAACACCCCGATCGTCGAACTCGACGCGACGCCTAGCGACGTTTCCGTCTACGCGAAACTGGAGACGTTCAATCCCGGCGGCAGCGTGAAAGACCGATTCGGCAAGCACATCCTCGAACGACTCCTCGAACGCGACGATATTCCACCTGGCGGCACGATCGTCGAGCCCACAGCCGGAAACACCGGCATCGGAATGGCAATTGCCGCCGCTCGACTCGGCCTCGAGACGATCTTCGTCGTTCCCCGCGGGTTCAGCGAGGAGAAAGAACGACTGATGGCCGCGCTCGGTGCGGAGATCGTTCACGTCTCCGGTGATGCGGGGATGAGCGAAGCGGCCAAAACGGCCAACGAGATAGCCGACCAACATGAGGATGCTGTCGTTCCGCAGCAGTTTTCGACGCCGTTGAATGTAGAGGCCCACTACGAGACGACGGGCCAGGAAATCCTCGATACGCTCGGCGAGCACGTCGGCGCAATCGTTGCGGGCGTCGGTTCCGGCGGGACGCTGATGGGAATCACTCGGGCCGTGCGCGAGCGTGTCCCCGACGTCCACGTCGTAGCCGTCGAACCGGAGGGCTCGACGTTTGGCGAACTCCTGAACCGAGAACGCGAAGAGACACCATACAAGACCGAAGGCATCGGCACACACGACCCGGACGTGACCGAACTGTTAGATCCAGATGCGATCGACGACATTCGGACGGTTAGCGACCGGGACGCACATGCCGAAGTGAACCGACTCGCCGCTGAGGAGGGGCATCTCGTCGGCTCCAGTTCGGGTGCGGCGAGCGTCGCTGCACGCGAGGTCGCCGAGGAGGCCGCGGCTGATGAACTCGAACTCCCAGCACCGGCTGTCGTTACGGTGTTTCCCGATGGCAGCGAACGGTACCTCTCGAAGCACATCTACGGTTCTTTCGAGACCTGGGAGGGGAAAGCATGAGCGACGACCAGCGGGACGAGACGCACGACGCTGGCCGGTTCGACACGCGGGCGATCCACGCAGGCCAGCGTCCGGACCGGGATACCGGGGCAGTCATGACGCCCATCTACGCCTCCTCGACGTTCGCCCAGGACGCGCCCGGCGATCACCGTGGCTACGAGTACTCACGGACCGACAACCCGACGCGGGCAGCACTGGAAGCCAACCTCGCCAGCCTCGAAAGCGGAGCGTACGGGCGGGCGTTCGCCAGCGGGATGGCCGCGATCAACACTGTCCTGAATCTGCTCGAAGCAGGCGATCACGTCGTGGTCGGCGAAGACGTCTACGGCGGGACCCATCGGCTATTCACGCAGGTCTACGAGGATTACGACCTCGCGTTCGACTTCGTCGACACGACCGACCGCGACGCAGTCGCAGAGGCAGTCACCCCGGTGACGGAACTCGTGTGGCTCGAGACGCCCACGAATCCACTTATGCAGGTCGTCGATATCGCGGACATCGCGGAAATTGCTCACGATCGCGGCGCTCTCTGTGCCGTGGACAACACGTTCGCAACGCCGTATCTCCAGCGCCCCCTAGAGTTGGGCGCGGATATCGTTGCTCACTCGCTGACGAAGTACCTCGGCGGCCACTCTGATGTTGTCGGCGGCGCGCTCGTAACCGACGACGAGCGTCTGGACGAGCAGTTGGGATTCTATCAGAACAGCGTGGGGGCGACGCCGGATCCGTTCGCGTGTTTCCTTATCCTCCGTGGAACGAAGACTCTCTCCGTCCGGATGGAGCGACACTGTGAGAACGCCCGCGACCTGGCGGCGTGGCTCGACGCCCATCCAGCTGTCGACCGAGTGTACTATCCAGGTTTGGATTCCCACCCGCAACACGACCTCGCCGCTACGCAGATGGACGACTTCGGGGGGATGTTGAGCTTCGAACTCGACGGCACGCTGGAGATGGCGGAGACACTTGTTTCCGCGACCGAGGTGTTCACGCTGGCGGAAAGCCTCGGGGGCGTCGAGAGTCTTATCGAACAGCCTGCAACGATGACTCACGCGTCAGTGCCTCGTGAGGTACGACAGGACGCAGGTATCACTGACGACCTTGTCCGCATAAGCGTCGGCCTCGAAGACGTTACCGACCTTCGGGCCGATCTCGAACAGGCTTTCGCAGCCGCAGAGCAGTCGTGATTTCTTAGCGGATACTGCTATTGTGGGGCTGTAGGCTTCCTCTTGTATTTCTGTGCGTCAGATATTCCTGATCTCGCACCTTTATCAAATAGGAGTGTTATATTCCAACGCTTAGGATTCCTCCGGCTTGAGCCGGAGGAGGATATCAAGGCGAGTTATCCAAAATAAAAGTCTCGAACCCTCACCTTGGAGACTGTTCACGCGGTTTCGATTCTTAACAGAAAACGCGGTAAATCGTCGTTACGTATAGATATATATGAGCGCCACCACCCGTCTAGAAGTTCGAGAAGGTCCGGATATCAACCTGTACGACCAGATACTCATTCCACTCCACGAAACTGACGTCGTGGACTCAGTGGTCCAATACAGTCTATCACTTGCAAAAGCATATGATGCGGCCCTCCACGTACTATTTATTCAAGATGAGGACCGCACAGAACTGGAATCCGAACAAGTCACTAATCAAGCAGAGTGGGACGCAGCAGCGGTAATTGAACCCGTGGTGGATCAGGCCCACTCGTTCGGACTCAATGTGATACCAGCAGTAGATAGTGGGCGCCCTCCAAGTGTTATTCAGCAGTACGCTGAAGAGAATGATATTGATTTACTTGTACACCAGAAATCTGAACAAAGTGGATTAGCACGAGTTCTTCGGAGAGACGTCTCAAGTCATATTATTCAAAATGTTCCTCTTCCTGTCTTGACGATACCTGATAAGGACACTTCTGATCCGATTGGGGGTTCATTTACCAGCCAGTTCACCGATATTCTCGTGCCTACGGATGGGTATGATGAGGCGTCTGTTGCGTTCAAACATGGACTACAAATTGCCAAACGGCATAATGCGACCCTACATGGACTTCTTGTTATTGACGAACAGTCCTATGTGAGTCGCCCTGGATTCACGTGGGGAGAGGTTACTGACGCTTGGGAACAGCGGGGAAATAGACTCTTAGATGACATTGCGGAGAAGGCAGCAACCTTGGACGTTCCTGTCCGAACTACGTTGAGTTATGGTCGACCTCAGCAGGAGATCCTCGAATATACAGAGGTGAATACCATCGACCTTGTTGCAATGGGGACACGAGGATTGACTGGCATTCACCGACTATTACAGGAGAGTGTTTCAGATCGAGTGATCGAAAAAGCAGATTGCCCTGTGTTGACGATTAACCGCCCGACAGCGGAATTGAAAAAGCATCCGTACACGTTTCTTCGGAAGTCCAACCAGAAAAGAAAGTCAATCAATTAACTCCCACTGGTTGGTCATTCCCCCATAGACACGGTTTAAAACTCGTCGTCTCGAGAAGATACAAACGAATAAACCAGGGTGGCGAAGGAGACGCAGTAGAACTGTGCTCGGAGACCGGTCAACGTTTTCAATATCGATCCCGGCAGCGGCACGAATTGCTGCTCCCAGAACCTTCGAATTTCGAGTTTCAAGAAAATATCTCACAACAGTGGCGAATACATACTCCGTTTTCATCCTCTGATATAAGCTGTCGGGATACTTGTGCAACTGGCCGTTTTTAGCCAGCTCTGCGGCCAAATATCCTGATTCAACGGCCTGTGAAATTCCTTTTCCAGTGAGTCGGTTTGCGATCCCCGCAGCATCACCAACCCGTACGACGGAATGCTCCGGTAGATAGGTTCTGTCGGGATCGAGACTGGGTCCCTCCGGGATGATGGCGACGTTCGTCTGTTCTTGCGACGGGATCGGCCACCCATTCCGCTCACACGCTTCTCTAAAAGCATTCATATAATCACGAGGCCGATCACTGACCGTCCAGCCGATACCAACGTTGGCTCGTTGCGATGTCTTCGGGAATGCCCACGAGTACCCGGTATAGTTCTCTAGAACAATCCGGCTGTTCGGGTATAGCTCGGTAAAGTCTCCTTCAACGTCACTGTTGAGCGCAACCATATATCCTGAATACTCGTCAGTTGTTCCGAGCGCTTTGCTAGATAGTGATGGCTGACCGGTTGCATCAACGACAAGATCATACTCTTCAGTGAACTCGTGGAAATCTGCCCGGGTGATTGACTGGTTTTCATGAATGCTAACACCGTTCTCTGAGAGTTGTTCTGCCCACGACTGCTCAACGGTATTTCGGTCCGTTATATATGTATCCGAAGCGGGAAAAGTGCCGGTTCCAATGCGTCGGCGATCGGCGTCGATTCCGTCATACACCTCCACTTCCATCGCTGGCAGCGGATTGAGAAAGCCGTTCTCTACAGTCGGCTCGAGCGGGATCTTTGATACTACTGTCATCGCTTCTCCGCAATTAACGCGTTTGCTCTCGTAGGACTGGCGCTCATACAGTTCGACGTCGAATCCAGCGTCGTCAAATCCTGCTGCTGCTGCAAGTCCGGCCATTCCCCCTCCTATTATCGCAGTTCTGGATGATTGGGTCATTGGTTAGGTCCTGATCGTGATTCGTTGAGAAACCGACGCCACTGTCCAATATGGGGAACGAACATCGGAACGTCTTGTTTATATGTCCGGTAGCGATCTCCAAACTGGGCGGACATTTCGTGTTCCTCTTTTCGTGCTAACCATGTGAACGTCAGAACAATAACAGGAAATAAACCGACCGAAAATATTGTTGGCCAGTGAATAATTCCTTCACCGAAAAGAGCAATGAACAAGCCAGTGTATTGTGGGTGTCGTACTACGCTGTATAGGCTATTAGTAACCAGCTGATCATCTTGTCGCGCCTGATGGACTTGCCTCCATCCTTGAATGAAGACGCCAATTCCAACGAATGCCAGCCCATATCCCAGTGTCATAGAGATAATCATACCGGTCTCACCTACGCCAACCAATGTAGACCAGAGATTTGCGCTGACATACTCGCGATCTAGGCCAGAGTAGCGAATCAGTAGGTAAATTGTCAATGGGAAGCCAAACATTTCAGCGTACAACGCGATTACGAAGGCCTGTACAACTCCAGCACCAGCCCATTCCCGCCAATTTTGCGGTGCGAAATAGCGATAGAATACCCACGAAACTAGCACGATAACGATCAACGCGATTGCCCACCCTCCAGAATGGGCAATCGTCCCGTTCCAGTTCGGTATATTATGAATCATATATTTTGAAAATTACCAACGCATCGTTGCCGCCTTTGTGACATCGAGACCCTTGAAATTCCGATACAGGACAAGAATGATTCCAAGTCCGACGGCAACCTCCGCAGCAGCGAGGGCTATGACAAAGAGGCTGAACGTTTGCCCTGTGAGATTCCCCCATTGATATGAGAAGGCAACAAAATTTATGTTAGCTGCATTAAGCATTAGTTCGACGGACATCAAGAACATTAACGCGTTTCGCCGGGTCAAAATCCCAAATAATCCGATACTGAACAGTCCTGCCGACAGTAATAGGTAGTATTGAACTGGAATCATTAGTACATCACCCACATTATGTCTCGAACTGCTTTCCACCGACGGGAGGCCAACTGCTGGTTCTGGGCCACCATACCTCGAGATCGCCCCCGTTTGAAAGGACCTGCTTCATTTTGGAAAGAGAGCAATTTAGTCATCGTTGCTAGCACCTCGAGATTGAACTTCAGACGTTGGTCCCTTTCGTGTGAGCATCACAGCGAAACTGATCAGGATGAGTACACCGCCGACGTACACGAGGACCTGCATTGCAGCGACAAACTCAGCCTGGAGCATCACGTAATGTACTGCAATACTCAGAAGTGTTATCCCCATTAGTAACGCGGAGTGCCACATATCCTCAACGAGAACCATCGCAAGGGCACTTCCGAGAGTGACCAATGCGAAAAACACGAACACAAGCAGTTCGAGATGTTGGGTCATCTATCACCACCCCAGCAATTGCTATATTGACGCGACCACTTTGGCTGAGATTCTTTGGGTGCCATCATTTGTTTATCAGGTCTAACTCCTGTAATTCCGATTCTACAGTCTCGAATGCCAGCTCAGCTTCCCCAATACTGGTTGCCCCCGTGACCACTGCCTTTCCGCTTCCAAACAGTAATATTACGACGTCTGGTGTCTCTAGTCGGTAAACAAGACCAGGAAACTGTTCCGGCTCGTATTCAATATTCTTCAGCCCGATTCCAATTGCGATAGCGTTTAAATTCAGTCGATGATCGAGATCCCCACTTGAAACTATATTCTGGATTTGTACTTCACGGCTACTCTCGATAGTGATTCCGAGTGTTTGTAATTCGTTGAAAACGACTTCTAGCGCCTTATTAACGTCTCTAACACTTTTTGCACCAGTACAGACAGCTTTCCCGGAACGGAAAATAAGCGTGGCTGCTTTGGGTGATTGGGTGCGGAAGATCAGCCCCGGGAAGGACTCTGGCCGATATTCTGTAGTGGGAAGATCGTCGGCTAACTGCTCTAGCTTCAGTTCCTGACTTAGTTCGGTTGAAGCTACCACGTTCTGGATTTCGAGCGTTTCTTTCGATTCAGACATGGTTTTTTGACTTGTCACAGTAGCTTCTACTCCCCTCACTAAGCTCACTCAATCCTCGACAGGACGTGCTCGAGTCAGGTGCGATTCTACTCAACACCATAATCACCACCGTATTTCATGAAGACGTAAGTCAATCCGAGCGTGCTCACCATTGCACCGAATGTTGCGATACCAAGGGTTTTTGCGCTGTCCGGCACCTGCGGTGCTGGTTGTCCACCACCACTCTCACCACCACCACTTGCGGTGCCAGTAAACGGGTACGCAATCGACCCTTGATCAACGACCGTTTGACTGTCTGGCACTTGTCCGCTCGGAGGGGTGTTTGGAATCTCACTTTCCGTAGCCGGACCGCCAGGACTACCGACGACAATGCGACCGACCTGTCCTAACGAGACGTGTGCAGAACAGTTGTAATCGTACGTTCCCTCAACATCAAATGTGTGTTCGAATGTTTCCCCTTCTTGTAGTAATCCGCTGTCCCAAGCCTCTGCATCACTCGGGATGCGATCTTCGTAGGCTGTCGAGGAATGCGGTGCTCCCGCACCAATTTCAAACGTGACTGTTTCACCGGGTTCAACATACAGACCAACCGGGTCGATGAAGAAGTTTCCACCGTCCATCGTGATCTGGACCGTGTTTGCTTCTTGTGCGGTGGTCGGTTGTGCGAGGGTGCTTGCTGCTGCGACCCCTCCTGCTGTTTGTAGAAATGTTCGACGGTTCATTATTCTATCCTGATGGGTTTTATAATTAGGCTATTGGTGGCGGCTTCGGGAAGGCAATCCATTCGTAGAGCGCGTTGTGGCGTCAATAACGGCTTTTCTGGCTTGGGTTGGCCACCAGCAGAGTGGATGGGCATTATTACATCAATATACGTGCTTCCTGTTCATTCGGATTTCTGTTAGGAAATATCAGACTCAGAGGGCGTGGTCTTTCGATAGTTCGGCTATGATATCGGACAATCAGTGGAGTCGAATGATGTGTGAGAAGCGGAACAACGAAAAAATCCAATTTGCCTTCATCTGGCCTGTTGGTGTCAGGTTCCGTTGGTATGGAAGCTTCAATCCGAAAGGTTCCCCCTATATGAATACGCTGTCAGAAAATCAACTTTCACCCATTTGGGGCGTTTTGAAGTTACTATCAAAACCTGAGCTCGCACGTCGCCGATGAGGGGGAACAGATTTGAAGTTAGCTGGAGCAGGTAGACATATGCTCAGCTCGTCAGGCGGCGCTGTTTCGATGGGAGTAATTCTCGTGAGTACTGTGTATATTGCGGTGAGAACACCCGCAATCTGGCACCGGTACAGGGGAGAATATGGTCGACTACTCGTTAGTGTCCCACTCGCTGGCCTCCTGTTCGGGCTCGCTCATCTCGGGATGCTCACGCCGCTCTCGCATAGCCTGTTTGCCACGATTGAAACAGGGGCTATTCTCGGTATAGCAGCAGTAATCGGCAGACTCGGATACATTCATCCCCGACTTGGATGTTCGGGAGGAGAGCTGCGATGACCGTACTACTGCTTTCACTCCTCTCGATAGTCGTCGCTGGTTGGCTTGCGCTCTTTTGCTATGCGCTCCTCTATCGAGACGTTGTATTGGTGATTCAGCGTCCGTTCTTTTTCAGAATCGGCTTTGGAGCACTCTGGGCCGTAGTGGTTGGAACGAGTGCAGTACTGGTTGACTGGGCTCCGACGCATCTGGTTCACGCAGTCTTTGCTGTTTCGGTAGCGGCAGCGGTCCACGCCGTTCAGGGTGGTCTCCACCCGGATACCGAAGCGTGGTTCTACTCGCTCTTCTAAATCTGAGCAGCAACTCGTTTGAGTCGCGGTTCCGCATCAGATTTGTTTTGGCCCCAATGACAAGTAGCCTAAATGAATCGATCGAGGATTGAGACGATGAGCGAGAACTGAGCATGGCAAGTTCCGGGAGCTCACTCGAAAATGCATCGTGCATTACCTAACGCAGGCGGCGAGTTAGGGCTCGCCGCTTGCCCCTTTTTTAGGACGTATCTAGGAGAGGCATCGATATAGTTACTTACCCAAGAGAAAATACAATATATCTAACTATTCACACAACATCGGCGGCTACAGCTACTGCATATTCTGACCCCGAGACTACGCTGTTGACGCCGTCAAACCGTGAGAAAGCAACCTCATCCCACTCCCGTCTTGTGATACAACAGGGGAAGTCTCGTTCAAGTATACATTTCCAAAAAAGCGAACGGCGCAGGTACGCAAGGCGAGGGAACGGAGTAGTTTCTTACCCCCGCAGCAAGGTCCGCTTGATGGCTTGAACGAAACCTGAGTTATGTGATCTGGTGATGGTCGTTGCTAAAGAGTAGAACAGTACTGAGCGCAACAATCACAAGTCCAACAATCTGCTCAATATGGATGGGGACGACGTCGTGGTGGGTGAAAAGTGGATGCGTTCCAACGACTAGTAGCCCAGCGAGTAATAGAGAGGTTAAGAAACCCGGACGACGCCACTTGCGGCTGGGTGACGGCATCCTTCGGGCGATATAGCTCTGTATTCGTCCGCGAGTGTTCTTAACCATGTATCTTAACACGGCCCATCCCTCTGGGATCGTATATAGAGCTCCGATCTGATCAGGCCGTTCGACGGTCTTGTCGGGGTCTGTGAGCGTCCGAACGGCCGGGACCAACATACTCTCTGCCGTGGAGTACACCTCCTTTTTGATTTCCTGCCATGTATTCATTCCACTGATGTCAATACGCTTTAGCGCAGCAATCTCACCGCCATCAAGTGTTTCGTTAAGCCGCTGTACCGTCACCCCCATCTCGTCTTCATCATTGAGAAACTCCCAGAAACCACCAGGCTGACCGCGATACTTGCGGATGTCTCCAGGATGGTAGCTGAGAACGCCGTACTTTGGTGCTGTAAGTATTCGTCCCTTTATCATCCCGAAGCCGAACCGCACGACGATGTCGACGTTTTCGATGTGGTCTACGGTTTCCTCCGGGAGTGTGTTCCAAAACTCACCATCAGGTTGAGGCGAGCAGGTGAGTCGTTCAGCGTTCGAGAGCCCTTCGATTGAGTCGATGTGGACGGGTCGTTTATAATCGGGGGTTGGCGTTAGAAGTCGGGCAACACCAACAAGCGACCAGAGTGGATATGCGCGGATTTGTTCGAGTGCATTCCAGGTGAACGTCATCCACTCCCATCTGTAGTCGGGAGCCTTCTTCCGATCGTTAATTACGATATGAGTTATATCGATATCTGGTTCCGATACAAGCGTAGCTAACGCGTTCCGTTGCCACTTCTCGATATACTCGTCACTGACAAGGACAGCGACTTCAAGTTTCGAATTGGTCCCTGCAATCATGTTCTATTTAGTCCAGCGTCCAATTGTGAACGTCTTACCTGAGTCTGAATACGGTGGTTTATGCTAACCCTGGGGGTGGAAGCAATCGTTCCGTCGGTATAGAAAATGACACCATCGTCAATAAAACCCAGCAGCCATCTATCGCCAGCCATTGGTCGCGATTTAATGATTTCAGAGATTGGTGTGGAGTATCCATTGGTAACTTCCTGTAGTCTTTCGATGATGGAACTTGCCGTGTTTAGTGTTGTTCTTGTCGTAACGATCGCCGTTCTTGGACTCGAACTGCTCTACTTTGAGTGGGAAACTATTCAGTCCAAGGCTGATTCATACGATGAAAATGAGCGGTCACGCTCGAAGCGTTAAATACCTCCGGCGATAGGTCTGAGTGTGCTCTTCTGGGTCCACGCTGCAGTTGCCTATCTCGCGTACCGAGGTGTTCTCGCCGTTGGTTCTACTGACCGACCTCGCGATATCGATGTTTTGGCAGTCGTGGGGGCTGCATTACTCCCTGATATCGTCGATAAGCCGCTTTCCTTCGTGGTAACATCGCTACCGAGCCGCTCTGTCGCACACTCATTCTTCATGGTGGCTCTCGTTAGCCTGGTGATTCTCTACGTCACACGCCGAGCAAATCGGTGGAAATTCGGGGCCGCGTCTGTCTTCGGATATCTCTCACATATCGGTGCAGACCTCGTCGACTCACAGATTATTCATGAAGAACCGGTCGTGTTTGTCTACTGGCCGCTGATTACGGACTACCATCATATCGATTCAATCGGAGGATTACTAGCGTTGGTTAGACCGACACCATATGTCATCCTCCAGATGTTGCTCACCGTCCTTGGCGTTGGGTTGTGGGTTTACGACGGGAAACCAGGTCTGCCTTCCAACCAGGCTGAAAGCCGATAAAATCGTGGAATTTCTGCTCTCGTCTATCGGGTATCTTCGCGAGTCTCGAATCACTCTACAATTACATTTCCGATCATCCCATTCTCCTCGTGTGGAAGGCAGAAATATCGATACGTCCCAGAAACCTCGAATGTATATTGGTACGTTTCGCCCCGCTCGAGAAATCCGCGTGCCGATGTACTTTGACGGACAGCCTGTTCCGATTCGTAGTCTCCACTGGCGAAATACGCCGCTCCCTCTGGAAGTGATTGCTTGTAGGCTGACGTCGTGTGAGGAACGTTACTGTCGTTTTCCCACGTGACGGTCTCTCCGGATTCGATTGTTACTTCTGCTGGGTCGAACCGTAGGTCACTGGTCATCGTCACAGTCGGTCCTGAGGAACCGCTGCGTCCGCCGAGACATCCCGAGAGGGCTACCATTCCTCCCCCGATAGCTAGGCCACTTCGACGGAGCACAGTGCGTCTGGAGAGTGCGTTCAGTGCCATGAGTCGCTTCTAGAACGCAGTACCCTGTGTGACTGTATAATATGCTATGCCGAACTGTACAGCATTGTACGCCCCGTGAATGAGGGCTGGGACAGCGAGGTTATCCGTGAGTTCGTATGCCACCCCGAGCACGAGTGCAAGGGTGAAGACCACACCGATGTACACGAATTTCCCGTTTCCTTGAAGGGAGAAGACGTGTACCATCGCAAAGATGAGGCTGGCCAAGATGATTGCCCGAGCCGGGTGGAAGGATTCTCGCAACGTCCCCTGGATGACCCCTCGGTGCAGAAGTTCTTCACCGGGACCGACCAACAGGAACGAGAGTGGGATCAGTACCAGGAAGACAGCTGGGGCTTCTTGGCCGACCTCGATGATCTGATTGGTGGCCTGCTCGAATCCGAGATACGCGATAATCGCTGAGAGCGCGCGAACCGTAATCAGTAGCGAGATGAGTCCTCCGATGAACCATCCGATATCTCGTCGTGTCGGAATACGTAGTTGAATGAAGCCTACACCTCGTTCGCTGATCCGTAAATAGATGAGCGCGACGCCTCCGAACGCCACCCCCTGGAGTAATACCGTGCTCAGGCCGAGACGCAACGCTGGTCGATTCTGGAGCTGAACTCCGACCAGAGAGAGCAACTGTGACACGACCGTTAGGAGCAGCGCTCCAGCTACGAGACTCCCGAATCCGATCCCGATGGTTACTCCCACGGCACGGAGCCGTTCTTGCAGTGTCGTCATGACTCACCCCCTCCGTCAGGTCTGTCGTTTGGTGGGTCGCCTCCAAGCGGGGCGGGAGACCGTTGAACTTCGACTTTCTTCACCCGTGTGGCGAGGGCCAGGAACGTCGCCGCGAGTGTAAGCGTGACTGCTGCCGCTGCGGCGAGATCGTGGGCTCGTAGTGAATGGTCAAGTGTCGTGCCGACGAGTTCGGCCCGAAGAAACGTGTGATGGAACTCTCCGACGAGGGGCGCAAAGTAGTCCACGACGTCGTTAAGTCCGTACCAAACGGTGGCGACAGCGACCGCACCGACCGGAAATTCGGCATAGCGATAGATCAGGAACGACTGCAGACTCATCGCAAGATGGCTCACAATGAGGAACCAGTAGAGCCAGGGTTCGATGCCGCCCGCCCCATTGAGAAACAGCTGGACGAACGGCGTCCAGAGGCCGAGCTTGATGTTTCCGAAGAAGGCGAGCATGTGGAGCCATTCGACATCGTAGTCCAATTTCCACGCGGCAAGGCTGAGCGCGATGAACAGCGTCGCTCCGGGACTATCGGGAACGAACGGCCACATCACGAGTGGGGTCTGTGCGAACTGGAAGCGATAGTACCAGAATCCGAACGCGGTCCCCGCGAGATTGATCGCCACTATAACCCACGCGTAGTGGAGTGCGAGGTCCTCGAGACGCTGTGGGAGTGGTGCTACGTAGGCAGGTAGACGAGCTGACCGTGTTGGAGATGACATAACGTTCACATCCCGGAATCGTCTGTGCTTCGATTCGTCATAATGAGCCCGCTGATGAGCATCAGGAATGCCAGGGCGACCATCCCGAGATCCCATCCCATTCCTGCGGTCATCGTCGAACCCATGCTTCCCTCCATACCACCGTTTATCCCTGATTCCATACCGCCGCTCATTCCCATCCCCCAGTTTGAGCTTCCGGTGATTCCTACCAGAACCTGATTAAGCAACATTAGCAGCGAATAAGCGATCATTAGCGGACCGCTCGCAGTTCCTAGTCGGTCTGCGTAGGGCGTCAGCAACACAACACCATGAACAACGACAACCACACCGAGGATCGCCATCAAGAGGCCACTATTCGAACTCATCATCCCGCTACTGCCAGTCACCGAGAGTAGCGAATAGAGTCCCGAAACTAGGGCGATTGCCGCACCGTACTGCCGTGTCGTAGTGTTCGTATTCATCGAGTCCATTGTTAGACCCCGAGCATCATCCGAAGTGACCCGCGTACACCCATCGGGAGCCCGATCGCCCCGATGAAGAACGTCATAAGCCACCACCACGTGTGATTCATCTCGTCTTTCGCATCAGCGAGATACCATACGATGCCGACAGTCACGACGAGCTTAAGGACGAACGTCGATCCGGAGAATCCAGTCGCCTGGTACACGAGATTCGTGACGACCAGCTTGGGAGAGTAGCCGAGGAACGTCACACCGATGAGATTCTGCGCCCCGTCCCACACCTGGCCAAAGACGGCCAGCAGAATTAGCGGGTTTCGAAGGTGTGCGACATTAGCGAAACTCGCACCCCAGTAGTAGAGTGCGGTCACGCCGAGAGCAATCCCCGTCGTCGCGACAGGAACCCACAGGCGGAGCGGGGTCGACGTCGAGAGACCGTGCCAAACTGCCCACCCGACGGCACCGACAGCCCACACCGACCCGACAAGCCCGACTGTTAGCGGGATCGAAGCGACATCCATGTCACGCACGAGTGCACCGACGCCGAGCGCGAGGACGGTAACGGCTGTGACGACGAAGTAAATCGACGGCGTGATGAACCACACTGCGTAGTCCCCGAGCAGGCCAATGTCTTCGAGGGCGCGCATCGCCCCGCCGGCGATAATGATCGGAGCGAATCCGTAAGCCAGGCGTGCGTCGAACGTGACATCGAGCTGGTCGAGATATGCCCGTAGTCCAGGGAGGCTGTACACGACCGCCGCGAGATAGGTCACCGTATTTACAGCGTTGTATCCCCGGACAGCACGAATTCCCTCGTGCGTGACTGGCTGACTAGCCGCATCGGCGATGACTGGCTCCCAGAGGTACTGCCAGATGAACCGGTCGTAGACCAGCGTGGGGAATACGAGGAGGCCCGCCCCGACAAGGACGAGCGGGGCGAGCAGATACAGTGTCCACCATTCACGTGTGCCGGTCTCCGGCAGGGCAGTCTCTACGCGTCGCGTGACAGTACTCACGACTCGTTCACCTCCAAGCGCCACGTTGTACTCTTTGAGCGCCCCCATTGTTCGAGTGAAACAGATGAGAGGTCGTCTTGGAGCTGGCTGAGATACTGTGCGACAGCTTTGGGCGAGCCATCGATGTCACTGGCGATCTCACGAGCCCGAAGGTATGTCGGTTCTGTACTGGCCGTTTCGACGAGATACCTCCGGACGGTTTTGCGGGAAATATTCGACATTGATATAGAGGTAGCGGTTAGCGAAGGAACCCGAGGAGCTTGTAGTCGTGATCGGGCGTGTATCGACGGAATAGCAGGCTGTTCGTCAGTACCGACACGCTGGAGAACGCCATCGCTGCTGCAGCGAGCACTGGCTGCAGGAGGCCGAGAGATGCTAACGGAATCATCGACGTATTGTACCCCAGCGCCCACACGAGGTTCTGCTTGATTTTCTTAAGTGTCGCGTCCGAGATACGGATCGCCTTCACCACATCGAGCGGGTCGTCGCGCATCAGCGTGACGTCCGCAGCCTCGATGGCGACGTCCGTGCCCGAGCCGATGGCTGTCCCGACGTGTGCGACCGCGAGTGCCGGCGCGTCGTTGACGCCATCTCCGACCATCATCGCCTGCCGGCCCTCGTCTTGAATACTGTCGACTGCGTTGGACTTGTCCTCTGGGAGGACCTCTGCACGGACGTTCTCCGGATCGATGCCGACCTGTTTGGCGACTGCACGGGCAGTTCGCTCGTTGTCGCCCGTAATCATCATCACGTCGACGCCGCGCTCCTGAAGGGCTGTGACAGCCTGTTTGGAGCTTTCTTTCACTGTGTCGGCGTCGGCGACCACACCCACGAGTTCGCCCTCATAGGCAACGAGCATCGCCGTTTTCCCCTCATTTTCGAGGCGTTCCATCGTCTCTTCGGCGGGAGACGGGTCGATGCCGTTGTCCCGCAGCAGCTTGCGGTTACCGACTAGTACCTCGCTGTCACCAACGACTGCTTTGATGCCGTGACCGGGGACGTTCTCGAAGTCGTCGGGCTCAGTCACGTCTAGTCCGCGTTCTTCAGCCCCTTCGACGATTGCTTGGGCAAGCGGGTGTTCGCTGCCGCTTTCGGCTATCGCCGCCAGCCGAAGCACATCATCCTCAGAGAGGCGCTCACGAGTGCTGAGCTGTCCACCATCTGGTGCCGGCTCACCTCCATCAGTCACCGCATTTCCATCGCTATCGAAGACGACCACGTCGGTGAGTTCCATCTCACCCTCGGTGAGCGTACCCGTTTTGTCGAAGACGACTGTATCGACGTCCTTGGCGCGTTCGAGGATATCACCGCCTTTGAACAGGACGCCGTTCTGCGCACCAATCGTCGTCCCAACCATCGTGGCAGCCGGGGTTGCAAGCCCGAGCGCACAGGGACAGGCGATGAGCACTGAGGACGCGAAGACAATGATCGCGAATTCGAAGACCGAAACAGTCCCGCCGACCGGCGCGGGCCCGCCAGCGACCTGCCCCCACAGCGGGAGCCAGTCGACGAAGCCAGCGAGCGCTTCGGGGAAGAGGAACCAGGCGATACTCCACAGGAGGGCGTTCGCGATGACCACGGGCACGAAGTACGCTGAGATACGATCCGCGAGGTTCTGGATATCAGGCTGGCTCGACTGTGCTTCCTTGACAGTCTGCACGATCTGCTGGAGTGCCGTATCCTCGCCGACCTTCGTCGCTTCCATGACAAGGACCCCGTTCTCGTTAATCGTCGAGCCGACAACCTCATCGCCTTCCTCTTTCTCGACAGGGACAGACTCTCCAGTGACCATCGACTCGTCAACGGCGGACTGACCATCGACAACGACACCATCTGTTGGGATTTTCTCACCTGGACGGACTTTCAACCGGTCACCCGTTGTGACATCTTCAAGCGGAACTTCTTCTTCACTGCCGTCCTCGCGGACAATAGTCGCCGTTTCGGCTTCCATTTCGAGGAGCTTCCGGAGGGCCTCGCCAGCTTGACTCTTCGACCGAGCTTCGAGGTAGTTACCCAAGGTGATGAACACAAGGATGAGGGCTGCCGTGTCGAAGTAGAGCCCACCCGCGATGAGCTCGGCAAGGACTGCCACAGAGTATAGATACGCCGTGGTCGAGCCGAGGGCGATCAGTACGTCCATGTTGGCGCGGCCGTTCTTCACCACCGCCTTATAGGAGTTCTTGTAGAACGGCCATCCGAGAAGCGCCTGCACCGGTGTTGCGAGGAGGAACTCGACCCAGCCGAGTTCCACGCCGAAGACGGTCTCGGGGACGATGGTGCCGCCGAGGAGGTAACTGTCGATGAGGAAGAACAGCAGCGGCGCCGACAACACTGCCCCAAACAGGGTCAGTCTGAGTTGCTTCCGGGTCTCGGCCTGCCGGGCAGCATCACGTGCGTCTTGGCCCGACTCTTTGTCGTCCCTATCTTCGCGGACGGGCGAGTAGCCAGCGTCCTCGATGGCATCGTACATCGCATCGAGTGACGCCTCCGCAGGGTTGTACGTGACCTGCGCTTCATCGGTGGCGTAATTGACCTCCGCGTTAATGACACCTGGTGTGCTCTCGAGAGCGGTTTCGTTGGTCTCGGCGCAGTTAGCACAGGTCATATCGGAGATGGCAACCGTCACCGTCTCCGAGACTGCGCCGTAGCCGGACTCATCGATCGCGTCATAGATTTCTTGGAGCGATACCTCGTCGGGGTCGTAGGTGACGGACCCCTCGTCGGTGGCGAAGTTCGCATCCGCCTCCGATACTCCGTCAAGGGATTCGAGAGTGTCCTGGATTGTCGCCGAGCAGTTGGCGCAGGACATCCCCGTGATGTCGAGATGAGTTGTTCGGCTTGTCATGCTCGTTCTACTATACGGGGTCTATGTTTAGGCGGTTTACTGTTGCGAGATGGTGGTTATCGACCCCAATGAAATTTGGAATCCAAAGAGCGTACTATACTCCCTCTTCGAGCCGCTGATAGCGGTCTTCAAATCGTGCGAGACAAGACGGACAACAGAAGTGATAGATCTCCCCATCGATGCGCGTCGTCTCACCTTCATTGTCGACGGTATTGTTGCATTCGGTACAGGTGAGGGCAAATTCGACGCCGTCAATTGAAGGTGTCCATTCAGTTTCGTCGATCAAGGTGACTGAATATCCCGATATCTCAAGACCATCAAAAAGGCTGTCTACCCACTGGCGGACGTTCTGTGCCTCAACACGGGCATAGAACCAGAGATCGCCTTCGGCTGTCGCAAAGACGTGTTCGATGCCATCCGATCCGCGAACTCGCGTGCGGGCCTCCTCGAGTGATCCCGGTTCGATTTCGGCTTGAATGAACACAGGAACCCCGGCCCGAAGGTGCGCCCGGTTTACGTCGATTGTGAAATTGTTGATAATATCTGCTTCCTGTAATCGTTTGACCCGGTCGGAAACAGCTGGGCCTGATAAATCAACTTCTTCCCCGATCGCACTGAATGGACGGCGGGCGTTTTCGGCCAGTAACGAGAGTATCTCCAGATCGGTTTCGTCCAGATTGCGCATACTACTGCCTCATTACGCTGGATACATTATTGTTACGCACTATAAACTTTGGAAGGTTGGGATTAGGGGTGGAGAATACATTTGCTTCTAAGTGGAAAACCACATAGAAGCACATCCTCTATCTGTAGATGGCTATGAGCCAGACCATCACCGTCGAAGGGATGACCTGTGAACACTGCGAACAGACCGTCGAAGACGCACTTGAAGATGTCAAGGGCGTTTCCGCGGCGACTGCTGATCGAAACGCCGAGTCTGCGACGATCGAGGGGTCCGCTGATTCAGATACACTCGTCAGCTCCGTCAAGGACGCTGGATACGACGCGTCTGCGTAATCCGACCACGCCACAACTGAAGGGCAGCGACACTCTGTCACAGCGGAATATACCGTTAGAACAGTCGATCGAGTACGTCTGAGACCGATTCAACCGGTGTCAGACGAACCCCCTCGATAGTTCCGCCTGAATCGGCACCGCTCGGAACGACTAATTCGGTCGCTCCGAACGCCCGAGCACTCCGGGCTTTTGCTTCGATTCCGCCAACTGGAAGCAGGTGTCCATTGTCGTCAACGATTCCAGTAATGAGTGTCTCAGACGACAACGGCTGCTGACGGAGACCAGCGATAAGTGCGACTGTGAGGCCAGCCTCCCAACTTTTCCCCTGGAGTGCAAGGGTGTCGGACTCGGGTGACACGAACGATACGTGTATGGCTATATCTGCCAACGATCGTCCGGTGAGACGAGTCGCAGTTTGCTTTGCTTCGTCAAGTGCGCGCTGGAGGTCGTGTCGAAGTTCAATCCCGTTCAGATTGACGAACAACTCACCATCGCCAGCAGCGAATTTGAAGGTGGTCTCGACGACAAGGCCAGCGCCATCTGCGTCCACCGCTGGAAGATAGTACCGAGTATCCAACGGGGTCGTCGCCCCACCTGCCAGTGTCGCCAGCGACTGGAAGCCTGTATCCATTCGAGTAAGGGTGACTGTTGCCCCGACACCGCTTATCGATCCAAGACCAACTCCAGCAAGAAACGCCCGTCGGGAGAGGACCTCCCGCTCAATACGATCAACGATGTCGCCACTAGGCCCAGATGCGGAATCGCATGTGTCGCCTTGTTCTGAGGAGCCCATGCTGGAATAGCTTATTGTGGCAGATGACAGATCCTGTGGTAACAGGTAACACGCGTATGGGTATAAGAGTGGTGTCGTCAGGGTGCCGAGGCAAAACAACTGTCACTGCGAGAAAGTCCCCATGACTATCTTGTTGGACCGCTATTGGTCGAGCGTGTCCGCTCGGTACCGGTCGCTCTTCGGGCTCGCGACTTTCAGTGCTCTAGTGACAGCCCTCGGTGTTTTAATCGCCTATCGGGTTGAACTCGTACTACTATCAGCGACAACTTCTCGACTCTGGATGTGGCTCGCTGGCTTCATCGAGGAAGCGTTCGTCAGATTGCTCCCTTTGATACTCGTCTTTTACGTCTGGAGCTACGCCCGAGATCGATTGCTCTCAAAAACTGAGGGACTCCTTGCAACTGTCGCATCTGGACTCACCGTTGGTGGGTTAGAACTGGTCCTCAAACTCGAGTATCTGTCCCGTCTCGAAAGGACCGCCCAGTTCGATTCCATACTCCTCCCCCTACTATTCGTTCATCTTCCGTTCGCGCTGCTGGCAGGACGCTTCGTTTACACACTCGGCGAGCGAATCCACGGAACCGATACCGTTGGGTTACCGTCTCTATCCCGGAGAACTCTCGGTTTACTTCTGGGGGGCTATCTCGTCCTTGGGCTGGCTCACGTCGTGTTCAATCTCCTCATCTAATAAAGAACGTAGTCGAAGTGGTAATTAGTGGTCGTCGCCGAGCGCCGTCCGAACTATCTCATTCAGCTCGGTGAGTT
The DNA here is from genome assembly GCF_051195115.1 of Haloplanus sp. C73. NCBI lineage: Archaea > Methanobacteriati > Methanobacteriota > Halobacteria > Halobacteriales > Haloferacaceae > Haloplanus > Haloplanus sp. C73. Next base: position 121,295 of record NZ_JBNTJZ010000007.1, on the reverse strand, counting down.
TCTCGCGGACGGTCTCCGGTTTATCAGCGGGCGGGTCTTCGAGCGCGACCTGTTCGTGCGGGTCCGGATCACCGACAATAACGCTCCCGAGCATGCCGAGCGACTCGTGGGGCGTACAGTAGTAGTGGTAGACACCTTCGGTCTCGAAGGTGTGCTCGAACGTCGCGCCTTCCTCCGAGCGAAGGCCACTATCCCATGATGCAGCCCCATCAGGAACGAGCTGGGGTTGGTCGTTGTCTGGATGGTAGGCCGTCGTCGAGTGGCTGCCGCTCTCATTGGTCCACGTGACCGTCCCGCCGACATTAACGCGGACGACGTGCGGTTCGAAGTGATACCCCCCGTCCTCGGTGATCATGGAGACATCAACCGAATCGCTCGGTGCACCGACAGCTTCATCGTGGCCACCTTCATCGTTGTGCCCCGATTCACCGCCGTCCTCGGTGTGGCTTCCCTCTTCAGTACTTGTGGAGGTACTGTCTGCCCCGCCGCCACTATCGTCTGTTTGCGTCCCGGTACATCCCGCGAGCCCAACGACAGCTGCACCGCCGGTCAATTGGAGCATCCGCCGACGCGTTAGTCCTGAATTAGTTGTCATAGCGTGGGTCACCTCACAGATGGACGTATGAGAGCTGTGGAAAAAGGTGGAAGACCTGTTTTGCACGCCACGCAAATCTGGCTGTTACTTACGTCTCGGCGGGAAAGCATCTGGTATTGCGAGGAATAGCTGTGTCCACGGACGACAGCGCTGACGAACTGTTGGAGCTCCTCGGAGAGGAGCGGGTTCGTCAGATTCTGGCCGCGACGAGCCGTGAACCACTCTCGGCGAAGGAATTGAGTGAAGAGTGCGACGTTGCTCTTTCGACGATTTATCGCCGAGTCGAGGATATGGTTGCCCACGACCTGCTCGTCGAACGGACACAGATGGAGGCCGACGGGAGCCATCATAGCGTCTATGAAGCGAACGTCGACCACCTCAACGTCGACGTCGAAGATGGAACCATCGCCGTGAAGATGCACGTTCGTGAGGACGCCGCACAGCGGTTCTCGCGGATCTGGAGCGACATCCGGGACACCTAATCATGCACATCGAACTCGTCATCGCAAAGCTCGTCACAGTCGGACTGGGACTGCTAATAACGTACCAAGCGTTTCGTGGGTACAGAGTCCACGGTAGCGAACCGATGCTGTACGTCGCTATCGGGTTCCTTTTCATCAGTGTCGGGTCCGTAATCGAAGGCATCCTCTTCGACGTCGTCGGGCTGTCCATCTTCGTGGCCGGGACGATTCAGACTGCTATTGTCGCGGTGGGCATGCTTATCATCCTCTACTCGTTATACGGACGAATGTCTCAACCGACAGATGGAGGGGGTGACTCATGACTAGTGGGTGGGAAGTTACGCTAATTGGAGTCCGTGTCTTTCTCCTCTTATTGGGCGTTGCGACGACAACAATCAGTTTTCGCGCCTATCGTCAGGAACAGACTCGATACTTACGTGATGCAACGATCGGCTTCGGATTCATTACACTCGGCGTCCTCATAGTGGGGTTTCTCTATCAATTTTCAGCATTAACACTCACACAGGTTCATATCGCTGAATCCGTCGCGTTGGTATGTGGATTCACTGTCCTCCTCTGGTCTTTTATTCGGTGAGTCCAGGGACATCCTCACAGAAAACTGAATCCTGATTCCCATCGAATCGGATTCGGGGGGAGATTGATATCGTTGCCTATCACATATTCAACTACTGTGACTGATCCGCTCCCATTCGATGCTGTCCGCGAACTCGACGTCGACGGGACGACGTACAAGATAGCCGATCTTCGAGCACTCGAAGAACAGGGCCTCTGTGACCTCGACACGCTCCCGGTGAGCATCCGTATCCTCCTCGAGTCGGTGCTCCGAAACGCCAACGGCGAAACCGTTACTGCGGCGGATGTCAGGAATGCTGCTGGCTGGGAGCCAGACGTACCGGACGCAGAGGTTCCGTTCTCTCCATCACGAGTCGTCCTACAGGATCTCACCGGCGTGCCCGCGGTCGTCGACCTGGCGGCCCTTCGATCCGAAGTCGACCGCAAAGACCGGGATCCTACCCTGGTCGAACCGGAGATTCCTATTGATCTCGTGATCGACCACAGCGTCCAGGTCGACTACTTCGACTCCGAGGACGCCTACGAAAAGAACGTCGAACTGGAGTACGAGCGAAACGCCGAACGGTATCGCGCGATCAAGTGGGCGCAGAACGCCTTCGAGAACTTCAACGTCGTCCCGCCGGGAACCGGTATCGTCCACCAGGTGAATCTCGAGCATCTGGGTCGGGTCGTCCACGCCCGCGAGCAAAACGGCGAGAACTGGCTCCTGCCGGACACGCTCGTCGGCACGGACAGCCACACCCCGATGATCGGTGGCATCGGTGTGGTCGGTTGGGGCGTCGGCGGCATCGAAGCGGAAGCGGCGATGCTCGGTCAACCGGTCACGATGAAACTCCCCGAGGTCGTCGGCGTCCGTCTCGAAGGCGAATTACCCGAGGGCGCGACGGCTACGGATCTCGTGCTCCACATCACCGAACGACTCCGCGAGGTCGGCGTCGTCGACCGGTTCGTGGAGTTCTTCGGTCCCGGTGTGGAGAATCTCACAGTCCCCGACCGGGCCACGATCGCCAATATGGCGCCCGAACAGGGCTCGACGATCAGTATGTTCCCGGTCGACGAGCAGACGCTCGAGTATCTCGAACTCACCGGGCGTGATCCCGACCACGTCGACCTCGTTCGCGAGTACCTCGAAGCCCAAGGGCTGTTCGGGGAACAGGAACCAGAATATACTGAGGTCGTCGAGTTCGACCTCTCGACAGTCGAACCGAGTCTGGCCGGACACAAGCGGCCACAGGACCGGATTCCGATGGGGGACGTGAAACAGAGCTTCCGGGGACTTCTCCACGGGGAGTTCGAGGACGACCTCGATGATGTCGACGAGGACGCCTTGCAGCGGTGGCTCGGTGAGGGTGGTGCAGCTGATGCGGAGACCGACGGTGGCGTTCAGGTCGAACCCGAATCGGAACTGCACCCGTTAACCAAACGTGTCGAGGTCGACCTCGACGGTGAGACGGTCGAAATCGGACACGGAGACGTCCTCGTCAGCGCCATCACGAGCTGTACGAACACGTCGAACCCGTCGGTGATGATCGCTGCTGGACTGCTCGCCCAGAACGCCGTCGAGAAAGGCCTAGACGTCCCGCCGTACGTCAAGACGAGTCTCGCACCGGGTAGCCGTGTCGTCACGCAGTATCTCGAAGAATCGGGGCTGCTTCCGTATCTCGAAGAGCTCGGGTACGCCGTCGTCGGCTACGGCTGTACCACCTGTATCGGTAACGCTGGGCCGCTTCCCGATCCCATCGAGCAGGCAATCGACGACCACGACCTCTGGACGACGAGCGTCCTCTCGGGGAACCGTAACTTCGAGGCGCGTATCCACCCGAAGGTCCGTGCGAACTATCTCGCGAGCCCGCCGCTCGTGGTTGCCTATGGGCTCGCAGGACGGATGGACATCGATCTTGAAAATGAGCCGCTGGGTACCAACGAGGAGGGTGAGCCGGTGTATCTGGCTGATATCTGGCCCGATGCAGAGGACGTGCAGGCAGCAATTCACGAGAACGTCTCTCCCGAGATGTTCGAGGAGAAGTACGCTTCCGTGTTCGAAGGCGACGAGCGATGGGCTGCTCTCGACGCGCCCAGCGGTGACGTCTACGAATGGGACGACGACTCGACGTACATCCGCGAACCGCCGTTCTTCCAGAACTTCCCGGTAGAGAAACCCGGTGTCGCCGATATCGATGACGGACGTTGTCTGCTGACGCTCGGCGATACCGTTACTACCGACCACATCAGTCCTGCTGGCCCGTTCGGGTCTGATCTCCCTGCCGGCCAGTGGCTGCTCGACCATGGCGTCGAGCCATACGAGTTCAACACCTATGGCGCGCGTCGGGGCAACCACGAGGTGATGATGCGGGGGACGTTCGCCAACGTCCGTATCGAGAACGAAATGCTCGACGATGTTGAGGGCGGCTACACGGTTCATCACCCGACTGATGAGCAGACCACCGTCTTCGAGGCCAGCCAACGCTACCGCGAGGAGGGCACCCCACTCATCGTGATGGCGGGCGAGGAGCTCGGGACAGGGTCGAGTCGTGACTGGGCAGCGAAAGGAACGGATCTACTCGGTGTCCGCGCAACCATCGGCGAGAGTTACGAGCGTATCTACCGCGACAACCTCGTCGGTATGGGTGTTCTCCCCCTACAGTTCGATGAGGGCGACTCGTGGGAATCTCTCGGGCTGGATGGGTCGGAGGTCTTCACGATCCGCGGTCTCGATGACGGTCTCGAGGTGATGGATGAGCTGACCGTTATCGCCGAGCGTGAGGACGGTTCGACTGTCGAGTTCCCAGTCACGGCACAGGTCGGAACGCCGGCTGCCGTGACATATATTGAACACGGCGGCATCCTCCACTACGTCCTTAGACAACTCCTCACTCAGTAACGACAGCGCGGTCAGTAACGGCCGTCGTCGGGCGTGAGACGGGCGCGGCGGCGGTCGAATTCCTCATCGTCGATCTCCCCACGGGCGTACCGCTCCTGGAGGACCGCGAGCGCGTTGTCTTCAGTGCTCCCGTCCGATTGTGACCGGATTGCCAGCCAGTAGACGAAATAGATGGGCAAGGCGACGAGGAGAGCCATCCACAGCAGGCCGACCAGCATCATTCCCCAGCCCCAAATACCCCACCCGGTCATATGGCCGTCATTCCATATTCCGTCGTGCCACCCCCACATCACTGCATCCGGGACAGTCGCATGCGTCAGGGCCATCCCGCCGACGACGGCCAGCGACAGTGCACCGACGACGATGAGTCCCAGGGAACGAATACCGCGTGATTGAATTGGATTTTGCATAATTGTACTCCTGAAGAGAGTTCGGCGTGGTTAGCCGAGGATGTATTCAAGTCGGGGGTAGCGCTCGACGAGCGCTTCGCCGCCGATGTCGTACTGTTCGATGTACTGATCGAGGCCCAGGATGCGGCCCGCGGCGAACGCGGCGACCGCGAGGAACACGAGCATGTACGCGAAGTCTCCGTTGATGAACCCGTGACCCATGTCCCAGTTGCCGAAGTAGAACATGAGCATCATGAGCGCACCGAAGAACGCCGCAAGGCGAACGAACGCGCCGACGAGGAGGCCGAGGCCGATGAACAGCTCGCCCCACGGGACGGCGACGTTCGCGAACTCGACGAACCATGGCGTCGACCCCATCCACGCGAACAGGCCCGCGAGGGGGTTGCCGTTGGTCGCGGCGACGTTCGACAGGTAGCCGCCGGCCCCGAACTCACCGGTGATCTTCGTGAACCCGGAATATGCGAACGCGTAGCCCATCATGAGGCGGAGCGCGAGTACGAACCACGCACTGAGGCTGTGGACCTTCCCGCCAACGGTCAGTCCGCCGATTTTGCTCTCGAGCTGATTCATGCCGGAGTCGAGTGTGGACATAGTTATTGCACCTTCAACTATCAGTACGGAGGCAGAGACGATATAACGGCGAGCCGGCGTTCTGAGTCAGAAAATCGGCGGGCTATATTACGCTCCTGTCGCGAGTAGAGACGTGTGACCGAGGAGTCCGACCCGTCGGAAATCTTCGCTACACTCGACGACGAGTACGCTCGCGACATCCTCGTGGCGACGAAGACCGACCGACTGTCTGCGAAGGAACTCAGCGATGAATGTGACATGTCACGCCCGACCGTCTCGCGCCGTGTCACCCGCCTCGTCGAGCAGGGCCTCCTCGAAGAGTATACGCACGTCGACCCCGGAGGACGGCACTACAGCGAGTACGAGGCTCGTCTCGAACGTATTGAAGTCCTCCTCCAGGCAGAGGGCTTCGATGTCCAGATCGATGTCCGGGCGGACCCCGCCGACCGGATTACGACCATCTTCGAGGAGATGCGGGGAGACTGACTTATGGAACACACGCTATTCGTCATCGGCAAACTGTTCACGACCGCGTTAGCACTGGTCATCGCATATCAGGCCTATCGCGGGTACCAACGACATCACACGCAGTTACTCCTGTACGTCGCCGCCGGCTTCGCATTGGTCGGGCTTGGCGGCCTCCTTGAAGGCGTCCTCTTCGAACTCCTCCAGGTGTCGATCTTCGAAGCAGGATTCGTCGCAGCACTCGTCACCGCAGCCGGGATGCTGTCTATCCTCTACGCCCTGTATGCCCCGAATCCATAAGGATTCAGGACGCCCATTCGACAAGCGGCCTTTGCGCGTCGTGCCCGGTTCGAAGCCGCTACTGTTCGGACTCCCCTCGTTCTCGATAGTGTAGCGTCGCAGTGGGAGTTATATCCATATCGGTCGTACCATATCGTATGATTCGAACACTCGTCGGTGTCCTCGGCGCTATCTCAGCGCTGTTCCCGGACGAAATCGTCGAGCTCTTCGAGAAACTCGCGATTTCGAATCCAGACGAGGGAACAGTGAGAGGGTGGGTCCGCCCAGCTATCCGGTCTGAGGGCGTTCTGATAGCTGCGATTTCCCTCCTCAATGGGCGAGCATACGCGTGGCTGATGAATCTTACCGGTGTGTTCGGCGCTATCGTCTTCCTGTTTCCCGATCTGTATCGAAGATTTGCCACCGCGTTCCTGTACGAGCGTCCGGAGTCGGTCGAATGGAACGAGCGATTCCGCTCGGGTATTCGGGCTATCGGCGCACTATACGTCTTTTTAGCGGCGAAGACGTATCTGGAGCGCCACAACGGTACCTGAGTCTTCCCGCATCGTCAGTTGCTGAATCTGAAATTTGGTTCGTTTCGGCTGCACGTATCACTTGGAATCTAAAGTTTGACCCCCAAGAGACCAGTATAATCGAAGGGGAAATCCGCTAAAGAGAGGGAGCCGTATGTACCTCTGTATGACGACGACCATCACCGTGGAAGGAATGTCGTGCGGTCACTGTGAGCAGACGGTCGAAGAGGCCCTCGAAGAGGTATCCGGCGTGACTGACGTGACCGTCGACAGGGAGAGCGAACAGGCGAGCGTCGATGGTGAGGCAAATGTCACAGCTCTCGTGGAGGCCGTCGAAGACGCCGGGTACACCGCTTACGCCTGAGAATCGCGCGGACCACTCCGAGACAACGGCCAACCGTTGTCTTTGAAGCTTCGCTACGCTGGTCCTGCTGTACAGTTCAGTGGGGAAGATTCAGGGGGCCAGCGGATCCACCTCTACAGAGAATATGGGCTATGGACGACCACAAAGATACAAATGAGAATCTCCCTGGAGGGGAACACCAGCAGGACGACAGCAGTCACCAGCACGAACACGGCGAGCAGGATGAATCGGACGCCGAGTCGGACGAGCAGCGGGTAGAACAGGACCTACTGGAAGAAGAGGCACACCCTGCTGCGGAGAGTGAGACAGTGCTCGACGAGCAGCACGAGCACGCTGGACACGAGGGCGAAGGACACGACCACGGTTCCCATGAGGGCCACGGTGAGGGGCATGGCGGGATGCACAAGGGCCACGAGCAGATGTTCCGCCGGCGCTTCTTCGTCTCGACGCTCCTGTCGATCCCAGTCCTGCTATACAGCGAAATGCTGCAGGAGTGGCTCGGGTTCTCCGTCCCCGCGTTCCCGGGCAGCGAGTGGATCAACCCCGTCTTCGCGGTCATCGTCTTCGCGTACGGTGGGATGCCGTTCCTCCAGATGGCGGTACCGGAGCTGAAAGATCGGTCGCCGGGGATGATGACGCTCATCTCGATGGCGATCACCGTCGCGTTCGTCTACAGCCTCGCGAGCGTGGTCTTCCCGACGCAGTCGGCGTTCTTCTGGGAGCTCGTCACGCTGATCGACATCATGCTGCTGGGCCACTGGATCGAGATGCGGTCGGTCCGGCGGGCCTCCAGCGCGCTCGACGAACTGGCGAAACTGATGCCAGACACCGCCGAGCGTATCACCGACGACGGGGAGACCGAAGAAGTTCCCGTCAGTGAGCTCTCGGAAGGCGATCTCGTGCTCGTCCGGCCGGGCGCGAGTGTCCCTGCTGACGGCACCGTCGAGGAGGGTGACTCCGACGTCAACGAGTCGATGATCACCGGCGAGTCCAAGCCCGTCTCGAAAGAGCCTGGCGACGAGGTCATCGGCGGCACCATCAACGGCGACGGCAGTCTCCGTGTTCGCGTCGGTGCGACGGGCGAGGAGACAACACTCGCGGGCATCATGCGCCTCGTCGAGGAAGCTCAACAGAGCAAGTCCAAGACGCAAGTGTTGGCCGACCGGGCGGCCGGCTGGCTGTTCTACGTCGCGCTCGGGGCGGCAGTCGTGACCGCGATTGCGTGGACGGTCGCAGTCTCGTTCGACGCGACGGTCATCGAGCGAGTCGTGACGGTGCTCGTCATCGCCTGCCCACACGCCCTCGGGCTCGCCATCCCGCTGGTCGTCGCGATCAACACCTCACTTGCAGCGCGCAACGGGATGCTCGTCCGCGACCGAATTGCGATGGAGGACGCGCGGAACTTGGATGCCATCATCTTCGACAAGACAGGGACGCTTACTGAGGGTGAACACGGCGTCGTGGATATGGCGACCGTCGACGGCGTTGACGAGGACGACGCGCTCGGGCTGGCGGCAGCCGTCGAGAGTGACTCCGAACACATGATCGCCCGAGCGATCCGTGAGGCCGCCGACGAGCGAGATGTAACTACTCCTGACGCGACAGCCTTCGAGGCGATTAAAGGCAAGGGTGTCCGGGCGAATGTCGACGGAAACGAGGTGTACGTCGGTGGCCCGAACCTGTTGGCCCAACTCGATAGCGAAATTCCCGACCATCTCCAGCACTTCGCTGACGAGGCCGGTCAGAACGCCCAGACTGTGGTGTATCTCGTTCGTGACGGAGAGCTGATCGCCGCCTTCGCGATGGCCGACGTGATCCGCGAGGAGAGTTTCCGCGTCGTCGACGCCCTCCACGATCTGGGCATCGAGGTGGCGATGCTGACTGGGGACTCCCAGGACGTCGCCAACGCTGTCGCCGACGAACTGGGCATCGACACGGTGTTCGCGGAGGTCCTACCCCAAGACAAGGACGAGAAAGTCCAGGAACTCCAGGACCAGGGCAAACTCGTGGGGATGGTCGGCGACGGCGTCAACGACGCGCCGGCGCTGACGCGAGCCGACGTCGGCATTGCGATCGGGAGTGGCACCGACGTCGCGGTCCAGTCGGCCGACGTTATTCTCGTGCAGAACAACCCGATGGACGTCGTTCGGCTGGTGAAGCTCAGTAAGGCGAGCTACCGGAAGATGCAGGAGAACATCGTCTGGGCCGCCGGCTACAACGTCTTCGCGATTCCGCTCGCAGCAGGCGTGTTGGCACCGATTGGGATTCTGCTGTCCCCCGCTGTGGGTGCACTTCTGATGTCGTTGAGTACAGTAATCGTCGCGATCAACGCTCAGCTGCTCCGCCGCGTGGACCTGTCCATCCCCGAGCTTCCAAGCGGGACACCAGCGACTGACGCACAACCTGCAGACTGAAACGCTCCCGATCGCTTCGGAGCTTCTTTCAATTGAGTTCGGTTAATGGACAGCAAATGGCGACACTGCGTGATTTCGGTGGGTATCGCTATGCGGTCACCGATTCCACAGTTATCCCGAGGGGTGCGAAGTTTGGTATACACAGACGCTTCCTCTGATGGGCGACATTGTTGCGCCAGCACTAGGTTTATACCGTTAGACGGACTTCATTCCGATATGAGCCTCGAAGAGACGGTTGACTACCTCGCCGAGGAACTCGACCTCGAGCGAAGTGAACACGTCCGTGAGGTTGGTCAGTCGGTCGCCGAGCTTCGCGACTGATCAAAACATTTCTCTGAAGTCTCGTTCGACCAGTCCGTTCTCCAGATACGTGATGAACTCTTGTTTCGTTGGTCCTTGACGGTCAAGTAGATCGTCCCGTCCTGCTCGTTCGAGAACTGCCTGCGCGAAGTCCGTACAGTGGGATTCGTGCTGCCCAGCATACTCTGTGAGGGCTTCTCGCCAGTGCATATCCAGCTCGAACTCGGCTAACCGGATTTGGATCCCATCTTTCCGTTCGACGAGGTCGACGTCCAGCTCTTCGAGTTGCTTGAAACGGAGGTTGTTCCGGCGGACAGTAATGAGCCGTTTGGAATCGACGATATAGGGATCGACCCACTCTCGCCAGGAATCGTCGTCGACGTGCGTTCGTGGCATCTCAAAATCCGGGTCCACACTCTCAATACAGAACTGCAGCATCGCGATGCCAGTTCGATGATTCGCATTCGGGAGGGAATGTCGGAGGATCAAATTCGACATCACCTCTCCAGCGACGGTCGGAAGCGGTGCTTCCCAGGAGACGTGATCGAGTGCCTGCTGGATCTTTTGTGGTTCGAACTCCTTGTAGAGCCGGAACTCATCCTCATCTCGAACATCGACCGCGGCTTCGAGCAACTCTACTAATCGGAATGCGACAACCTGCCCAGCACGGGGGAGGTCACGAATACGATCGCTCAGCCATTCCTGATCAAAGTCGATATCTTGCGCTGATTCGATCTCTGAATCGCCTTCATAGAGCACATAGACCGGAGCTTCGAAGGGGTACCCGATGAGCTTTGTCGACTCGTCGGATTGCTCTTGCTGAGACCGGATCTCTGCTACCGATGCCGAGCTATATTTGAGTGAGAAATTCTCGGCCTGTGGGTGATGATAGAAGACGAGCCGAGCCATCTCAATGCGTATTCGTGGGAAGTGGGTAAAGCAGTCCCGCTTTGATATTGAGTTCTACTCGCCTGGTTCTACGACGTAGTGGGTGCGTTCACGTCCTCTAAATACTGGCTTTCCCACTCACGTCGCGCCTCGATCTCCCGCACTCCGCGTTGTGTGACCGTGTACACGTTCGTCCGTTTGTCGAGTTCACCTTTCTCCAGGAGGCCTTTGCCGACGAGGTCGTCGAGGTTTGGATAGAGCCGCCCATGATTGATCTCTTGTTCGTAGTAGTCGTCGAGTTCGGCCTTTACTGCGAGCCCGTGTGGTTCCTCGAGCCCGGCGATAACGTACAAGACGTCCCGCTGGAACCCGGTTAGATCGTGCATCCGTCTGCTCCCTATTTTTGAGGGATGGCATATGTTCTCTCTGGTACTCAGAAGCAGAGCTTCGGATCGAGGATATCTACCAGTACACTCGTCTCCAAACAGCGCTTAATACCCATGCCTCTGTATCACCGGTAATGGCGCTTCGGCCGAGGTCGCCGTTGAGGTTCCATGGCTGTGCTCGGTCAGCTGTCAGCCGGTGGTAATCAATTGTGTCTTCATCTCAATCCTCATCTTCCACGTGCGCGCTTTGTGGTAGGGCTGTCCCTGACGATAGAGTCGTGGGTGAGAACGACACCGTCTTCTGCTGTGATGGATGTCGAAACGTCCATCGAGTACTCGGTGGCGATGGAGTCCACAGTCGGATGGACCCGACAGACGACCCCATGCGCGAGTCCGGTGCTGGGGCGGGCGAACGCGATGCGGATACCCCTCGATTAGGGTCTGAGGAACGAGCTTTCTTTCAGGTCGACGGGATGCACTGTGCGACGTGTGAAGCATTTCTTGAATCAGTCGCCGAGGACTGCGAGGGTGTTGTAGACGTGGCAGCAAGCTACGTCACCGAGACGGTTCGTATCACATACGACCCTGATCGCGTCTCGAAGGAAACTCTCTGTGATACCCTGAGTACACTCGGCTATTCGGCAACCCTCCGTGCTGGAGGGAGCGATGACACACCGACTATAATCGGACAGTCGCGCCGGTCGGACGAGCCGAATGAACGAGGGATTGACGAGGTGCTGGGATTCCGTTACGCTGCTGGCGTCATTTTCGGGACGTTCATGCTCCTCCCATATGCGGTCCTCCTCTATCCGGCGCAGCTCTCGTCGTTCTTTGGTGAGGGGACGCTCGATATGTACGCGAGTACGTCCGGGATCGGCGGTGGAGATGGCCTGTTGATCCTCCCGCTCTTTCTCGTTCTGACGGGTGTCGTCCTCGTGTTTACCGGCCTGCCGCTGTTACAGGGTGCGTATGTCAGTCTGAAGATGCGACAGCCGAATACGGACTTTCTCGTCGCGATCACCGTGGTGAGCGCCTACGTGTACAGCACGATTGCCTTTCTCCTCGGTCGACTCGACGTTTTCTACGACCTCACGATCGTGGTTGCCGCGAGTGTGGTGGCCGCCATCTTCTACGAATCACTGAGCAAGCAGCGAGCGATGGATCGCCTGACGAATCTCACTATCTCCCACGTCACCGAAGCCAGGCGGTATGGCGCCGATGGGACGACGATGGTCGACGTACACAGTCTGGAACCCGGGGAACGGGTTCTCGTCCGTGAGGGCGAACGCATCCCAGTCGATGGTGTTCTCGCTGAGAGTGAGTGCACGGTCGATGAAGCGATCGTGACGGGCGAGTCGCTCCCGGTATCGAAACAAGCTGGGGACGAGGTCGTCGGCGGGGCGGTCGTCACAAATGGGGCTGCTGTCCTCACGGTGAGCGATGGGACAACCAGTAGTATCGATCGCCTCGTCACCTCTGTCTGGAATCTCCAGAGTGGGGATCACGGTGTCCAGCGGCAGGCCGATAAGCTCGCGTCAGTCATCATCCCGGTCGTCGTCGGTGGGGCGGTACTCGCTGGATTGGGGTCGCTTCTGGTGGGGACTGGTATTCCCGTCGCCGTCCTGACGGCGCTGGTAGTTCTCTTAGTGGGATGTCCGTGGGCACTTGGCCTGGCAACCCCGCTCTCGGTGGCAACCAGTATCGAACAAGCGGTAGAGCGGGGCATCGTCATCTTCGACGAGACAGTCTTCGAGCGCCTTCGGAACGTCGACGTCGTCGTCTTCGACAAAACAGGGACTCTCACGACCGGCCAGATGGATGTCCTCGAGGTGGATGCACCGTCGGATCTCCTTGAAACCGTCGCGGCCCTCGAACAGCGAGCATCCCACCCAGCGGCCGACGCAATCGTGAATACGTTTGCACAAAGGAATCAGGAGGGCGATCGCTCAAGAGCCGATGGGGGGGTTGCCGATGGCAGTGACCACGAGTACGCAGCGGACATCACCGAATTCACGAGCCACGCGACCGGCGTCGAAGGAGTCGTCGAGGACACGCGCGTTCTCGTCGGGAATCTCGATCTCTTCGCGGAACTTGGGTGGTCGGTGAGCGAGCAGATCGAGACGCGTGCCGCAGAGGCACGAACGGCCGGTCACCTTCCGGTCGTCGTCGGTCGTGACGGTCATGCAGAGGGCGTCGTCGTCGTGGGGGACGAACCACGGGCAGGTTGGGATGACACACTCACGCAGCTGAATGACCGTGATATCGAGATCGTTGTTCTGACCGGTGATGACGAGGCTGCTACTGACTTTCTCGACAGTCATCCTGCCGTCGATCACGTGTTTGCGGGGGTCCCGCCGGCAGGCAAGACCGCGACGATCCGGCGGTTACAGTCCCGGGGACAGGTTACAATGGTTGGTGATGGAACGAACGATGCACCGGCTCTTGCGACCGCAGACCTGGGAATCTCGCTCGGTGGTGGAACGGCACTCGCGTCCGATGCCGCGGATATTTCTATCGTCGATGATGACCTCGCGGCGGTGGAGACGACGTTCGATCTCGCAGATGCAGCTCGTCGGCGTGTCAAACAGAACAACGGGCTAGCGCTGCTCTATAATGGGGTCACGATGCCACTCGCAGCGACGGGGTTGCTGAATCCGGTGTTCGCGATGGGTGCGGTCGTGGCGACCGGCGGTCTCCTCGCAGCGAATTCGTTTCGAGACCTGCTTCACGAGTAGCGGCACCAACCCAGCGAAGCGGCAGATACCTGCTGTAACCGGGTGAAGACGATTCCTATCGCTTCATTCGAGCAATTCAAAGGCACCGAGCCCCGCGTACCCGACCGCAAAGCCCGCAACGATGATGCCTCCGGAGAGGACTTGGTAGAACGGCGTCGACGGGAGGAAGCCGGTTGCGAAGGTGCCGACAACGATCAGTACCGCTGCCAGTTCCAAAAACACGTACTGACGACGTTTTCCCCTCATATATTGAGGCATTTGTCCCCCTAGGTACCGTGAGATCACAGTAGATACCTTACCTCAGTCCGCCGGGATGATGGCAGCCGATTGATCGGGCTGTCGGGCTGCTTGGACCGAGTAGATTAGGCTCCCCGTGAAGAGGACGAAGCTTCCAACGATGAATACTGCACTGAGCGGCGAGGCCGAATCGACGAACACCCAGTAGAGAGGGGCGGCAATCGATGGCCCGGCAGCAAGTACCGCGATCTTCGCGACGAGTGGCCCACAGCATCCACAGGTACACGTCCCGACGATTGCAGCGCTTCCGGCGGTCCCTTCGGTCATGCCGGCTCGTTCCTCGACGCGCCAGTGACGGGCGATGAGAGCGGCGTTTAACCCGATGAGTGCGCTTAGCATCCCGACGACGATGACCTGGCCGGGTGACAGGGCTAGGAAGAACGGGATATGTATGAACGGGAGATGCGGAATCGCGATTTCGAGCGTCGGCCACGATACTAGCTGATAGATTGCGGGTAGAACGACGACCGTCACCTCTTCGGGGAAGCCCTCCTCGGGGAAAAACGAGAGGTATCCTGTTATAGAGACGAAAAAGAGTGCTAACACGACACCGACGCCGATGCCGAAGCGACGCGCAACCGGATCACGCATGACTGCGCGAATGACACTCCCTGCGTCCTTCCAGACAACGTAGCCGACTAGAATTGGTGTTCCGAGGACGATTGCGTACCCAAGTGGGTGTGTATCACTTGCCAGTCCAGGAATGAGGTAGGGGTACGAGATCCACAATCCCATGAGGATGCCGAGGAACGTGTATCGTGGGCGGGATGGCCAGCGGAGCCACCCAACGATGAAGCTCGCGACCATGATGCCCAAGCCACTCAGTAGGGCCAACGGCTGATACCACGACCGGGGGAACGGCATCGAACTCGCAGTATATGTCGGATCTGGGGAGAGCCCTTCGAAGAGAATTGCTCCGAGTGCCGTGATGGAGATCCCGACAAATACGCCGTAAAGGGCGGTTGTTGAGGTGATGCGATCGGTCCGTTTGAGAAGGATGAAGCCGCCGAGAATAACGGCACCAACGAAAGCAAGAAGTACACCGTGTCCTTGCGAGAGTCCACCGCTTCCGGTTGTACCGTGGGCGGACGCGACGGGAACCTGAGTGAGCGTAACAATTGCGGCAAGAAGTACAGAGAGTGGCCGAACAGACCCGATTCGAGTGGTCTGTCCACGGGAGGGATCTCCACGTGGGTGACGCTCTTCCGGTGACATTATTCTGTCTTGGACAGAGAGGCACTTCTACCTGACTGATTTACCTCTGATATCCTGGGCTTGACTGTCGTTAGATCCTGCTGGCTGTGGAAATATCCCCCTCCGAAAGTACGATCGGCACGGTGAATTCACTCGCCGTCCAGAAATACGAGGAACTGTATATGCTTGAAGAACCAGACCGGAAGAACGGCTCCAACCCCTGCAGCGAGTAGGAGACTATTCGATGCTGTCCACACGATCTGTCCAAGTACGGTGCCAATAATCAAGACGCCGTTGTATGCAATCGCATTCACCGCTAAATCGCCTCTTGACTCAGCCCGGGGCCATTTGATGAGACTGGGCCTGATTGCTGACGTCCGGCCGGATACTACTGCGATGAGAAGTCCGAGTAGGCCGGATACAAACCAGCCGAGTACAGCCGGTGGCCAGTTGTATACAACCGTTGCGGTGGCAAGAACAATCAGACACGGACTGGTGATTGTACCGATCTCTACGGAGGCATAGCGGGTCAAAATGTGTTCCTCAGTCCCTTGTTGTGCGGTAGCCATCTGTGAGGGTTATGGGTAGGGCAGTGGATCAGATCGGGGATGCTCCGTCGAGGATTTGAACCTCGGTCCTCGACGTGAGATGCCGAGATGGTTGGCCGAGCTACACCAACGGAGCAGCTTCAACTTGGAGCTTCAGTACTTCAGGTCTGGTCGGTGTCCTATTCAGTGGGAATCCGCCGTTTCCCCTTATGTTGGGGTCTTTGATAATGTGGTATGGAGCGTCGACAGGTTCTCAAGACAGCCGGAATTCTCGCAACAGGTGGCGTAACTGGTCTCGCTGGATGCAGTAGTTCGGGGAACGGAGACGGTGGCGGTGAGCCGACCACGACTGAAACGCAGGAGACAGCTGGTGGGTCTGGAGACTCGAATACTGTTATGATGGTCACTGACGGGAGCGAGTATTATTTCGATCCCATTGGTCTGTTCATCGAATCCGGGGAAACTGTGACATTCGAAATCCAGAGCGGCAGTCACTCGGCAACCGCCTACAAAGAGGGAACGAGCTCAGCATCAGTTACCCGGATTCCCGAAAGCGCAGAAACGTTCAATAGCGAAACGCTGAGTGAACAGGGCGCAACGTTCGAGCACACGTTCGAGACCACGGGGACGTACGATTACTTCTGTATCCCGCACAAGACTCTGGGGATGGTCGGTCGGATCGTCGTTGGCGAACCCGGCGGTCCCGCGGAGGGGAGTATGCCGCCGGACGGAGACGTCCCCGAAAGCCAGACCATCGTTGATCAAGGCAGCGTCTCGTACAGCTCGTTCTCCGGGTAGGCGGCCGCGTATACTGCGAGCTGTGCGCTCCGGAATCGCTTGTACACCATATGGCCGACATTGACTGTGCTTCGGACCGACAGTATGGAGACATACGCTGTCGATGACACTCGCACAAGGCCCGTGGCCGACATACACGGATGCTGCCCTCGATAGTGTTCTACGAGAACGACGTGAGGTTGAGCGCGAATGTCAAGCCTTCCAACGGTTTCGCCAGCGTATCCAGACCGTCGACACACAGACTCCTCGGTTCGAACGGTCCGTTGTTGGAGTGGATCAGAACCTTACATCCGAAGAGAAGTCGGTCCGTAATACCATCGAGCCGTGGTATCATGATACTGTGATGGCGGTCGACCACTACGGCGACGTGTACGGTGATTCGTTCGAGGCGAGCCTCAGTGCCGAATTCGGGGCCGATGTGTTGCTCCTGATCTCAGAAGCGACTACGTTCTCACCGCTCATCAAACAACGGCTCCTCGAGGCCGCACAGCAGTGTATTGACAACCGCCGAGTCTTTCTGGAGAGCCTCCAGGATGAATTCACTACCCTCAAAGACGTGCAATCTACAGTTCAAGAGATTCGAGAGGCGATAGCAGAACTTGATTCTACGAAATTACAGGGGAACTCAGATATTGAACTAACCGACCGATACGAGACGCTTCATACGTTGAATGATGAATGTAAGAGTTGGATCCAGCAACGGCAGGAGGAAATCCACGCTCATCGAATCGATCGGTCGGCAGACGTGGATGCCTACACTGACCTCTGTTCATATCTCTATGAGGGTCTGGAGGTTGATTATCCGGTATTGGCGACGTTTGTCGATATCTTGGAGATCATCTCCCAA
This sequence comes from Haloplanus sp. C73, assembly GCF_051195115.1. Lineage (NCBI taxonomy): Archaea > Methanobacteriati > Methanobacteriota > Halobacteria > Halobacteriales > Haloferacaceae > Haloplanus > Haloplanus sp. C73. Next base: position 103,736 of record NZ_JBNTJZ010000007.1, on the reverse strand, counting down.
TATGAGTAGTCCTCTCTTTTACCTCCTACTCTGTCTTGACGTCGTCCTATGGCTGAACAGTAGTTGCTGATTTGGCTGCGATTAGTGCTGGCAAACTCAGCGATGGAATCGAGGAACTCCGTGCACCGGGTGCACGGCTTTCAGAATCGGCGTGAGTGGGCGTCGAACATGTTAGATAATCGACTCCGGCAATGACTGTGAAAGGGTGGGCTTCCGCTCGCACCGTGTCAATACCGGCTTCCAGCAAATCTACTTTGTTAACGGTTTTGTCTATCCGGTCACAACTGTACATATGGAATTCGACTTTGTGCGCTCGGTGGCCCCCCTTGTCGTAATTGTCGCCGTCGCGGCGATTGCGCTCACGACCGTGATGACCTCCTCGACGGTCTTTATGATGGTTCTGCCCTCGATGATTATCTTCTCGGTCATCGCGTTCTTCCTGGGAATGAAACATGGCGAGTTCCGCGCCAGTGCATAATAGGCCGACCCAGTAGCCGGAATCCGCTGTGTTGCGGTCCATGCTAGCCCCCAGCTGTGTTGATTCAGATTATTTCGATGACCGGTTCGCAGTCCTAGCGACGGCTGTTTTAGCGGGGTGATGTCGAACCAACAGGAGTCCACCTGGGTTGGGTAACCCCTATCGTTCAGTTAGATCCTGTCCTGGTCGTGGTGTAGAGGGTCTCTACGTGGAGTAGCCAGCGTACTCCATAAGTTGGTTGAAAATGTCAGTATCCATGACGGACCGATAGACCACGCCGGTGAGCATCCCGCCGGGATAGAACGTGCCGTTCATCACGTGGTTGACCTTGTGGCAGTGCATCAGGTAGATGCCGGGGTCTGCATCGGCAGTAAATTCGATCGTGTGTCGTTCAGCGGGGGCGACGTTCGTGACGTCCATGTCGTGGCGGGCAGCCTCTGGAATCGTCCCGCCGTCCTTTTCGACACGCTGGAAGCGGTGGTTATGGATATGCATCGGGTGCGACATGTATCCACCGTTGACGAGGTGGATGCGAACTGAGTCGCCCTCGTCGACGATGATCGGTGAGCCTTCTTCGGGGTGCAGCGTTCGGGGTGCGCTCTTCCCGTTGACGGTGAACACGTCCGGATTGCGACTGGCCGAATTGTATGTGAAGTCCGCCTCACCGGCCCACTTCCGCGGAACCCGCGAATCCCAGTCCTTGATCGTCATGAAGTATTCGCGGTCCGCCGGTTCGTAGCCTTCGGGATCAACTCGGTAGATCCCGTACATGCCCATGTCGATATGCCGGTGGGTCTGGAAGTGGCAATGGTAGAAATGCGTTCCAGGGACGTTAGCGGGAATCTCGTAGGTGTGTGTCTCCCCTGGCGGGACCTGAATCCCGGTCGTCGTCGGGACGCCGTCGTTCTCCCACGTCTTGCGAATTCCGTGGAAGTGAATCGTGTGGGGACGTCGGCCATCGGTGTTGTCGAGTGTCACCTCCATCGCGTTACCCTCGGTCGTTCTGAGAATTGGGCCTGGGACGCTGGGGTCGTTGTCGTCGGCCTGGAACGCCCAGACGCGTGGGAATTCGACGGGCCCACCCATTGTATCGAGCGGGTGGACGGCGTGGCGGGCCTGTTGAGTCCGCATCGTCACTCCACCACCCTGCTCGTCGACGTTGACGACTGTTGGAGGGCTGGTGTAGGGGAGATTAGGCGAGTCAGTTTGTGTCTGCGTGGCCGTATCGCTCGTTGCTGCTGGCTCGTTAGCTCCGCCCGCCGAACAGCCTGCTAACGAAGCGATACCCGTCGCGCCAGTTGCCGCGAGAAACTCACGCCGGGACAGTCCGGTTCCGGGTGCGCCGAAACGTGTGGTCATGATACACTCGGCATTTTGGTTGGCCTAAACATAGGGCGACTGCGGTGTCCCAATTCACGGGACAGTGCGTGGATATGTTCGGCAAAAGGCGAATGGAGATGGCGGCTTTTTATTTATACTTGTTCGCCGTTAGGAGTCTGAAATTGAGACGACAAAGTGGTCAGATTTTTAGAGTCCGCCCGTCGCCGTCAGATAGGCCCCTGCAAACTGCACCGCGTTATACGTCCCGTGAATCACAGCCGGCACTGTGAGGTTGTCCGTATACTCGTACGCTGCTCCCAGTACTAAGGCCAGGACGAATGCGATACCGATGTACACCAGTTTGCCTTCCCCTGACAACGAGAAGAGATGGATCGATGCGAACAGAGCGCTTGCGAGGATGATTGCACGAGCCGGATGGAGACTTTCACGGAGGGTGCCCTGTACGAGGCCCCGGAACAACAGCTCTTCTCCCGGGCCGACTAACAGGAATTGAAGGGGGATCAGAAGAAGGAATACACTCGGATTTTGTCGCCCGACCTCGACGATCTGATTCTGAGCCGAGTTCAGACCGAGGGCTGTGATTACTGAGGACGCCACAAAGAGCAACCCCAGGATCGCTATACTCCCGCCAACAATCACTGCTCCATCACGCTTGTCAGGTGAACGAACTGGAACGAATCCCAATCCGAGATCACGGCCTTTGAGATAAAGGATGGCGATGCCCCCAAACGTCACTCCTTGGAGGAAGAACGTGCTCACAACCAGTCTGAGGGCTGGGCGCGACGCGAGGTCGACTCCGAACAACCCGACTACCGTCGCGACGGCAAGGATTACGATAGCCCCCGCGACGTATGATCCATACGTGAGACCAATCGCCGAGGCGACAGACCGGAAACGAGATATCGACGACATTAATCAGATGTGAGCGTAGGGCTCCACCCTACAAGCTGGCTTCGATAGGTCGATTCCGGCGCTATTCATTCCAAGACATCCCGCGGTAGTGATTTTGTTCATAGCTGACGTTCAGGTTCGACGAGGTTGGATCCAGCGAGGACTGTAATTATCACGAGCACGAACGCGATGAGTGAGAGATTCGGAATTGTAAGTCCGAGCACCGGAGCCTGCCACTGGACAACTGCACAGGGGCCAGCAAAGGTGCATGAGGCCGTCGTTGCTTGGAGTACGGAGTGATATCCCGCGATTGAAGCTCCCACCACGGATAGTGGCACGACTGTTCGCCAGATTGTGTTGTGGCTCTCGAGGGCGGCAACGCCGAGAACGACGACAAGCGGATACATGAGGATACGTTGGTACCAGCAGAGGGTACACGGAACGAGACCGAGGCCGAGACTGAACCAGAGGCTTCCCAGGGTTGCAATCGCCGCGACGCCTGCCCCGCCTGCAAGCCAGAATCGTCCGTCGGACATCCATGACTCAGTTTGATCCAGCTGCATCTTCGATCAGCTGTCTTACTCGCTCTTCGTTTCCGAGTGGATTGACCGTCATGCCATCGATGAGGAGCGTGGGTGTGGCATCGACACCGACATCGCTCGCAGCCCTGTCAGTCGCCCGCAGCGCGTCGTCATACTGATTTTCTTGGATGGCCGTGCGGACCGACGCTGTCTCGGAGACGCCTGCGGCCTGAGCAAACTCGACCAATCTCTCGGCGGTCGCCCACTGGTCGCTCTCGGGTGGTTGATTCCCGAACACGTATTCGTGAAACGCCCAGTATGAGGCTGGGTCGGTGTTCCAGACGGCTAATCCGGCCTGACCGGCTGCCGGTGCATCGGGGCCCAAAAATGGGTCGCCACCGATATATGCCAGATTGCGGAACTCGAGCGCAATTGTTCCTGGTTCCACGTAGTCCGTCACGAGTTGTGAAAGCATCTCCGTACTGAACTGGGCGCAGTACGGACACTTCCAGCTCCCGAAGTATGTGACCATGACATCGGCATCAGCAGACCCCATCGTCGCATAGCGGAAGTCTCCAGGCGAGTCGGGAATCGGGGCAGTGGTAACGGCACCCGTATCACCTCCAGCAGTCGCGCCGTCATCCGGCTCAGTGCTCGTATTGTTAGAGAGAGCGGTGGCGCCGATCACGAGACCGGCAGTGGCGGCACCACCACCGCCGAGGAGAAGCTGTCGGCGGGTTAGTCCTCCGACAGCAGCTCCAACACCTCCCTCGGAGAGCCGCTCTGAGAACGTGAGTGAATCAACGGCTGTCTCAGCCCGTTTGTAATCCACACCTGAGAGGTCGTCGGGGTGCGCGACGAGCCAGTGTCTGTAGAGCTGCTCGTCAGTCTCGTCACCGAGTTGTTCGCCACAATAATGGCAGGCGCTGTGAACGTTCCATGTGTGGTCACGCGCTGCTCCAGCTGTTTCGAATTGATCTGTACAGATCGGGCAGGTATGGGCAGTCATTCGTGATCACTACTCCAAGTGTAGATTTCATAGGCTCCGTGTTCTGCTCTCATAGTGAGCTGAATCGTCGGTATCTGTGGCATTGTGTTATACGCAAGGGGTCATCAGCGGCGGAGATATGCGACGAGGCAGGTCGTCAGGAGACAGAGGAGAATGAGAATTGCCACGCCCAGATGCGTCGTCACGATGGTCGGTTGGAGATCTTCCGTGACGGTCAATCCTCCGAGGATAACCTGTAACGGAAGGAGGACGAGAGCGGCCGTGGCCGACCATTTGACAATCGGGGTATTACGGTGTGTCACCCACGCTCCAAGGGTCGTGCCGACGATCAGAACCCCGGCCGTCATCGCCAGTCCACGGTGAGCCCACTCAGCGAAGATTTGGAGTGCAGAGTATGGCGAGTTAGCAATGATCTCGGGTTGAAGGAAGGGGACCCACGTCCCGTAGCAGGTCGGCCAATCGGGACAGGAAAGTCCAGCACCGATTGCACTGGTGTAGGCTCCAAGAAGCATCACAATATACGTCACTAGTAGCGTCAAACTGGCGATATGCCTGTACTCGACCGGAATCCTTGAAATCGCGGTTCGTATATCGTGCCTGCGGAGTCGGGCTTGAGACATAATATTGGGTAGGGACGTTGACTTGCGGTGTGACGAGTTGATGTCTTGGAGACAAAGTGTTAAGCCGGATTCCCAGCGAGTGGGACACCGCCTGCTATTCATTGAGGAGCCGTCTCATGATACTGTTAAGAAGACACACGGTTTGTAGGGAAAACCCCTATATGCCAATAGTATGATGGCTCAAGAACATACCCAGGAACGGTCAATAGATGAACGCGACCGCGAGGTGAAGTCTGCCAACGACAACATCTGTCCCGAGTGTCAGGGTCATATTACACGGACTAGCGACAGCGGTGAGGCGACCTGCGAAAGCTGTGGGTTGGTTTTTGAAGATAATCCAATCGACCACGGTCCTGAGTGGCGTGCGTTCACTTCAGAGGAACGCGATGAAAAGAGTCGGGTCGGGGCTCCGACGACGCAGCTGATGCACGATAAGGGTCTGAGTACGACTATCGGCTGGCAGGACAAGGATGCCTACGGACAGGCTGTCTCTGGTCGCAAACGTGCTCAATTACAGCGCCTCCGGACGTGGGACGAGCGGTTCCGTACGAAGGATGCTCACGAGCGGAATCTCAAGCAAGCGCTCGGGGAGATCAGCCGCATGGCGTCCGCTCTGGGACTTCCTGAATCGGTTCGGGAAACTGCAGGCGTCCTGTACCGGCGTGCTGTGGAGCAGAACCTGCTCCCCGGTCGCTCGATCGAGGGTATGTCGACGGCGTCGTTGTATGCGGCTGCTCGACAGCACGGAATGCCACGGCCGCTGACGGAGTTCGCCGATGTCAGCCGTGTCGAGAAAATCCGGATCCAGCGAGCGTACCGATATCTGTCCCGAGAACTTGGGCTGGAGATCGAGCCGGAGGATCCCATGCAATATATTCCACAATTCGCGTCATCGCTCGACGTGAGCGACGAAGCAGAACGGCGCTCTCGAGAACTGCTTGAGGTAGCTACAGATAATGCCGTCCACAGTGGAAAGAGTCCAGCCGGGTTGGCGGCTGCCGCTCTGTATGCTGCGACCCACCTCACGAACGAACAGCTCACACAGGAGACGGTGAGTGAGGTCGCCCACGTCAGTCGAGTCACGATCCGAAATCGATACCAAGAGCTTCTCGAGGTGTACGCGCAGTATGACTGACCGGATAGCCCCTGCCGGGCGAAATCCAGCTACTGAGTGGGTCATGATACGATATTTACCATGAGCGAGTTCTCAATACAGACCGAGGTCGAGATATTGGAGCTGCTCGTTGATGAGTCACCGTGCCATGTGATGGAGATCACTAACGCCGTCGATGGACACCCGATCACCATTGACCAAACGTGTGCTCACCTCCATAGTGAGGGCTGTATTGTTCCACTGGGGAGGGGTCTCTACGAGATCACAGACGCAGGCGAACAACGACTCGAAATTCAGCACGATTCATAATTGTGTCACCATGTCTCCCCTCTTTCGATGGATCGACCGTCATGACTCTGGAACCACGATCCCGACTGAGTTCGTGGGACCAATGGGATGCCTCTCCAGCAATCGGACACCATATCCCGAGGACCACGTATTATCGAATAATGGGAGATGATTCAGTGTCGTCCGAGGACACTCCGGAGGTACAGGATGTCCTTGATGCGCTGGATGATCCCGCGTGTCGGGCTATTCTCCAGGAAACTATCGAACCAATGACTGCGAACGAACTCCTCGACGCATGTGACATCCCCAAGTCGACGCTGTATCGAAAATTAGAACTCCTCAGTTCCGCTTCCCTCGTTCGAGAACAGGAGACGATCAACCCCGGAGGTGGACGGGTTACCTACTACGAGCGGTCGTTCGAGGACGTCACGATCTCTATGGACGACACAGGTACGTTTTCGGTGAGCGTCGATCGGCCGCCGAAATCTACAGACGAACGGCTTGCAGATATCTGGTCGATGATGGGGGACGAAGTATGAACGGCGTCATCACGGCGATTGCAGTCGTCAAGTTCGTAATCCTGCTTCTCGGTGGCGGGATTACCTATATTGCATTTAAAGCCTATCGACGTACGGGTGCGGATTCGCTACGTGTCCTTGGTGTCGGGTTCGGTATCATCACACTCGGGGCAATTCTAACTGGCGTGGCCAACCAGTTCTTTTCTGTCGGATTGGCCCTCGGCGTGCTCATCAACAGCCTGTTCGTCGCCCTTGGCCTCGCGGTCATCATGTACTCGCTGTATATCCAGAAATGAACCCCGTTCCGAATGTTGCCGTTCCTGATCTCCGTCGGGGTAGCTACCTAATCCTTTTCGGCGTTGTTCTGTTCGTTCTCACGCTTGTTAGCAGTGCAATGCTCGCCCCTGCGATTGGGACGGCTTCGGAGACAGACCAGACGTCCCGAACCTTGGTCGGGTCTCAGGGGGGTGGCCCAGGCTGGCACGAATACGGCAGCGTCTATCTTCTCAACGGGACGAACACTACCTGGCGTGAATCGAGTGCTGATAGCTATTTTGACGTCACACAAACGGAGAACGGAACAGTGTTAGCCGGGTTCATGGACAGCGGGTACGCTTCGTGCGGACCGTACGAGTCTCCCTGTACCCGAACGGGATTCCGAGTCATTGACCCCGGGAAAGACCTGCAGGTGGTTTCGGAGTATAGCTTCCCGGTGCGAACGAACAAGAACAGCGAAGTCCACGATGTCGAACGACTCGAATCGGGAGAATACTTGGTCACCGATATGGAGTACGAGCGTATCTTTACTGTCAAGAACGGCGAAGTCACGTGGCAGTGGAATGCGAGTTCGTTCTACGACGCCCCACAAGATCCGACGACGACCGACTGGCTGCACATCAACGACGTGGACGTCATCGGCTCTGGGCGCTATCTCGTCTCAGTACGGAATGCCAACCAGCTACTCGTTATCGAGCGCGGCGAGGGCGTCGTTGAGGTTATCAATGAGGATACGACCGATTCGAACGATGCCAATTGCCGGAAATCCGGCCAGTTGAACGACTATGACAATGATGGCGATATTCGATGCGGTGACCCCGACGTGCTCAACCACCAGCACAACCCCCAGTGGCTCGGGGATGGTGCCGTCCTCGTTGCCGACAGCGAGAACGACCGAGTCGTGGAACTGCATCGAACGGAGGGCGGTAAATGGGAGCCAGCGTGGGCTCTTGATCGGGCAGCGGGTGTCGAGCTCGATTGGCCCCGGGATGCGGATCGCCTCCCGAACGGAAACACGCTTATCACCGACACGCTCAACCGGCGACTCGTAGAGGTCGACGAATCCGGGACTGTCGTCTGGAGCGTTCGAACAGAGCGTATCCCATACGAAGCCGACCGACTGCCCTACGGTGAGTCTGTCGGAGCCCCGAAGTACACGACTAACGGAAGCAGCGTCGACAGCCCTGACGCCGGCGTGCCGGTTCTCTCACTACTGCTGGTCGGGCTTCGGGCAGTCGTTCCGTCAACGCCATTCTGGTTCCGGGAACCACAACTTGGACTGACGCTTGTCTCTACACTCCTCATTGTCGTCGGCGGAGTTGATCGTATTCGTAACTAAATTTCCTCTCGAAGCCAGTCGAGAGCTCGCTCGCGTTTCTTGATGTCGAAATATCGCATTTCGTTGGGGGCGACTGGCCAGATCGGTCGGATTGCATACCACCAGTCGAACAGGAGTTTTGCCCATCGTGTATCGCCGACTGCGGCGTACCGGTCGATATCGAACTCAGGGCCGTACCGGAGATCGGGAACCACCCCGTGGAGGTGTGTGAGAAACGCCCTGAACGTCCAGTTCGGAACTTCCTCGTACACGTGGATGTACCCGTGCTTATCGCTCTTTTCGACGAGGAGTGAGTACAGCTCTTGATAGCCTGTTCGCGTGCCCTTCCCGACGCGAATCGCAATGAGGTTCTCGTTCGTCTCGTCCAACACCTCGAACATTTGATCGGGTGCTGTGTGGGACATCGTTAGTGGGAGTGATTCGTCGTACCGACAGGGTCAGTATCGGGATCGGTACGCCCGACGAGCTCCACGGTTGCGTGGTCGATTCCTCGATTCGTGAGATAGTCGTGAACCCGTGACTGGATTCTCCGTTGCTCCTCGAGTGTGGTCGACGTATCTGTCAGTCGGACGGTTGCGACGGTGAGTTGACTACAGACTTGCCAGACGTGGAGATCCTCAATCTGGTCGACGCCATCGAGTGTCGTCAATTCATCCCGGAGTTCTTCGGACGACACCGGGCTCCGTTCCAACAGGATCGAGGTGCTTTCCCGGAGGACGTTCCCGGCCGACGCGAGCACCAGCAGCCCAATGAGTACGGCCGCCACAGGGTCTGCGATGGGGAGATCGAACACTGCGACGGCGGCGGTCGAGACGATTACCGCAACAGAGCCACCGGCGTCACCGAGCAGGTGGTAGAACGCCCCGCGCTCGTTGAGACTCATCTCACCACCCTGCAACACGTACACGGAGCCGATGTTTACCAGCAGGCCACCCGTAGCGATGATCAGCGTCAACTCGGGATTGATCGCCACTGGCTCAAGGAACCGCTGGTAGGACTCCCAGACGATGTATCCGACCATTGGAAGGAGCAAGACGCCGTTCAGGAAGGCCGCAACCGGCTCCAGTCGGTGGAGACCGTACGACCACGCCTCGCCACCCTCGAACCGTTCGGCGGTGTAGCTCGCGCCGAACGCCATCGCGTACGCCAGCATATCGAACAGCATGTGGAGTGCGTCGCTGATAAGCGCGACCGACCCGAACAGGAGTCCACCAGCCAGTTCGATGACGAATCCAAAGAAATTGACGACCGCGACGAGCGCAAGCCGACGCGTACTGCCACTTGATTTAGACGGGAGGTTGTGCTCTGCGGTCTCCTCATCAGTATGCTCGTGAAGGGTCATAAGTTCACATTAGAGGGGGTTCTATTTCGAATCTGAGGATTCCGGTTGTTCCTGGGTAGATTCCTGGGCCCCGTCTTCACTCGTCACCATCGAATCCTGCGCCGTTGATTCAGTGCTATCCGAAGAGGTAATCTCCTCATCGGCTCCCTCCGGTTCTGGTTTGGACCGCTCCGATTCTTCGGAGAGTGATGTATCTTGGGCGGAGGAGCCCGCGAAATCGAGCGGACGAAGCCAGATGAACCAAACCACAAATACGGTTGTGCCATAGCCGACGATCCACACGAGGTCAGCAACTGCAGAGAGGTTCGCCTGTTCGAAGGTGTATACCAACAAACCGGGCCCGATGAGCCCAATGAGCACAACGAGGACGGCAAACTGCGGAGACGAGAGTCCGAACGGGTATCGTTGCTGATCTGCCTCCGTATGGGATGTTGCGTTTCCCTCATTCTCTGCACCCATCTTACCCCTCCGAAGCGCTGGTTTCGGTGTCTGTCTCCGGCGTGATTCGAGAGAGTCGCATCGCGTTCCCGGTGACGGCCGTCGTCATTCCGGCATCGCCAGCGAGGACGGCGAGCCAGATCGGGACGTATCCGAACGGGACTGCGACTGCCAGCCCGGCTTTGACAGCGAGACTCGACCAGATGTTCTGTCGGATGACCCCGTTCGCATCGTGTGCGAGTTCGTAGAGGTACGGGAGCTTTGCGAGGTCATCACCCATCAAGGCGATGTCGGCGGTCTCCAATGCGGTATCAGTCCCGGCAGCCCCCATCGCCACGCCGACTGTGGCGGTGGCGAGCGCCGGTGCGTCGTTGATGCCGTCACCGACCATCGCAACGCCGTCGTACTCCTCGACGAGCTCCTCGATCGCCGTCACCTTGTCCTCGGGGAGTAATTCGGCCTGGTACTCGTCGACGCCGACCTGTTCGGCGATCGCGCGGGCAGTCCGCTCATTGTCACCCGTCAGCATCACCGTTCGGGAGACGCCGAGTTGCTTGAGTCGCGTCACTGTTCGCTTCGCTTCGGGTCGGATCTCGTCGGCGACTGCGATGACGCCTTCGAGTTCGTCTTCGGTTCCAACGAGGACAACGGTCTTCCCTTCTGCTTGGAGTTCGGGAACGGTCTCGTCGAGAAGGTCGAGGCAGTTGTTCCGGTCGCATATCTGCCGAGCTGTCTGGGTGACGACACCGCCGTCAGTGGTCGCGTGGACGTGTGATAGGTCGAATCCCAGCTCCTCGAACAGCCCCGGCTTGCCAGCGAAGTGGGGCGTCCCGTCGAGGTCGGCCCGGACGCCCTTGCCGGTGATGCTCTCGAAATCATCGATCTCGCGCTCGGCGACTCCCATGCTGCCGGCCTCAGCGACGATCGCCTCGCCGATGGGATGTTCGCTCCGTTGTTCGAGCCCGCGGGCACACCGGAGGACGTCTTCCTCCGAATTTTCGTTTAATGGAACGACGTCAGTGACGGTGAGCTCACCTTTCGTGAGCGTCCCCGTTTTGTCGAAGGCGACGACGTCGACGGCCCCCATCGCTTCGAGGTGGTTGCCGCCCTTGATCAGGACGCCGTTCTTCGCGGCGCTCGTAATTCCCGACACGACGGACACGGGTGTCGAGATGACGAACGCACACGGGCAGGCCAGTACCAGTAACGTCAACCCGTAGACGACGGCCGTGGGCCAGGTCGTGCCGAGAACGTACGGGCTTCCCACCGTCGTCAAAATGGCGAAGGCAACGACGACTGGCGTGTAGTACGTTGAGAAGCGTTCGACGAATTGCTCGCGCTCGGTCTTGTTCGACTGGGCATCCTCGACCATCTCCACGATTCGCGAGAGCGTGTTATCACCGGCTTCAGAGGTAACCTCTACCTCAAGATAGCCCTCTTCGTTGATCGTGCCGGCGTATACCTCATCTCCCATCGTCTTGTCGACGGGTACGCTTTCGCCTGTGATGGGTGCCTGATTGACGGCGCTTTCACCGTCGACGACGGTTCCGTCCATCGGGATCTTCTCCCCCGGTTTGACGACGACCACGTCGCCGACAGCGACCTCGTCGACAGGAACTGTCTCCGTGGTATCGTCCCGTTTGACGGTTGCCTCATCCGGTGAGAGGTCCATCAACTCCCGGAGCGAGTTCCGAGCGCGATCCATCGAGTACCGCTCCAGCAGCTCGGCGATACTGAACAGGAACGCGAGGGTGGCCGCCTCGAAGTAGAGCGCCTCACCGAAGGCGAGGCTCGCAACGAGTGCTCCGAGGATAGCCACCGACATCAGGAAGTCGATATCGAGGTTCAGATTCCGAGCGGAGTAGTAGCCGTTGCGGAAGATCTCCTGACCACCGGACGCGACGGCAACGAGGAACAGTACGTCGGCGACGAGCAGCTCCGTTCCGAGAAGGCTTGCAAGCTGTACATTCTGCCCGGTCAGGAAGAACTCGAAGAGCAAGCCGAGAGCGACGAATCCACCGCTGATCCACGTCTTGAGTGCTCGTGGACTCGTCCAGATGCTCTCGCGTTCCTCAGTCGGGTCCTGCCGTCCTGATTCGTCGCTCGACGTGTCTGTAACCTTGTACCCGGCACGTTCGATAGCGCCGATGATATCGGCTTCTCCAGTCCTCGAAGAATCGTACGTGACGACGACGGTTCCGGTCGTCGGCTGGGTTTCGAATGTTGTAATTCCCTCGACCCTCTCGAGAGCGTTCTCGATTTTGCCAGCACACGACGGGCAATCCATTTCCGGAACCGTGAATTTCGAGGACACTTCGCCGGTGTCCTCCACGGTGTACCCGGCCTTTTCGACCCGATTAGCAATCGCGGTGGCACTCGTTTGTTCGCCGTCGTATGAAACGGTCAGCGTCCCTTTCGTCACTTGCGGGTCGACGCTGCGGATTCCGTCCAGTTTTTCGACGCTGTTCTCTACCTTTCCTGCACAGGATGGACAATCCATCTCCGGGACCGCGAATTGTGCAACGTCCCCTTGGTCTATGGGTGGAGAAACGTCGTCGACGCCCTGTTCTGTGTGTTGGGCGTGTTCGTGATCACTGTGGTCGTGGTCATGCGTGTGACTATGCTCGTGGGACCCTTCTTCGTGTTCGTGGGCGCGATCCGGTGGCTCACCACTCCTGTTGTGGGAATCGTCGTCGGGGGAGGTCATCACTCTCCCCTAGCCACTACACATTTATTAAATCGACTGCTATAAAACACCCATTTTCTGCCAATACCTAATAAATACTTTGCCCTATATTATTAACTCGGCCGTTGTCTCATCTCAAATGCAGACCTAAGTATGGTTTGCTCGATACTCACCGTGTTTGACCTCGAGGAAGAGCGTAAAGACTCCAAACACGACGAGGCCGACGCTCACCATCATGACTGTACTTTTGCTCGTCGGACTCATCATCGTCCCACCAATTATGAGGGTGAGCAGGACCCCGAACGCGATTACCGTTTTCGTGTTATCGAATTCCATCGATAGTTTGTTACTGAAACTCAATCAGATGTTGTTTCCGACGTCTCTGCTGTCGATACCGTTGCGCGGGTCTTCCTTCGAACGAAGCCTACCCAGACAAGTGCACCAACGAGACACAGGATACCAGCGATCGCAATCGATTGACCGCGGATTGTCGTCCCGGTCTGGTTCTGTGTGATCAGCAAGATACCGATGCCGAAGAGGACGAATCCTTGAACACCTGCTGCTTTCGCTGGTTCAGTAATATACTCCGCCTCTGTGAGAATGCCAGCAACAGATCCGACGAACAACAACAGTCCCGCAACAGAGACAGGACGAAGGCCGAGAACGACACCGACCTCCGAGAGAGCAAATCCAATAGCGACAAAGAGTGGCCATGGACTCGCTCCCGTGAAGGTTGAATCCGTGTCTTCGGAATCGCTCATTATCTCGAGTTGAGCTTCACGATATAATAAATCGGCTGTTATTGATACCCCCTATAGTTAATAGAAAATGGCTGTAATTCAGCCGTTAGTTAATATTGGTGCGGTATAACCTCACAGTCTGAAGCTGGTAATACTGCTTAGTCCCGATTCTCCGCGCTATCCCATCTTACGGTCAAATGGTTTTATAGAGACGCTCTGCCTACTCTTTTTTATGTGCATCTACTGCGACGCCTACGAAGAAGAGCGAGAAACGGAGAGTCAGTCTCCAGTCGAAGACAACCACTCTGAACAAAAGACTACTTCCACGCTGTCAAAGGGAGCGTTTGGACAACTTCGTTCTTCGCTAGCAGATCTGTTGTAACCGACCATTCTGGCCATTGATGACGCCACGTAGGTCGATACGCGAGCGGAGAAGTTCGAACGTCGAACCAGAACGGTTTCAACGCTGACTGGCCTACGGCCGAATAACAGCTTTCGAGAGTATGTCATACGAAGGCACTACGGTTCCACGGCGTGACTCACCTGCAGGGGAGTGTGATTACTGTGGGCATCCGTTCCCGACGACCGACCGCCTCGTCCTCCACAAAGGCTTAGAACATCCCCAAGAGCTGGATGACGACGAGGAGGACGCATTCCTCTCTGCCCGAGCAGACGAAGAAGACGAGTTGCGTACACTCCGTCTGAAAGCGCTTGGAGCCCTCGTGCTCCTGTACTTCGGTCTTCTATTCATGTATGCTATCTTTGCCTGACTCAGATACGAACACCGGGGCAAGCGAAGAGGTACACATAGAGTCAGGTCCAGGGTCGAGGCTTCGTCATTGGGTCGTCTCGAACACGAAGCTCAGACTCTTCGTACAGTTTGTACTCTGGGTCTCGATACTGACGCTGTTTACCGAAACAGTCGCTGCCGGTAACGGGATGACGCTCTCGAAGCAGCCTCGGGATACCCTTGCCGTTCCCCGATGGCTGTATCTTGCCACTGGCGGCGCCACGATCGGCGCCTCTGCCCTACTTGCGAGCTTCGTTACTGATCGAGCCTTTATCCGCTATCTCCACAACTGGTCACTCCCCGGTCCGACGGTCGACGACTGGTGGACACCGATTCGATGGATCGGACGTAGTTTTGGGATTGTCGTCCTTGGACTGGCAGTGTATCTCGGACTGACCGGACCGCAGCTCCCGACAGCAAGCTTCACCATTCTCGTCACATTTGTCGTCGTTCGAGCGGGCTTGCCGATGCTTACGTATCTTGGAGGGAACGTTTGGCCAGCACTGAACCCCTGGCGAGGGATCGTCTCGCTTCTCCCAGCTGGACACAGAACGTATCCAAGAGAATTAGCCCGATGGCCAGCTGTCGGTGGCCTATTACTCCTTGTGTGGATTGAGGTGATTTTCCCTGTCAGCACGATTCCGTCAATTCTTTCGCTTGCGATCCTCGGCTACAGTGCCGTCACAATCGCAGGCGCAGTACTCTTCGGTCCTGACGCGTGGTTCGAGAACGCAGATCCGTTATCCGTCCTGTTCCGATTTTTCGGGGCTGTCGCCCCTGTAAAACGGCGGGACGGGAAGCTCACTGTAAAACTGCCCGGTAGCGACCTGACTGACTCAGACTTAATCACGGACACCTCCGATGTTGCGTTCGTCATTGCGCTGATTTGGGAGCTCACGTACAGCGGCTTCATCACGACGCAGACGGGCGCAGCAACTACCGAGGCACTCGTCAGCCTCTCCAATATTGGAGTGGGAGCCGTACAGATTCGTGCGATCCTCATCTACACACTCCTTTTCGTCAGTGGCTACGTCGTTTTCTTCGCCGCGTATTGGTATGCGGGCGTACTCTCTCGGCGACGGACCGGGACATACATCACAGCGAAACGTATCGCCTTTCGGTTTGCACCCTCGCTATTGGCCATCGCAGCGGGATATCACCTCGCCCACTACACCGGACTGGCTGTATCCCTCAGTCCGGCTCTAGGCATGGCAATTCTCTCTCCACTGTCGCCCCCAGCGAATCCCCTGACATTGTCTCCACCTGGGTGGTTCGAGGGTTTGAGTATCGCCTACGTGCTCATCGGGCATCTCCTCGCTATCTGGGCAGCGCACGCGACCGCCTACGAACTCTTCTCGAGTCGTCTCGTCGCAATCCGGAGCCAGTACCCGTTCATCGGTGTGATGATCGGGTACACCGTTATTAGCCTCTGGATTCTCTCACTTCCAGGAGCGACGCCCCCATATCTACCCTGATTCTGGTGGTTTCGAGAGAACAACGGATCGCACACTAAGGTCAGAACTCAACCAGAAAGATCACTCGGCAGTGAACTCAATCGGGTCCATGTCGAGAAACGCGGTTTCGTAGCCGTCGTGGCGCGCCAGTTGGGGTGGTGTCTCTACAGTGATTCTGACCGTATCGCCAGTCTTGAGTTCATCAATACCCATCCCATAGAAACTCCCGAGGTCAGGATCAAGGGACGCTTGGAGTGTCCCTTGTGTGATTGTATCCCCTCCACGGTCGAGTGTTGCTGAAAGAGCCATCCTCGGGAGCATCACGCGATTGTAGGGTGTGCGTGGAGAAACGATTAGGAAGGGTCCTTCAGTATCACTAAACCGATGGTCACCGTCAACGAGAGCAACCAGCATCGTTGCGTCACCGGATTGCCCTTCGTGGAGTAGTCGACCGGGAAGCTCGGATTTTGTCGGCACGACCGGTTCAGGAATCATTTCCATATCCATTAGATCGACTGTCCCACGGGTGCCTGCTTTGTCCCCTAACCGGCGAATCTCCAAATTGTACGTCTCATCCGTATCGAACGTGAACTGCATCGTGGCAGACTGTCCCTCTGTAAATCGCCCGTTGAATGGACTCGTACGAGCTGTCTGCAACGGGCCAACCTGGAGCGTCACATCGTACTGTCCTTCCCCCGGGAGAGCGATATTGTCGCCGTAGTGGAACCCCATATTCGGCGAGATCATCGGCCAGAGGTTGGTCGAGGACACTCGACCGTCGCTGTTACTGATTTCGACAGAGACGTCGACCGGGAGGATCGTCTCCGTCTCGGTGTCCCAGACACTCGCCATCAGATGCACCGAATCATCCGACTGAACGACGACTTTCGTCTTTCGTGAGCCAGTGAGGTTCCAGAAACGGTGCGGGAAGGAGTGCATCAGTGCAAATCCGAGACTGCCTGCCGTCGTCGTTCCGTACATTCCCATCCCTTCGATGATTGCCGGATAGTAGACCGCGTCAGGTCGATCCTCCACGATCGGTGGATCACGCCATGCAGACTGCGTCTCGAATCCGAGCCGCCCCAGGCAACCAGACAGTACCAGGCCCCCCGAGAGAGCAGTCCCCTGTTTGAGAAACGTTCTCCGATTCATGTTCTCCTCTGAGATACTATGTTTGGTAGATTCATTGAGTCGACCTCGCTGTCGTCAACCGGGGGTTTCTGTAACTGCCAGCCTCGGCCATTCTGTGACTGTCTACGCTAAGCGAACGACGAATCCGGTGAGTACCAGGAGTGAGACAACGCCAAGTAACGTCGCCAGTAGGAGGTGCTTCTCTTCCATAGATTTGGCTTCGGTTGGAATTCTAAAGACACCTTTGGAACTACAACGTCACCTGCACATCTGGCATATCAACGAAGGCTGTCTCGTATCCTTCATGGCGAGCTGTTTGTGGGGGCGAATCGACCGTGATCGTCAGCTCATCTCCCGTCTGTACATCTGCGACCGTCGCTCCGTAGTGATAGCGGAGCTCTGGATCGATGGTTGCCTGTAGAATTCCGTCGAACACTGACATCCCGTCACGGTGCAGTGTTCCCGAAAGCGACATCATCGGCAGCATCGTTCGATTGTAGGGTGTGCGCGGAGAAACAGCGAGATACCTCTGCTCCTCGTCCCCACCGAAACGTGACGCGTCTTCGAGGATCGTAACCACGAACTTCGCGTCCCCACTCGTCCCCGAGCCACGAACGTCCCCCGGGAGCGCGTCCGGTGTCGGCACTTGCGAACTCGGTAACATCTCCATGTCCATCAGGTCGACAGCACCCTTCGTGCCTTCTCTGTCGTCGGGAATGTCCGTATACGAGATCTCGTTGAGCGTCGATTCGCTGAATTCGAACTCGAACGTGAACGAGGCGTTCCCCTGATTCTCGGCCAGCGACCCCGTCCGTCGCGTCGACGGCCCGCCGATGCTGACCTCGACAGTGTATGTGCCGTCGCCCTGGAGCTGTGCGTTATCGCCGAAGTGAAACCCCATCGGCTGGGAGAGCATCGGCCACGGTGCGAACTGGTCGACCTGCTCGCCGTCCTGTGTAATCGTGAGCTGTGGATTGATATCGGGTGGGATGATCCCCGTCTGTGTCTCCCAAACGACCGGCATCAGGTGAATCGAATCTTCGGATTGAATCTCGACCTTCGTGATCCCATTCGGCTTCATCAGCCAGAACCGGTGCGCATACGAGTACGTGAGCGCACAACTGTACCCGCCCTGTTCCTTCATTCCGGGCATTTTCATGCCCTCGTAGTGGGTCGGATAGTAGACTGCGTCCGGGCGGTTCTCGGGGAGCGGTGGTGCCCGCGCTGACCGCGTCTCAAACAGGCCGGTACACCCCGCGAGCCCCACGAGTGACGTGCCCCCGACCGCCCGAAGCACGTCACGACGATTCATGCGTCACCTCCTGTGCGTTCTCGACCGGTCGCGCAGGCGGCAGCGAACGCAACGACCGTGGGGGGACGAGGAAATTACCGCGACGCTCCGTTCGGATGTACTGCAGGATGCCGTTGTTGTTTCGCTGACCGACGGCCGACTGCTCGGTGACGTCAGTGCCATTCATCGCTTCTCTCGTGTCGACGAAGTCGGTGATCCGTCGCTGGAGCGCAAGGAAGTGGAGGCTGGCGGTTTCACCGTCGGTAGAATCGAAGTCGCGCCGAAGGATGAGAGGCGAGTCATCGTCATCGCGAGCGCGGGCGGATTTCTGGGAGTGACCGACGACGCCCATCTCGCGGGCCGTCTCATCCGTTGGCTGACAGTCGTCGATTTTGCTGCTGGTTCCGAGATTGTCTCCAGCGCCCTCGATTACGTCGTTCTCGGCGTGGTACGGACAGAACATCTTCGCCTCACGCTGCCAGCGATCGTCCTGATTGTACCACTGATTGAGATTGAGCTGGAGCTTGGAGATGTGCTGGGTCGTTCCACCGGCGAACGGCCCCGACTGGATTGTCACGCGATCTTCACTGGCCTGGTTCTTTTTGAATCCCGATTTGAATCCCATAAACAGCGGCGCGTCCTCTGGGACCTTATCTGCCGGAACACCCTCTGCATCGTCAGCATTCTCCGCCGGCAACCCGTCCCCAATAAAGCCCGTCCGCCGGTCGGCGATTGAGAAAACATCGGTCAGTGTAGCGTCAGGCTGATCGACACCGTTGAGGGTTGATTTGTTCCCTTTGAGGGCTTCTTCGGCACCGAGCACCACCTGTGCCGTGTTACTCGCGAGATGGACGACTGCATCGGGCGTATCGAACTCGGGATCCTCAAACGGCGCAAGTGCTTCTGGATCAGGGAGGTCAACGTCTTCGGGAAGCGATTCGTCGAATCGGTCGAAGTATGCCGGAGAATAACTCACCGTGAGCAATAACCCGCCCCCGCTTCGCTCGTAGGCGTGTTCGATCCCACGGAGAGCTGTTTCAACTTGGTCACGGTCGTCTTCGTTCGGGGGCCCGTCTCGTCGGTAATTTAGATAGAGGAGCACACGATGGCTCGGAGCGACGACGTTCCCGTGGTCGTCCCGTGGGAGGGCCTCATTCCAAGCGTGCTGACGTTGTGGATACGACGAGAGATCATCCGGCCCTGTTGGGACGTCAACATCTTCACGGCCTAAACAGGCACTGAATGCCGCTGCGCCTCCGATAGCGACGGCCGACTTGAGGAATTCTCTGCGAGGGATACCTCTCTCATCAGTCATTGACGACAGTTAGGAAGCCAACGGAAAAGGCGGTTCTGGTAGAGTTCTTGAATCCCCGCTCAAGGTCGGTAGTAGACTATCTGGTGATGAGCTTCTTCACCAAGTTCCACCCGATAAATCGGGGGGCCCGCTTGCGGTATTGCTCGTATTCCTGGCCATACTGCTCTCGCAGCCACGGTTCTTCGGCAAACGGGAACAGTGCGTACACGAGGATGGTCAAGATGCCGTGTACAGCCAGTTTCCGGGAGTTCACTGCAATGATCGCGCCGACGATGAACGTAATGAATCCCACGCTCTGAGGGTTGCGCGTGTACTGGTAGATACCGTTCGTCCGAAGTTCCCCTTCTCTTCCACTGCTTTCCATCCACCCAAGTTCGAAGAGTGCTGAGAGGGCAAATCCCATCCCGAGTGCGGCGATACCGCTACCCGTGAGTTTGCTCCAACGTTCGGTGAAAATGAAGGAGTCCCGATCGAGCGCGCCCAGCACGGGAAACCCAGCGAACACGACGGAGAGCGCTGACCAATTGAACCACCACCGCCAAGAGCTGTCACCGATGGGCCACACTCGACGGTCAGGATGAACCGCACTGATGGCGTACCCGAGAATCAGCGTGACATCCGCGACGACCGCCGTCAGGAGCGCACGATCTGAGAACGAGGACATACGTGTATGTCGTGATAGTGAAGGACAAAAAAGTGAGACAATCTTGGGTTCGCATCTGGGTACTGCTCCCTCTGAAGAGGTTTGGAACCACCAACCACTCTCTACAATTCTAACATCCGGAGTAACTCGAATCGACGTTCTCAGGTAACTGCGTTTCAAATTCAGCCCACATGGCGGGATTTGTCCCACTCCATAGCGGGTTTACCGGTTCGCAGTCCCTTCCGTTGCTCGTGGTGATCACCGCCGCGGCTGCGGGTACAGCGGTACTTCTGGGACTTGCGATCGGCGCGTTCGTTCAACGCCAATCCCGTCCATATCTGTTAATCGTCGCTGCATTGGCTGCCCTTCTTGGACGCTCTGCGGTTGCGGGGATCTCCATCGTAGGCCTGTTTTCACAAGCCGAGCATCACCTCCTCGAACACGGGCTTGATGTCATTCTTGTAGCGCTCGTTATTGCTGCAGTCTATCACTCCCGAACCATTTCGAACGAGACCAACTTCGATACATGACACACCAACGTGACCGAATTCACGAGTATATTGCCACCCACCCTGGAGAACACTTCAACGCGCTCACGCGGAGACTCGACCTCGCACCAGGACAGGTACAGTACCATCTCAGGAAACTCCAGAATCAAGAGAGAGTGGTCAACCTACCTCTCTATGGCCGGACCCACTATTACACACCGGAATATGATGCGTGGGAGCGGGGAGCAATCGCTGTCCTTCGCCGGGAAACAGCACGCGACATCTTATTCTGTGTTCTCGAACAGGGAACATCCAGCCCGAACGCTGTCACAGAGTCCCTCGGGATTGCTCGGGGAACCCTTGAGTGGCACTTGGATCATTTGACGGAACAGAATCTCATCGAGAAACACCGAGATGTCAATAATCACGTGACGCTGGTCGCAGCCGAGCGGACTGAGACCGCTCGCCTCCTCGAAGAGATCTCCCCCTCGCTGTCCGATCGGATGATCGACCGGTTCACCCGCCTCGTCGATAACCTATTGGCGGATGGATCGTAACGAGCCCTCGGATGTATTTCGTTGAAACGAGAACTTGATTGTTCGATTACTGCACCCACTTGGATAGAACGCTATGCAGTCCCTGAGTCCACGGTTCCCAGATACTGGGTTTCCCACTCACGACGTGCCTCTATTTCACGCTGACCGCGCTGTGTAACTGTGTATACGTTCGTCCGCCTGTCGAGTTCACCCTTCTCGAGCAGTCCTTTGTCGACGAGGTCGTCGAGATTCGGATAGAGGCGCCCGTGGTTGATCTCCTGTTCGTAGTAGTCGTCGAGTTCGTCTTTGATTGCGAGCCCGTGTGGTTCCTTGAGCCCGGCCGTTACATACAAGATGTCCCGCTGGAACCCAGTTAGATCGTGCATCCGTCTGTTCTCTATTTTGAGGGGTGGCATATGTTCTCTCTGGTACCCCGAGGCGATTTTGGCTTGACTGGGTCGGGATATCGCGTGAAAACTTCGAACCTTTATATAGTGGACAGGTGAATTCCGCGATGGAATGTCTGACCTAATCGTCAAAGCAGCCGTGAAGGACGCACTCTCGGACAACAACGTCTCGGCAGATTTCTACGACACGCTCAACGAGGAGGTCGCCGAACTGCTCGACGACGCCGCAGAGCGTGCCGAGTCCAACGACCGGAAGACGGTCCAGCCCCGCGACCTGTAGGCCTGCGTAACGCAGCCAAGCCCGTCACTCGAACGTAGCTTTTTGAGGTTCCTGTACAGAAGTTAGGAAACGAAGATGGCGGACGCACCGGATACTGAACGGCAGGCGGTCGAGCCTGAGGCAGGAGACGTCCTCAGCGTGTCACAGCTGAACGACCGAATCGCCTCGGTCGTCGAGGATGCGCCTGCCCTCGACGGTGTCCGCTGTATTGGCGAAGTCACGGATCTCCATCAGAACAGTACAGCGCTCTACTTCACGCTTACCGATGGCGACGCCGAGCTCCCCTGTATGATCTGGGCAAACCGCTATCGGAAGATGGACGCCGAGCTCGAGGACGGGACTGAGGTCATCCTGGAAGGCGATATCGACTACTGGACTGAAGGCGGGAAAATCGACCTCAAGCCGTGGGAAGTGATCGTCGTCGGCGACGGCGACCAAGCGGCCGCGGTCGAGCGACTGCGCAGCGAGCTCGAAGAGCGTGGCTGGTTCGACGACGAGCAGAAACAGCGCCCGCCAGCGTTTCCGGAACGGGTCGGTGTTGTGACCTCACTCCGAGGGGATGCTCGGTACGACATCCAGAGCGCGATCCACGAGCAAGACCCTACAGTCGACATCCTGGTGAAGGATGCGACCGTCCAAGGGTCAGAGGCACCGACGTCTATCGCGAACGGGATTCACCATCTGGACCGCTCCGAGGACGTCGATTCAATTATCGTCGGCCGCGGCGGTGGGAGCGATTCGAACCTTCAGGCGTTCAACACCGAGCGGGTCGCGGAAGCGATCTTCACCGCGAACACCCCGATCGTCACGGCAATTGGCCATACTGACGACCGGCTAATCGCGGATCGGGTAGCGGATATGGCCGCGATCACACCGACAGCGGCCGGCGAGTACATCGCGAAGTCTCGGAATGACTTCCTGGCTAGCGACATTGGCCCGCTTGAGCAACAGCTTGAGGCCGCGTACGAGACCTTTGAACAGGAGCACGAACACGAACAGGAACTGGCCGAGGCAGTCGAAGAGGCGACCGCGCCTGAGGGCCTGTCGCCAGTTTACTACAAGGTTGCAATTGTCGTGCTCCTAGTGCTGTTGCTGCTCATTACTGCACTCTGGCTGGGGGTGATCTAATCGATGGCAAAAGACACGGACATCAGGAGTCGGATGAACCGAATCGAAGAGATTATCGACCAACTCGACGCGGATGAGGTGTCACTTGATGAAGGGAGTGAGCTGTACGAGGAAGGGCAGGAGTTACTAACTGAAATCCGCGAGCGACTCCACGAAGGCCAGGGCGAGGTCATCGAGATCAAATGAGGAACGGCAGCGGTATCGACTGTCTCTCCGCGTTAACCAACAGCCTGCCGTTGTTCACGAGCTTGTTGGTTAAGGTCGCTAGCCACGGTTACCCTTCAGGCTTATCTGCGATGTCCTCCCATTTCGAACCGTTCGACGGTAGTTCCAATGTTCCATGAGACGGTTCTGATATTCGGCGTCTACCTACTCGCGTGTGGTGTAGCGTGGATCCTCCATGAGTCCGCACACTACGCCGTCCACAGGCTCTATGCGGAATCAGTCTCGTTCGGTGTCAATCGACGTGGCCCATACGTTGACGCCGTTTACGCCCCGTCTGCTCCGACGGTCGCTATCCGACTCGGTTCGATCGCGCCGACTCTCCTCTATACCCCTATTGTCGTACTCGGAATTGGAGCCTATCTCTCGTCGAATCCGGTTCCACAGTTGGATCCAGTCGGGTGGTCGCTTGTCGCCGTTCCTCTCGTGATTTTGACTTTTCCGACTGGTGCTGATATCCAAGCGTGTCTCAACGCCTCAGAATAGCGTTTCTTAACGTGTATTCGGTCGGCGTCAGACAAACACTTCATTAGTTACATAGTCAGATTTTAAGAAAGTCATTGGCCGTCAGTATTTAGTAGATAAGACGCAAGTATGTGCAAATGTATCATGGCACAAGCCAGTCCCCGCAGTACCCCCCGTGAAACTGATACGGACGAGCGGTCCTCCGTGTCAGTTGAAGCGTGGTTGGAGGCGGTCAGTAGAGAACTGGATCCCGCCGAGTGTGAGGACCTCTCCGAACTCGGCATCTACTCGATCCACGAACACAGCAGCGCCCGCACGATCACCCTTCCTGAGGATGCGGACGAGTTCGAGGACGCGACGACGGTAAAGCAGTACTATTTCGAGGGCGAGGATTGCCCGCTTCTCATCGTTGCTCCGCTGCAGGTCTAAGTCGCCCTGTGGGTCGCAGATCAGCAGTCGGTGTCATCTTCTTTGTGGTCGGAATAGAACTGGATGAGGTACTGGAATCGGCCTGTATCACTCGTGAATGAGTCGAGTTCTTCCTGTAACCACTCGTATTTGTCCTGCGGGATTCGCATATTGATTCGGGCCACATCGTCGCTAACATCCGAGTCGGAGTTGCTGGCGCTGGTTGCTGTGTCCGCGTCTGACATTAGTTCGACCCAGGCTATGCGGTCGCATATATCCCAGTAGAATGAGAACTTCTCTAGAGAACTTGGAGAACTTTGAAGATCTACAAATTCATTCAAATTTTCTGACCTCTTTTGGTCGTGCTATCCTTTCCCACAAACGATGTGTGCTAAGGTCCCCTCCGGCGAGACGCCGGCCAGTACTGAGGAATCGACGTCCGTCATTCGGATCATCCACAGGTCCATCGGCCCGATTCTGCTGGCGCTCCTCCCGCTGATCCTGTTCGTGGGGACGGCGGCCGCACAGTCGGATCCGGGGAGCGCATTCTGCGACTCGAACATGGCCGACACCATCCAGAACATCTTCACCATCATCCAGTTCGGTGGGCCGCTCATCGGCGGCGTCCTCGCGCTCGGCGCGACGGTGGCGATCCCGTTCACCCGTCGCTCGGACTGGAAGAAGGAGATGAAATCTGTCCGGAATCAGGGCCTGCTCTGGGGCGTGATCGTCGCCCCCCTCGGGACGGAGATCGTCCAGTTCATCCTGAACAACATCGTGGTCGGTGGCACGAGTTGTGGATTCTAACCACGCACCAGGATTCGCACTCGTCATGTCCGCCGTCCTCGTCGCATCGACAGCCGCCGTTCCAGTGGGCGCCCATCCCCCGAATAGTACTGACCACGGCGTTCCGGAGGAGACCTTTCACAAACTGTGGTCGGGGGATCAAGACGGTGCGACCGACGGTGCGAATCTGAGTAACGGGTCGGCGGTCGAGCAGCTTGGCGAGGGGACCGATGTCCCGTTCGATTCGCCCCCGCGTGCAGTTGAGCGATGGAACCGTGGCGACCACTCGGAGTTCCCGGCGACCAACAGCTCCGTGTCGATCCATCCACCAGATGCGGACCTCACCAGCGACCAGTTCATCAAGGAAGCCTATACTGAGGTGTTCGCCGTTCAGCCGTCCACCCGAGCGCGCCTCTCGTCGTCTAGACAGCCGCTTTACGTCGCTCCAGACGGGACGCTCCGCGGGACCGTCGATTACCGGGTGGCGGTGCCGCCTGACGACACCTCCGGCGATCGACGTGTCTACTGGAGTCTGGAGAGCCATCAGGTTGAGGAGACGAGACTCCTCGTCGACGGCGACGAGGAGACGACGGCTGGTGGTTCCCACACGCCGGCACTGTCGTACTCCTTGGATGGATACGCCGGCGAGGACCACCAGCTCACGCTCCAGGCGAATATCTCGGTCCGACTTCGGAAGGAGGTCGAAGTTTGTACCGCTCACAACGACGAAGGCGATTGTACCAACTGGGAGAGTTCCGTTTCATACCCGACCGAGACCGTCACGGTAACCGATTCCATCGAGGTCACGAAGTATGACCTCGCGGTATCAGGGTTCATCGCGGAGTATCCGAACGGTGATCTCGGCCTCGTCGTTTACAAGAACCAGCCGTGGCTCGGCTACCAGTTGCCCAACGGTGATGTCCGAGGTGTCTGGCGGTTCTACTCAGCCCGAGACAAGGACTGGGATACGCTGGTCTACAGCTCGGACGACGGACAGCGGACCGCCCACTCACCGCTCCATCCACTCCAGGTGAACGCGTACCCCATCGAGACGGGGCCGACGCCGTCGCCCCGCCGGAACGTGACGATACTGGATGTGTACGGGACGTCGACGTCGCCGCCGACGCTCCCGTCGAACGTTCACCTGGATGTTCTCACGGAGTCGTACACGGCCAGCTACGGCATCGCGACGCGGGCCACGACCGACGAACAGCCCGAGACTGTCCGTGCGTGGGGGCTCGTCAGAGGGGTTGAGGCAGAACGGCCCGCCGATGAGTTCGCTCGAATCCAGATCGACGAGAGCAACCTCTCTCTGGAGGTGGTGAACCAGACCGAAGATACGGTCACCGTCCGGGTGACCCTCCAGAACGCGAACACCGGCGCACCAATCAATACCGACGAACGGGACGGCTACGTCGTCGTCAACGGGCAGCGGGTGAACACGACCGGGAACGGAACCGTCACGACGACGATTGAACGTTCCCCTGGCGGTGTGTCGGCCCGATACGAACCCGGCCACTGGTGGCTCAATCCTCCCGGCTATACCGGCGACTCGGATACTGTCCTGCTGCAAGGCTCAGTGCTCCAGTTGGTGTCGACGCTGTTCCGGATCGGCGTTCCCGTCTCGCTGTTCCTCCTTGCAGTGTTCTTCATCGATCGGATTACAGGGTGGCGTATCTGGCCCCCGTGGAGGTCACTATAATGATCAGAGAACATTCAGAATCCCATGACCGGAATTCGGAACGGTGGATTAGTCGACGCCGTCTTTTGGCTTCGTCTGGAACAGCCCTGCTTGCAGGAGTAGCAGGGTGTTCCGGAACCGATGGTCCCGGCAACCAGACTGAATCCCCAACAGGTTCGTCCTCTACGTCGCCGTCTACAGATTCGGTATTTGAGGAAATCAGCTTCGCGGGACCCAACCTTGTGGTGACGCTGGCTGATGATCACGATGTCGACCAACTCAATCTGATTGGTCCAGATGGTACTACGTTCGAACAGTCAACCGTTGCACAGGGAGCTACAAGAGTCGAAATACAGATTGTCTTCAAGACTGGTGGGACGTACTCTGCCGGCGAGTACGAGTTAGTCGCCGTTTCGGGCGAGACATCTGAGTCGATGTCCCTGGAGCTTCGGCCCGATATCCAGATCGTCGATGTCGAACCGGAGTTCGATGAAGATGATGGCTACAGTAGCGGTCGGCTCTTTGTGACGGTCGAGAACGTCGGTACTGGTCCCTCTTGGGTGTATAATATTGGCTTCCGGAATGCGCCGTATCGGAACGCACCTGAGGTAATCGAAGGAGACGGCGTTGCTGATACCACGTTCGAGCGTCCGGAGGCGAGCGAAGAATTCCTCAGCCCCGGTACTGAACGGGAATTCCTGAAACAACGGGGTGTTCTCGTCATCGATGACAACGACGATGTCTCATGTGAGAGTGATACTGCAGAATTAACCGTTGTTGTTCAGACCCCACACGGAGATATTGAGCAACCGATTCGGGCGGAACTGTCCGGTGGATACCACATCGACGATCAAGGCGCAATCCAACACCCGTGTAAAGACGTCCAGATTGAACTACTGGACGGGGGTGGAGACAATGCGTAGTCCCGTCCGATTCCTAGTTCGCTCTATCTTCGTCTTTTTCGGGCTACTGACTACGGGCACTGCTCCGGTTTTAGCTCAAAGTGACGGAGGCAGCGATGGAGGTGCTCTTGGAGACATTATCATCAGCGCTATCCAAGAACTCCTTGAGATACTCTTCAGCCCTATAGAGACCGTCATAGAGAATCACGGTGATGCAGTCTTGCGGACAGTGGTGGGTACTCCCCATCCAGATTCGGTGTTCAATCAGCCGACGAACGCAGCGTGGCCCGGAATTTATGACTACTACTGGGAGATGATTATCCCGCTTTCGCTATCGCTGTACGGCCTCTCGATTGGAATCGTCATTTTCCTTGAATCGACGAGCCACTTGTTCAACGGATACCATCGCTCGAAGCTCAAGAAACGCGCCTTCGCTGGACTGCTCGGTATCTTGTCGTGGTGGTGGATCTCAGCGCTATCGTTGCGGTTTATGGATGCATTGGCTGGGTTCCTCGTCCCCTCGGTGTCAGAAATCTCGCTATTCCAGACGCTGTCGTTCACTGGGATGGGCGTGCTCGGCACGGTCGTCGCTCTCTCAACGAATTTGCTCCTATTCGTGTTGATCGGCCTGATTTACCTAGCGAGACAACTGGCACTCTACCTATTTGTGTTCCTGATGCCACTACTCATTGTATTCTGGATCCCTGGCGTCGGGCCGTTCGCCCTAGTCTCGAAATTCATGAAGAAGTTGGCCGGGTTCTACGTCCCTTTCCTGTTTATGACGGTTCCAGTTGCTCTCCTGTTCCGTCTCGGGGACATCTTGGGGACGAGCTTCGGCCCCTCAGCCGGTGAGTTCGGGGCTTGGTTGACGGCACTCGTTATCCCGCTTCTCGCCGTTGCCTCTCCGTTTGTTTTGTTCTGGCAGGCCGGGGCGTTGTTCTTCATCGCCGACAGGGCGGCCAGGCATATGTCTGCTGAGAAGGCCCGTAGTCGGTTGTCTAGAGGGCGTGAACAAGTCCAATCGGCCAAACAGGGTGGGAGAAACTTCGTTCGAGGAGTGCGCGATGAGCCCGCAGTCAAGAGCGGTGGCCAATACGTCTTGAACTCTGGTGATTCGAGAGCCCACTCTACCGGCCAACGACTCAATACGACTGGCTCTCGCCTCCGTGAAGCGATCACCGACGGCAGCGGTGGAGGGGGAGGAAACAGCGGAGGCGGAAACCTCGGCGGCGGAAATGATGATTCTACGGCCGGCTCCACCACCAGCGAGGATAGTAGTGGGAACGACGGAGGCGAGGAATTCGATCGAGACGATGCGTTCCGGGACCCCCAGACTCGGAACCGGAATCCAGATTCAGCAGATGACCCGCCACGCTATATCCACTAACAACCCATGAGCTCCGCAACTGACCCCGCGAAACGAATTCCGAAGTCACTCGGTACCGACACCCAGTTCCTCGGGAAGTACTCGCTGACGGACCTCGCCGTCGCCGGTCTTCCCGGTGTACTGGTAGTCCTGGTGACGCAGGTCGTTATCCCACCGTCACTCACCGTTCGTGGCATTCCGGTGTCCGCCCTCACGATCCCCCTCGCAGCGATTGCGATCGCCTTCGGTGGGCTGTTCGTCTACCTCACGCCCGGCTACACCAACAGTCTCGACTGGCTCGGTCTGTTCGTGAACTTCCACCGCAGCGAGACGGAGATCGCCCACGAGGAGGCGAAGGAGTACACTCACGTCGAGCGCGTCTACCCGCGACAAGACGCCATCGAGCGGACGGACCGGGCTCTTGTCGGAGCCGTTCAGGTGTCGCCACCGACGATGGCGCTCGCGACCGACGAGGAGTGGGCCCAGAAGGCGGAGGCCTTCCAGGACTTCGTCAATACGACCGTCGAGTTCCCGATCCAGATTTACTCGACGACGCAGGCGTTCCCCGCCGACGAGTACGTCGGGCGGTACGAAGACCGGTTGAGCGACCCGGACGTCAAATCGAACGAGAAACTCCAGGCGCTCATCGAACACTACGTCGACTGGTACGACCGGGAGCTGGCGCAGCGTCAGATGACCATTCGCGACCACTACGTCCTGATTCCGGTACGACCTGAGGAGGTCCGATACGAACGGGCCAGCCTCCTCGAAAAGCTCGCTAGGATCCCCGTACTGGGCATCCTCATCCAGATTGTCACGGCGCCGCCGGAGGAGGAAGAGCGAGCCGCGATGCTCGAGGAACTGGACGAGCGGCGCCGGCGGGTCGAGCGCGGCCTCCGCGGCATCGAGGGGTGTGACACGCGCCCCGTTGATGCGGCCGAACTCACCCGCCTCATCGCGGAATACTGGACCGGCACGGAAATCGAGTACGGCGACCCCGAACAGGTGCTTCGAACGTCCCCCGTCATCAACAAGTCATGATTGGAAACCTGCTGCCCTTCACCGGCTCGGATAGTTCAGAAACTGACGACGAGGCGACCGCAGACGAGGCCCCCGACGAAGAGGGGGAAGATGCTGAATCACAGTTTACCGTGGACTACGAGGCCGACGGTGAGGCAGTCGACGGCATCCCCGAGATCCATCAGACCGTCGTCTCGCCGTCGAGTATCGAGCGAACGCCCAGCGCCCTCCGGACTGACACCCAGTGGGCGCAGAGTCTGTGGGTCGGTGAGTATCCCGATGCTCCGATGGATGGCTTCCTCGAAAAACTGTACGCGGCCGCCGAG
This sequence comes from Haloplanus sp. C73, assembly GCF_051195115.1. Lineage (NCBI taxonomy): Archaea > Methanobacteriati > Methanobacteriota > Halobacteria > Halobacteriales > Haloferacaceae > Haloplanus > Haloplanus sp. C73. The sequence continues at coordinate 73,496 of NZ_JBNTJZ010000007.1, read as the reverse complement.
ACCCAACAGACAGATGTCAGCATCCACATCGATCCTCGTGATACGCGAGAGACGTTGGATTCGCTGGAGAACAAGATCGAGGACCTCGAAGCCGACTACGAGTACCTGACCGAGAAGCATCGTGCGAGCGCCCGGGGCGTCGAGAAAGACCTCGAGGACCACCAGGAGATGTACGACGTCCTTCGGAACACGACGATGCAGGCGTTCGACGTCTCGATGTATCTCACGGTCAGGGGCAACGATCGCGAGAACATCGACGCCGAGTCGGTGTCGACGACAGCCCGACAAGCGCCTGCGAATCTGACGCCGGTGACGCCCCGGTGGTCACAGCTGAAGACGTTCACCTCAGCGAGCCCGATCGCCCTGGATCAGTTCAACGAGACGCTCGACAGCAAGACGCCGATGCTCGGCGGGGCAGTCGGCGCGATGTTCCCCTTCGTTTCCGGTGCGTTTGCGGAACCCGGTATCGAATACGGGACGTACGCGCTGAATTCGAGTCCACTCATCCTCGACCGATTCAAACGGCAAACCGGCTACTGTATGATGGTTATCGGCCGGCTCGGCGCAGGCAAATCCTTCGCGACGAAGCTCCGGCTCGTGCGGCGGGCGATGTTCGACGAGGATACGGTCGTCATTATGCTCGACCCGATGCGGGGGTTCGCCGGCGTCAACGAGGCGCTCGATGGCGAGCGGATCACGGTCGGTGGCCGGCGGGGGCTGAACCCGCTGGAAATCAAACCGACGCCCGACCACGTCCTGCAGGAGGTCGACGACATCGACCCGTGGGGCGAGCAGATCAACTGGGTGATGACCTTCTTCGCGACGTTCTTCGAGCACGTCGCAGACCATCCACTCGGCGAGCGCAACCAGACGCTCCGGCGGGCCGTCCAAGAAGCCTACGAGAAGCGCGGGATCACCCGCGATCCAGAGACGCACACCCGGGACTCGCCCACCATCCACGACGTCATCACGGTCCTCGAAGAGATGGTCGAAGACCCCGAGGAGTACGGCTACGTCACGGATGGGGAGCAGGAAGCCGTCCAGTCCGATGCTCAGTCGCTACTCAAGGACCTCCGACCGTCATTCCGCGAGGGCGGTGAACTCGAGAATCTGGCTCGCCCCTCCGAGTTCGACCTCGATTCGAAGGTCATCTACCTCGATCTCCACCAGGAGGAGGGGACCCGTGGCCGGGCGGAGACCAGCCTGATGATGCAGGTGCTGTTCAACAGCGTCTACGAGCGGGTCAAACAGACCGACAAGCGCGTCGTCTTCTGTATCGACGAGGCGCACTACCTGATGAACGACGCCGTCTCGTTGGACTTCCTGGAGACAGCCGTCCGGCACAGCCGCCACTTCGATCTGAGCCTCGAATTCATCACGCAAACGGGGGGTGAATTCGCGCTGACGCCGGAGGCACGCACCATCGCGAACCTCTGTTCGTTGACCGTCCTCCACCGCGTCAATGAGGAGAAAGAGAAGATCGCCAAGTGGTTCGACCTCAGCGAGCGGCAGGTGAACTGGGTTACCTCCGCGAAGGCCGGGGAAGACGAGGACGGCTACTCTGAGGCGCTCGTCGGTATCGACCAGGAGGGATGGTTCCCACTCCGAATTCGGGCAAGTGACTACGAGGCTCACGTTATCGACGGCGGCGCTGCGGACGTGGCCGAGCTTGAACCCGAGCCGACGACGAGCGTGACGAATCCAGATAGCCGACCCGCCGGAACGCGTGCCGACGGCGGTGAACCAACTAGCACTACCACTCAGGAGGATGACTGAACAGACCCCGTCAGAAATCCCGTCAGTGGCTAACGGCGACGAGTACATCCGGATCACTCCCTCCCGGAGCGATCTCGCGCCGGAGACCGTAGTCCGTCAACTGGCCGGCCTCCACGGCCTTGACGCTGGCAACGACGGACTTCTCGCAAGTATCGGTCCCTTCGGCGATCCGCCACCGGTGTTCGAGTTCCTCGCAGTGAGTGAGGGGGCAGACGAGCCGGTCGAGTTCTATTACGGGGCCGACCGCCGGTTAGATGCCTTCGAAGAACGCCTCCGGACGCTGTATCCTCCGACCGTCACGTTCGAGCGGGTCACCCTTGACTTGGAAACGAAGCTACTCCCATCGACAGCAGACCCGTCTCAGGACCACAGTGCCGGAGGTGACGATAGCCACGGAATGAACCCCAGGACAGCTGAGGAATTCTCCGGAGACCCGAATTCGGATTCAGAGCCCGTGACTCTCTTCGATTCGACGGGGCAGGAACCGGTCGGTGATGGCGGAAGTGTGCTGTCGGAGAGCACTATGTCGCAGGACGAGGACGAAGTCTTGTTCGAGGCCGATTCGAGTGACGAGTCCACAGCGGCTGGTCCGTCCGACTCCGAACTCGATGCCGATCACCAGCCGGCTCATACGCAACCGACCGTCGATGAGACGACCCCACTCGGAATCAGTTGGCACGGGCAGGCTACCCGGCGGGAAGACTGGATGACGACACTACCCCAATTCACGAATACGGAAGACGACGATGACGATCACGCTCGGGCCCCGCTCGCGTCACTCATCGATCAGCTGACCCGGGCCGAACACCCGATCGCGTTCCAGGTACTCTTTCAGCGGAAATCGGACTGGACGCACGAGGCACGAGAGCGCCAGCGGAAGCTCCGTGAAGGCGAAGACCGGGTCGTCGACTGGTTCTTCGGAGAACTCCTCGGAAACACAGAGAACGAACCACAGAGTCCGTCGAACACCGGGCGACAGCGTCGGTATCTCGACATCGGTGGGCGAGAGCGGGTCGAGGCTATCGACGAGAAGGAGCCACAGCACACGTTCACGGTGAATATGCGGGCACTTTCGCTCGTGACCTCCGACCGACAACGAGAGCGGGTTGACCATCGTCTCGATGATATCGGGTCGGTATTCGATCACCTGAACGGGCCGCACTATCGGCTCCGACCGAAGCGCATCCGCCGTGGGCTTCGAAAGGGGCGGCGAGCCAAGAAGCACGCCGACCGGGTACTCAACGCTACGTTGGCTACCAAGAGCGACTGGCGGAAGACCCGCCCCGATCTCGTCCTCGGGCCGGCTGAGTTGGCGAACTTCGTGGTCGTTCCGCCGGCAACTGACCTCACGACCGAGGGCGGGCGGGGGTCCGACGCCGAACCCGAGAGCCGGACGCCCCTGCCACTCCCGGCGCAGGACCACATGGATGCGTTCACGGACGCCGGGATGGCGATCGGCCGCGGTCTTGGGGAAGACGGTACGCCCACGTCGGAGCCGATGCGGATTCCCCCGCATCTACTTCCGTTCCACGTCGGCCGGTTCGCGAAGAGCGGCGCCGGCAAATCGGTCGCGCTTGAAAACGACGCCCTCTCGCTGTACGACCAGACGAACGGGCCAGTGTTCATCATCGACTCCAAGGGCGGGAATTTCCCCGAGAACTATATGCGGGCTCACGCGAAGCGCTTCGGCACCGACGACCTCGAGGAGAACGTCCTCCACTTCTCGGTGCCCGACATCCTGCCTGGCTTCGCGTTCTTCGACATCACGCCGGCATTGGAGGACGGCGTCCGACGCGTCGACGCGATTCAGGACAAGGCCGACCACTACGAGGAGCTCATCAAGCTCGTGATGGGGCCGGAGCGGTACGAGGACGCCATCGCCTCGCCGACGCTCATCAAGTACCTCATCAAGGCGATGTACGACGAGGAGTACGGCCTCGAAAACGGACACTTCCGGCAGGATACAAACTACTTCACCCACGACCAGTTTGAGCAGGCGGTGACCCAGTTCCACGCCGCCGGGCCACCAGATTCGACACCCGAAGATGCACCGCGAGCCAGCGACCCGCAGGTCGCCGAGAAACTGGAGCGACACCTGCGCTCGAACCCGGCGACGTTCTCGAACGTCGTGAGCGGCATCAGCAACCGGATGGACTACATCACGCAGGACGCCCATCTCCGGCGGATCTTCAACAATACCGAGTCACAGTTCGACTTCCGCGACCTCCTCGACGAGGACAAAGTAGTCATCTTCGACCTCGGCGATCTCCGCGACGAGGCCGCCCGTGTGATGACCGGCGTCATTCTGACGCAGCTCTACGATGCTGTCAAGCGTCGCGACGGCGACGAGCTGGCCCGCAAGCCAGACGACTACGTGGCGAACCTGCTCATCGACGAAGCGTCGTCGGTCGTCGTCTCTGATACGCTGACGACGCTGCTCGAAAAGGGGCGGGAGTTCCGGCTATCCATCGAACTCGTGACGCAGTTCCCTGAGCAGATGAAGGAGGCCGGCAACCGCGAGGTCTACCTGAACGTCCTGAACAACATCGGCAGTCCGCTCGTCGGGAAGATCGCCGTCGACGCCGACATCGCCGAGGCACTCTCACACGAGGCAATGGATCCCGTCGAGTTCAAGAATCGGATCAGTTCCCTCCCGCGTGGCGAGTGGATCGCACAGCTCCCGAGCCCAGAGTTCGGCGAAACCGGCCCCGACCCGTTCAGTATCGAACCCCTTCCGATTCCACCCGGTCATCCCGATAGCGAGCAGCCACTGACCGGGACGCAAGAAGAGCGATTCCAAGACGCCTTGGACGCCGTCCACGAGCATACCCGCGAGGAGTACGGGGTCGCCGGCGGGACGACCGTGGAGAGCCGTGACGCTGCGACTGACGTCGCTCTGGAGAACGCGGATGACCTACCGTTGGAAGTCGCGATGGCCCGTGCGATTCGCGCCGTCCAGCTGTCGAACGACGTACGTGAGACGAACGGCTGGGTCTCCGTCGAGGACGTCGATGAGGAACTGCTCTCGCGCATCGAGGAAGACACCATCGAGGCGCAGGGCTACGAGACACTACCAGAAGTGAGGGAGGCGTCCTCGCTCATCGAGGTCGATCTCCCGGACGGTGGTTCGTCGGTGCAGTGTCGGCTCACAGACGAGGGTGAGCAAGCAGCCGCGCCCGACACGTCGACATCACCGACCGGCGGGGGCGAGCACCACGATGCAGTCCTTGAAACGGTCGAGCAATCCCTCGCAACTGCGGGGTTCTCCGTGGAGGTCCTCGATCAGAACGGGGAGTCCCGCCCCGATGCCATCGCGACGCATCCGGATCTCGACCGGGAGCTCCAGGTGGAGGTCGAAACCACCACCCACGTCCGGCCGGCGAAGGTCCTCACGAACCTCCGGAAGGCCCAGGAACAGGAGCGAATCCCGCTGTTCGTCGTCGCAGACCACGACGATCAGCCGGCTGACGAGATTGCCGACCGGCTTGCGAAAATCCTCAGCGAGCCGCGAAATCAGCTCTCCTCCGGGGAAACACGGCTGTATACGATGAACCACAACGTCACATTCAACGGTGGTGCGCGAGCCGCGGATGGAGTGACGGCCGTCCGACCGGCCACTGGTGGTAGTCGCCACACCCGCTGGTTCGAGCGGGACGGTGCGTTCGTCCTCGAGGATAGTGCCGGAGACCAGCACGCCCGGATCGACTCCTTCGACGCTGTGTCGAAAGATCAGTTCCCGGCGACGTACAGCTACGACGCCGAGAGCGAGTCATACACCGTCTTTAGGCCGGGAGAACTTCCCGAGTCCTACGAGTCACGTGAGGCGTTCGAAGCGGATTGGGTACCTGTCAAGCGCCCGTTCGTGCCCAGTACCGACCTACCCGTTCCGGAGTACACGGATGATTCGTATGCGATAGGTGTCATCGAGGATGAGCAGAATCTCGAGCTCTACACTCGAGACTCTGACGCGACCAAAGACCTTGCTGGGCTCATTGAGGCGATCGAAAACAATGAACTCCATCTGGCAGGTGTGGAGCCAGACGAACCTGCCGATAAGCAATCTATGAAGCAGGAAGACCACGAGAACGATCCGTTCGGCATCCAAGCATTCGTCCGCGATAGCATCGTTAAATCCGGCGACGGGGTCGTCGCGGTCGCTGAGGTCTACGATGCGTACGAGCAATATGCGACGGCCGAGGAGTACGAGGTGAAGCCAAAAAACCGGTTCACACGTACGCTTCGCGACCACGTTGCGTTCGAGCGTGACAAGAAGTGGTTGGACGGTCAGACGCGACGCTGTTACGTCGGAATCGAGCTGGACGACGCCGGCGACCAGGAGGAACCGAATGATGCCAGTGCGTAGTCGTTTCGCTCCCGCTCAGGAGGTGCAGGAGCACACGAAATGACGCTCTCCGAGGCAGCCATCCGCGAGCACTACCGTCGTGCCAAACCCATCTACGAGGCGCTGGCGACTGTCAAGAACTATCCAACCATCGGGTTGAACGACTTCGTCGGATGGTACATCAAACGCGACCACGACGACGTCGAGGCGATTAAGGCCGGGTATCCGCAGCGCGGACGGGTTGCCCGCCTCGATCGTGACTACGACGAGATTCACGACCGCCTCAACCGGACCCTCTATGCCGTCACCACCTACAAGACACCGACCGCCTTCCAACAGTGGGAACCCTGTCGCTACGACGAGTCTGAGGGGACGACCGTTTGGCAGGATGAGCCCCCAACCCCCGGGTATGCCGACCTCCGGGCAGTTCCCACCTGGGGCGATATTGACCTCGCCGACGACATCAAGCCGCAGCGAGGCGACCTGGATGGCGAGACGCGTGCCCTCGTCGAGCGTACCCTCGACGCCTACATCGACGAGTATGCAACGCTCTACGGCACGCGGAAGGCGGTGTATGCGCTGGACTCCGTCGGGGGCGCGTACGTCTTTGGGGCCCCGGAGGCCACACTACCAATTGCGGACCACTTCAATGACGATCCGGATGCGCTCGAACGGGTGTTCAACGAGTTCCTCGACCGCTCGAACGCATGGCTCCAGAAGGCAGAGGCCCGCGTGAACGAGCGCGTCGACGGCGCCGGCGACGTCATTCAGCCCGATTGGGTGAACAACAAGAACCGCCAGTACAAGCCGCCACTCTCGATCCACGCCGACCACGATGCCGTCGTCACGCCCATCGCGACCGACAACGTCCGCTACGAACTCCGTCCGTTCGAGGGTGTCGACGACGCACTCCTCGAGCAGGCGGTCAGTTGGGCCGATGACCTCACGCGAGTCGAGCACACGGACTGCGTCGACTCGCTTGTCGCGACGCTCTGGCCGGACCTGTACGAGGACCACGGGGGGTGGCAGGCCACGCTGGAGGAATGGGTGGAAGCGGAGCGTGAGCGGGAACGGGAGCGCCAGCGACAGCGTGAGGCAGCGCTCCAGCGACGCGAAGAGCGAATGGCAGAACTCGACGGTACCCTCGAAGGCCGTCCCGTTACGCCGTTCAAAGAGGACGTCTACGAGGCTGTCGAGGATATCGACATCACCGAGATTGCCCGTCACTACGCGAGCGATGCCTACGATACGGATCCGAACCAGCCGCGGCCGCAGTTCGACCCGTGCTGGCGCCACAGTGAGAGCGGGCAATCCTGTTTCGTCGACGAGCAGGCCAATACCTTCGGCGATTCGAAGGTTAACGCCGGGGGCGGGCCGGCGAAGCTGATGGCGCTCGCGACGGGGATTATCTCCGCCGCCGATGCGGACCTCGACGGGGAGGACTACTGGGCTGCCGTCGACGAACTGCGGAGCGCCGGCTACGACATTCCGGTGTGGGTTCCAGAGGCCGGATCGGACCGCGTCGACGGCGGGACCTACGACCAGATGCCGTTCTGGGCCGTTCGGAAAGCGGCTGTCGCGCTCGAGATTTGTCCGGAGAATGCGTTCGTCGATCGTGAGGGCGAGGAAGGAACCTACGAGGGATTCCCCGGGTACGAAACCTACAACGAGACGCTAGAAGCCATCGAAGACACGGACCTGAACCACGGGCGCGAGCGGGTCACGCCCGAGGAGAACGCAGCTGACGATGAATCGAAGTCACCCCCCGAATCTCCTACGAGTGACGATCGACCTGGTGACTTGGACCGGGCTCACCTTCGCGAAAAGAACCGTCTGTTGACAGCGAAAATCAAGCGTCTCGAATCTGAACTGGAGGAGAAATCGGAGCAAATCGAGGGGCTGGAAACAAAGGTCAACCATCTCCAATCGGAGCTCGCTACCGTCCGCTCTGAACGTGATCGGCTAGAGGCTGCTCTCGAAGAACGTGAGTTCGAGCAAGAGCCAAATCAGGGAAACCAGGACGAGAATCGATCCCCACTTGACAGGGCGAGAAGGTTCATTTCATCCAATCGGTAGACATCTCACTCACTCAGCATCAAATCTTAAACTACCTCAACAGTCACGTCTCCGGCGAATCCTCTCTATCAAACGCCCCCTCAGACACTGGGAAGATATCGATAACGTGCTTATCAAAGGTTCCCCACATAGTCTCGTGCCCGAAACGAATCCGATGACTAAACTCCGATTCAGCCTCCTCCCTATCAACCTCCGAACGCTGGAGCTCACCGACCGTCTCCCCATACCCTTCTCGCAGCTTATCAAGTAACTCATCAGGTGTATACTTCGTCGACTCAGGGTGTGTCCAGCGTACTTCCCCAGGAAAACGTTCCATATCATCCGCATCCTGAGATTCGCTCAAACCCATTATAGCACGGAGCTCGCCTAAATCCTCAGCGTGTGCCGGCTCATCCTCATCAACATCTACATCCGAGAAATCACCCTCCCAGACAGCAACACCCACTAATGACCGCCGAACCTTTTCACCTCGCTCCTGAAGCTCAGAAAGAATCTCCTCTGCTGTATCAGAGTCCAAATCGGAATCCTTGTAGTCATCGTACACCTCCCGATGCTTCTCCGTGATAAACTCCGGAAGAGGAATCCGAGTATCCGTCGCCAACCCCACACGTTTCACAAACTCGAGGATATCACGATCCTCGGGCTCAGGTAAATCGATACCTTCGAAAGGCTCCTCAAGCCGCTGCTGATACGTCTTATCCGAATCTGGGAATTCAAATTCTACCCTCCGGATATCATCCTTATCCTGGATTTTGAGCATCTCAAAGTATTGCTCAACACTCAGATCATCAGGATCAACATTAAAATTGAACTGGCCTTCTCCGAATTCGTGGATATCATCGGCAGTCTTCTCCCAATTAATCTCAACGTGGATTGGATGCTCAGGTGTAGGCTCCGAACCAAACTCTACCTCAAACTCCAGCGTGTCGCCGGCAAGAGACCAATTACCGATCCACTCTACTGTTGACTTTTCTGGAACCTGCAAATCCTCAATTACATCCGGCATTACATTTCTCGGCAATAGAATCCGAGAATCAGGATTAGCGATATGTATCAAATCATTCTCATCCTGGCCACCACCACCGGTGGACTTCCAGAAGCTGAGATTAATCTCTTCACCCTCATCTAAAGTCGCCACATCATATGCCTGGGTATAGAGAGTATACACATCTTCGACGACATTCAGAGTCTTCTCTTCCAGAATCGATCGAGGAATAGTCAGCAGATACGGCTCACCATCCTGTGAATCAGCAGAGTACTTACACAGGAACTGAATGACTTCATCATCGAGAACAATTCGATCATCGAGTAACTCGTCATTCCCGAGCTCAAACCCAGTACTGTCACCAACCGTAACCCGATTGCCGTGTTTAACGGCGTTGTACGCCTCTCGGAAATTCAAATAGAAGACAGCAATATTCTTGAGTTTATTTCTCAGATTCTCAATCGAATCCTCGACTAACAACTCCATCTCCATCGACTCAGGGATATCCTCACCCTCACCTTCGTGAATCTCTATATCAGCCAACCCAACATCAACTGGAACATCTTCCAGTTCTTCCTCTGAGAAACTAATCGCTCCCTCTCGCACCGCCTGATACCCAAAGATCAAACTCAGAACCTCATTCGAGTCAGCCTCAACATCTCGTTTATCAAGATACCCATCAAGTTCCTCCTCCAGAATAGCCTCAAAGAGTGGCCGTATATCTCCGCTTGAAGTCCGGATAATCTCATTAATATAGGATTCCTTATTCAAAATGAGATATCTGAAATAGGATCCAAACTCCTCGATATACTGCATCGTTGCTCGGAAAAGATCCACGACCGAGTACACCTTTACAGTATCCCGCTGGTCCTCAGGTACCGCATCCAACCCTGCGTTGATTGTCCCTGCGATTTTACATATGTGAGCGTACGCTATCTCCGGGTCTTGACGATCCTGAATAACCTCTTCGGGATCCTGAGTCTCTGAGTCAGAATAAAACTCGGTATACTCGAAGAAGCTTTTCTCATTTTCAGACATACTATACAGTATATAAAAGAGGGTGAAAAGCGTTTGTCACCAGAATTTCTTTCACTTTCTTCAGAGTTCGACAGGGCCATTTCGGTTAAATCGTCCGAACAGTTAACCTGACACCAGCGACGACCTCCCCTAGACACCAGGTATGCTGAGAGTCGTGCTGAGTCAACAAATCGTAGGACGGCAGCACTAGACACCAGACTCACCGACGAGGGAGTTCCCGGACAGCCCCCGAAATCTGGTGTCAGGTATTGCTGTCTTGCGATTTGGAGGCGAATTGTGCCACTAGACAGCAGGAAAATCAACCGATATGTGGTGGGGGTGGCGGCCCAAAGTTATGTTCGCGGCCACCAGGGCCGAGATGCCAGGCCGCTGGCCAAGCGAGAGTAGGCTGCCACCCGGACGATGGCGTGGGGCGTGGAGGGTGAAGGAGCAGATCGACATCGTGACTGAGAATGGTGACTGTGGCGACTGTTTATTGTGCCCCCGAGTGGGTGCGGGGCGGTTCCTGTGCTGCCCCTGATTTGTATGTCTGGTCCGGATAGATACGACGATACGGCAGACGATCACGAACGGTTCGAAGCGGAATTGCTCGCTCAGGATCGGGATGCGCGGTCACCATCGACGGCGGATCTTGACGACGAGACGGCCCGCCAGCTGGTTCGAGAGCTACTCGATGCCGGGACAGTCACACCGGTCGTCGACCAGCGGCTCCTCGTTCACGAGCCCAGCAACACAGCGTTCGAATCGATGCAGCAGCTCGCCGTCTTCCACACAGGCTGGACGGCCGCCCGGGACGCCGGCGAGGGTGATGGGTGATGCAGCAGACGCTGGCCGGCTGTGCCTTCTGCGAGGCTCCATCCGGGATAGAGACTGGGATCGCCTACACGTGGGGGAAGGAAGAGCGGGTCAACCACCCGATTTGCGTCGACTGTGCGATCCAAGAGACGCCGGATCCCGATGATCGTGATCACTACGCCTGTGACAGCTGTGGCCTCGTCGTCAACGCGCTCGCAGCGCTCACACGGTTTCGAATCGAACTCGGCCATCTCGAAGGCCCGATACAGGTCTGTGCGCGGTGTAGTCCAGGCGGGCCAGCAACGTACTGGACACGCGACCTCGAGGCACACATCGTCTCTGACTGACCCGCCGAGCGGTCGTCGACGCGAGTGGTACGGCGACCACTGCGGGAGGGTCACAGTTGTCCGTAGCTGTCCCACCCCGCGAACTCAGCAGCGCTGGTTGTGTCGCTGTCTCGTTGCTCCGCTATCTTCAACAGACGGGCGCTCCTCGGGATGACTATGGACTGCCCCGCGTGCGGGTCCCCCGTCACCCTCGAGGTCGGACCAGACCGGCCCCTGTCGACGTCGCTGTCCGACGCCGTCCTCGCAGCGGAAGAGGACGAGCAGATCGAGGTGACCCGCGATTGTTGGGACTGTGGCTGGCACGAAACGCGGGCGCTTCGCGTCGCATCGATCGACAGGACCGCCGGCGACGAGACTGCCGTCGAGCGAGCCGCACTCATCGACGAGATTGCCGATGAGCTCGCAGCGATCGGCTGTGTGGGTACGCTTGAGGAGACGCTGGCTGCAATCCGTGAGCAACGAGAAACCGACTCGGCGACGACCGATACGGACGACGCGGCGGAGTGACTCGCAATGCCTGATACAGAGGCCAACTATAATGTTCGTGAGCAAACCGGGAATCCCGAGCACGCATCGGTCGACGATGTGGTTGACCTCGTGATCTACCGGGCGCAGAACCCGCGAACCGAGCACGAGGATGCACATTTCGATACGGCGGTCGCGGCTCTCGTCGACAGATACGGAACGGAGTCGGTCCGGACAGTCATCAACCGCATCCTCGTCGACGACGAGCCGTTCCGGACCGCCACGAACGGCCTTGAGATGCGCAACGTCGACGGCGTTCGGATCGGAACCGCAGCCAGCTGGTTTCTCGAGGAGCTAAACGCACAGGACGACCACTGAGGGACCGGTTGAAAGGCCGCAGCGACAGGCCGTCGAGCCCCCATTTTTAACTCCTGTTCGTCCTATCTACCCGTCGAGGCCATAATGGCACCCTCCACCCCGAGAGACTCAGATCCATCCCCCGATCTACTCGTTGAAATCGTCGAGACACTGGAAGCCCACGGGCTCCCCACCGACTCGTATCAGCTCCACGACGCTGTTGACGTCGAGGCACTCGAGCAGCTTCTCGCATCCTCAGCCGGGGACGTGGAAGTCCGGTTCACCGTGGAGGGGATCCAACTCGCCGTCACCCACGACGGCGTCGATGTCCTTCTCGACGAGCCAGCCGGGGCACCGGATTAGTAGCGCGATCGAATTCGTCGACAGCGACACTCCCTGAAAGCCCTCGGCCGCTCGGCATCCCGCGACCACCGCTGCGCTCCTCGTCCCTGCGGTGCTTGCGGGGTCGGGGGACGACCGAGGCGGCCTCGCCCTTTCTGAGTCCGCCAGGACGGTGAATGACCATCCGAGCGGCGCAGCCGGGTGGACAGGTGTGTCCGTACCGGCCCGCCCCGCTCGCCGCTGCCGCCCTCCGCGTCGCTCGCGACCGACCATTCCGGGCTGCCTGCCTGCGGTAGCGGGCGGGCTGCCGGGCTAAAGTGAATGTGCCCTCGGCGCCAGCGGGAAAGCGCGGGGGGTTGCGCGGCGTGGCTGCTCACCCCCCACGCTTTCTCCGCTGGCCGCTCGCTCCGGGCGGGTCGGCGCGCGGTGCTGGTTGGGGTCGCCGCACTCGGGCGCGCTCTCGCTCGCGCCCGGTAGGGCGCTCGCGAAGGCGCGAGCGAGAGCGCGCAGTCGGTGCTATCGGTCGTCGACGTCGTCGGAAAACCGCGATGTTAGGGGCATCGCGGTGGCGGCGCACGAGCGCCTTCAGTGGTATCTGGAGGATACCAATGTCAAGTAACAACTCGAGTCGCAAGGTCGTTACGGTGGATGAACAGGCATTCGAACGAACCGAAGACGCCGGCGTCGACGAGGACGGCTTCAAGGTCGTCGACGACAAACCGGAGTTCCGAGCGACGGTTCAGCAGGAAAAGCAGGCGAAGGTGGATTCCAACCACCCAGACGGCATCGTCCAGGACTTCTCGCACCTGCCCCTCGCGCAGGAAGAGAAGATTCGCGCCCGGGAGGCCGAACTGGACCACATCAGCGCCCAGGCGGAACTCGGCACCCAAGACGGGCGGGCGAAGCGAACTCGCAAGGTCGTCACCGAACGGCGACAGCGTAAGCGGGCGGAACGCACCCCGGACCGGACGGATCCGCGAGAGCGTCTCTCCCGGATGGAGCTGGCGAAGGTGAACCAGGAAGCAGACCGGATGGCACAGCGGCTTCGCACCGGTCACAGTCGGGCGGCCGTCTCGCGGGCGCTCGCAAAGCGGGTCGCCAAGGGGCAAGACATCACCAAAGCAGTGTTCGACACGATGGATGCACTCAAGGCGGCCCCCGGCGCCATCTGCCCGATCGAGGACGTCCCGGACGTGCAGACGGATGAGGTGAGCATCGAAGGAGAAGTCGTTCAGCTCTGGGATGCTTCCAGCCGGAAGATCGCTCAAGTGGGCTTGGTCGCGGACGACACCGGGAAAATCAAGTTCACCTCGTGGCGAAAATCGGAGCCTGCCTTCGTCCAAGAAGGGGACACCGTCCGAATGCGGGCGGTTAAGAAGAACTGGTACGAGGGACGATGTTCACTCGCCGTGACCTACGACAGTATGATCGTCTTCCCAGAACGCGACCGCCGCTGGTGGGAGGAGTAGGGGCAACGCCCTTTCTTTTTTCGTGAGTGCCGGACCGGCCCAGGCCCCACCGCCCCACCCACCGCTCCGTGCTCGCTCCCGCTGGTCGCTGCGCGCGCAGCCACAACCTCAAGAACCGAGCTGAGATGTATGTCAGAATTCGGGAATTCGCTAACCGCGTGTATCCGTCCGAAATAAAAAGCAACTACCGCCTAGAGAGGTTTTTAGGCTGACTAGAAACATAGAGGGAATATGGTTAAATCGGGAGACGTGGATCAGCGGTGGCAGGATCTATTGCGTAATCCACGAGAAGAGGTCCATCGTGAAATCAAAAGCTGGCTTGATCTGTCTGATAATGTGGACAAGGCAAACGTAGCAAAAGCGATGCTCGCATTAGCGAATTCTGGTGGGGGTCAGATTTTGATTGGATATGAGGAGGTCGGTGAATCATGGGAACCGGATCCATCTCGACCACATCCGATTGACCACTACGATCAAGATACGATTAATGGGATCGTTGAGAAGTTTGCTGAGCCCCAGTTTCACTGTGAAGTATACCATATTGAACATCCAGAATCTGGTGAAGTCTTTCCAATTATCGATGTACCGGGAGACCATCGGGTGCCGATTCGATCAGACAGTGCTGGCCCTGAAGACCAACACGTTACCTACAACACATATTATATTAGGCGGCCAGGGCCAGAAAGTGCAGCACCGAAGACAGGACGTGAGTGGGACGAATTGATTCGGCGGTGTGTCACTGCCTCACGTGATGATCTGTTAGATCGAATGCGAACCGTACTGACGGGGTTCGAAAAAGGAGCAAGTGAAGAAGAGATTGATCCGCTGGATCAGCTTGCTTCGTGGACTGAGGCTATGCGGGAAGACTGGGAAGCCAACGTGATGGACGAGTACGGAAATATGGATAATTCACCCTATCGTCACGGGTACTGGTCATTTGCTTACAGTCTGGATTCTGAGTTTGATCAGCCATCTCTCTCTCTGAGTTCTTAGATCTACTACGGGAGGTGAAAGGTCATGAAACGGGGTGGCCGGCGTGGCTGATCAGCGAGGATCAGGTACATCCCCGCGATGAGACAATCGAAGGGTGGTATACCGGCGGAACATTCGATGACCCAGCGCACGCAGACTACTGGCGTGCATCCCCAGACGGGATGCTGTTCTTGCTTCGTGGCTATCAGGAAGACAGCAAAGATGAACTTGAGCCAGGTACAGTTTTGGATTATATTCTCCCAATCTGGCGAGTCGGTGAATGCTTGCTACATGCGAAGCGGTTGGGGCGAGAACTCGGTGAGGAAAACACGTCGGTCACCGTGCAAGCCCGATGGACGGGACTAGAGGGACGAACACTGGGCTCAATTGAAAATCGCCGTGGACTTTTCCCTCCGATTGAAAGAGAATCACATCAAGCGACAGTTACGGCCAGTCAACGCTTCACTGTTCAAGATTTTGAAGACGCTCTACCGGAAGTGGTTGAGACCTTGACCCAACCGCTATACCAGATCTTTGATTTCTACGAGCCGCCATCCGATCTAATCCAGAATGAGCTGGACCGGATGCAAAGCCAGTAACAACGCTACTCTAGATGTTCATCCAATTCCCACGCACCTTCATCATCGTAATAGAAACCGGGATGATATCCGAACTGAGAGTTTGATAATGGTCGGAAAAGCGGTGTGAGTTGGTCACGGATACCGTCTTCATCGGACAGACTGAGAGGTGTGAGGCGCGAGGTGCGGTTAGGTTCAGGAAATGCTTCAACCCGGTCAACCTGCCGATGTTGGTCTATTGTCGCGTTCGTGAGATTTGTCCCACTGAGGATTGCATACACCTTCTCGCTGTGTTCATCAGGAAGGACGTCACGATAGAACTGGAGGACGGTGACGAGACTTAATTCAAGATCCTGTGAACTGACTGCATAGTCACAGTCGTATGAATGACCGGTTGGATAGCAGAGCCCGCTCCCCCGGGCCTCATATATGCCAGTATCATACAGAGTTGCCACTGAACTCAGGTCTTTTCGATTCTCGTAGCGAGCGACAATATGGTTCCATGTCGGATCCGCGTGTTCAAACAGTCTATCGGGCCGAAACGATGGTCGACACGTCGCGGGAACAGGCAGTTCCTCAAGTTCTGTGATATCGACAAGACGCGATCCATCAAGAGCACTTTCAGGAACAATATGGAACAAGAGCTGTGGAATTGCATCCTCTGAATTAAGCATATCGAAGCGCTGAAGGTGGTATTCGCGATATAATGTCGACCGATCAACCGCCGGATATTCACGGTTGAGTTCATGGAGACGCCGAAGATGTGAATCACTCATATGCTCCCCCTCTCACCTTAGATAAATATGTATTCGGTCCCCTGTTGTGGCCTTGAGTGCCGCCCCAGTTCCTGCATAGCCAGTTCATTGGTATAAGAATCAGACTCGGTCGCTGTACGCCATCGGTTCCGAGATATCTGAACCGTCTTGTAGAGGTTTATTCCACCCATAATGGGTGAAGGATTCGCTGTACTGGCGAGTTCCTGAACATGGTGAGAACGATGACTACCAGAGACATCTACGAAACTGGCTTCGACGAAGACGTCCAAACAGAGTCGAGCGCTACCCAGTGTCCAGAGTGTGACGGCCGGGTCACTACGAATGCGGTCGAAACGATCTGCGAGGACTGTGGACTTGTTATCGAGGAACAACGTATCGATCACGGGCCGGAGTGGCGGGCGTACGATGCAGACGAGCGCGAGCGAACAGGCGCACCACTCACTACAGCCCGTCACGATCGAGGCATCTCGACCGAGATCGGCCACGGAACCGACGCACACGGGAACGAACTCTCTGGTCAGAAACGCCGGCAGCTGGCCCGGATGCGACGTGAGCAGACCCGTGGTCGCTGGCGGTCCAAAGCGGAACGGAATCTCGCACACGGGTTGGGCGAGGTACGCCGGCTGGCGAGTGCGCTCGAGCTCTCTGAGTCGATTCGTGACCAGGCGTGCCAGCTCTTCCGGAGCGCTCAGAGCGAGGATCTGCTTCGAGGCAGATCCATCGAAGCCATCGGTGCAGCGAGTATCTACGGTACCTGTCGATGTAACCAACACCCGCTTCTCCTCGAGGATGTCGTCGACGCCGCCCGAGTCGAGTCCGCTCGTGTCACCAACGCCTACCGAACACTGAATCGCGAATTAGAGCTCCCAGCACCACCAATGCGCCCGACGTCGTTCATTCCACGCCTGATCTCGGCGCTGGAGTTAGACCACGACATTCGTCGGCGCGCGAACGAACTCGCAGAACGCGCCGAGGGGACAACCCTCACGAACGGCTGTCAGCCATCGGGCGTCGCGGCCGCCTGTGTCTATCTGGCTGCCCAAGAGCAGGGCGCGTTGATTACCCAATCCACCGTCGCGTCGGCAGCAGAGGTGTCAGTCGTGACGCTCCGAAGCCGGCGAGACGAACTCCAAGCGATCTGAGACGCCTCCGGTAGAGGAATACCTACATACAGGCAGAGAGTCTACAAGGGGGTATGGATCTGGACGAGACTGTCGAGTATCTGTCGACAGAACTCGATATCGAGCGGAGTGAGCACGTTCGCGAGGTCGGTCGAGCGGTCGCCGAGCTCCGTGACTGAATCGGTCTCAGGCGGTCAGATTTATCCCGTCGTCGCCGAATCCGTCCCCGCATTTTCTCACCCCTGAGTTTAAATACCAAACCGGGGGAAACGCGGAGCGAATCGATGACTGACCACAACTCAGACCGAGAGGCGTTCCAACCTGTCGGGGAGGGCGCTCTGGTGCCGGACCCAGCGCTGGATCAGCCAGCAGACGGCCAGCCAAGCCGCCAGCGTGAAGCCTCGCATTCGGGTGGGTATCCGGACGGAACAACCGACACAGACCGATCCTGTGTCTCCTGTGGCGCATCGATCCCGGCGTCGCAACGAAAATGCCGGTTCTGTCTCGAACACGAACTTGACGGCGCGTCGGAGTCGGGTGCTGCGAGTTCCGAGCAGACACTGCGTGGTGTGATCCACTTCCTCGTCGAATCGGGGACGTTCTACGGCGCCGTGGCAAGGGGAGCAGCAGCAGCGACACTTCTCTCGTCAGGTCACGACCAGCCCATCGACGACTGTACGCTCATCTACGATCTCGACGACGAGCCCGCACCCCAGCTAACCGAGCGCTGGCCTACGCTCCCCGCTGCTACTGAGGTGACCGCAGCGGCTGGCGACGCGTTACTAACAGCGGCCCGTGAGCGGACAGCGTGGAACGAGAGGAGCGATCGTTCTCAGACGGAGATTCCACGCGTCTATGACGAGCGTGGCCAGGGAATTCGCGATGAGTCGTCCCTCGAGCACACGCTCGACGACAGCGATCAGCTGTGGATCGTCCCAGCAATCGCTGTGGAAACAGTACCCCGCGAAACGAAATCCTCCAGTACCAGAGCTGAAATCCCGACCGTAACAGCCCTCGAGTGCCAGCACTGTACGAAAGAAACAGAACATCGCTTCAGTACACGCGAGTCGCTCCCTGACGAGACCTGGACGGGCCAACCAATCTGGGAGTGCCAAGTGTGTGGCACAGGTCGCTACGGGCCTGCTCCCGAATAGGGCAGTAGGAATCTCACCGTTTAACCAACAGTCTCCGATGGAGATGGCTTCTGTTGGTTAACACGGTGAGTACCCGCAAGTCCGACGTCAGTCATAGCGGGCGTTCATTCGGCAGGTTCGCAGCGGCCTGTCTCTACAAAGCGGGGCGGGAACAGGGGGTGTGGGTAACGCACCGTGACATCGCCAAGTCCGGAAACGTCACGCCGACCACGGCCTGGACGCATCACCAGAGGTTCGATGAACTCGCTGTCTAGACGGGCCAGGTAGGGAGCGAGGGCGCTCCATTCTTCCAGTGGATCGCATCTAGCGCGGGCGGGAACTGCTGTAGTCGGTCATCGAGGACGGCGAGTGGGTGCGCATCGAGAAACGTCGCCTTGTGCCGATCAACCGGCGTGTCTTCGTGATTGAGTTGGATATGACAGGGCCCAAGGTCCGGATGGTCGGCATCTTGGTGGAATCCGAGCATCAGATTTCGGTCCGGTTCGACCCAGTTTATGCGGTAGTATTCGTGGTCGACGCCGGCGGGGTACCAGAAGCGAATCTCCAGTCGTGCTGTCGCCGCGTCGTACGAGTCACTCAGGAACGTCGTCGGATCGACACCCGCGATGACGTACCGGGGTCGGCGTCGAGACGGGCGATAGCGGACCTCTTCACACCCTGGCTGGTTCGTCAATCGGTCGTGAACGTCGCGGAGGAGGGTCCGCTGTGTATAGCGGTCGCGACCGGCAAGAAAGATCATTCTGTGAGAGAGGAGGGTTAGCTCGTGGCGCGGTCAGCCACGTCGGTCATCTGCTCGCGGGCAGCTTCGACGTCGGAGTAGAGTTCCAGTGCGTGCTTGATGAGGCGGCGATCCTCCTCGTTCTCACGCCAGAACGCGATGACGTCGCGGCGGTCCCGGAGCTCCGCACTTGTGAGGTCGCCGTCGGCGAGCGACTGTTCAAGCTCTTCCCACGTCTCGACGTCGTAGGTCGCCTGCCACTCCTCGATCTCCTCGGTAATCGCGGCCAATTCACTCCGCAGCTCCTCGCGGGTATTTTCCTCGATGAGCGTGCGGATCTCCTCGAAGAGCAGTCGCGTGTAGTCCGGTTGGTAGCGCGTCGTCTCGCCGGCCTCGACGCGACGCAACTGGCCCTGGTCGACGAGGTCCTGAAGTTCCTCGTTGGTCGTGCTCCAGGCGGCGTCGGCCTGCTCGCTGATCCAGTTAACTGAGCGGGGTTCGCGAAGTGACTCGGCGACCGCCCGAATGCGGTCGCGGGCGCTCATCGACTCAGTCCACGATTGGACCCCATCTCGCGAGGATTCGGTCATGGTTGGCACCTCTTGGGACAGTGTTCGCGCCCTACTCCCATATATGTTTGTACTGTCTCGCATAATCAAGAATGCCTTGCGGGCGAAGGCGTCCGGACGTTGAAATGCGATACCGACAGAAGGTATGGCCAACCGATGTACGACCGATATTCTGACGTTGAGGAACTACGGCCGACCGGCGAGGCATCCCACAGCCCGGACACAATGTTGGACGACGGGTGTGAGAGTGACCTCCTGGCGGCAACGCGTCGCGACGAGCACTGGTGGCGACCTGATGCGACGACGACAGTCACGTGGAGTGTCTATCCGCGCCGGCGAGTGGTGAGGCGCTACCGATGAATCAGCAAGTCGAACAGGGCTACTGGATGCATCGTGTACTCAGCAATCTCAGCCGCCTCGACGTCGAGCGGTTGGACGACGCGGATCGAGAGCGAGTCGAGACTGCAAGAGACCTCCTGGAAGAAGTGAGCCTACTCACGGGACCAGAGGACGGGAGCGGACCAGACGCCCCAACAGACGACTGATCGTCATCGCCGTCGACGCCAGGGGCACTTCCAGTGTCGGTTTATCGCCCCCCAAGAGGGGTGCGGGGCTTCCCGCGAGTCCAGACATGGCGACACTACAAGCTGCGACGACGTCAACCGGCGCGATCGTATCGGATCCACAGGCTGTCCGCGAACTCTGTGAGAGCTACTGCTTCGGGACGCTCGACTGGGAGGTCACCGACAAGGGCGAACTCACCATCTGGGGGTACGATGACTTCGAAGTGTACGAGGCGCGGGAGAACGGCCTCCCGGACTACGAGGGCGGCATCGTGACCCACGAATTCTTGCGAGAACTTGCCGACCACCTCGAAGCTGACGAGGAACTCGACATCCAGACAGCG
This sequence comes from Haloplanus sp. C73, assembly GCF_051195115.1. Lineage (NCBI taxonomy): Archaea > Methanobacteriati > Methanobacteriota > Halobacteria > Halobacteriales > Haloferacaceae > Haloplanus > Haloplanus sp. C73. Next base: position 52,709 of record NZ_JBNTJZ010000007.1, on the reverse strand, counting down.
GGGTTCACGAAGTGTCGCTTCCCAGTGCTGGCGAAGCGGTACGTCGTTCGCGACGGCGAAGTCCTCTACGCGGATCTCAGTTCCCCCGAACCAATCGAGGAGTAGCGTTGTTCGTCCCCCGAGAGGGGTGCGGGGCGATCCAGTAGCGGTCGCCCCGTGAGGTGATTGCTCGATGGGCCACCGCGCACTCGTTGCGTACGAACGCACAGACGGACAGTACACGCTCCACTACAGCCATTGGGGCGCAGCGAACCTCAAGCTCAAGCACCGAATTTCGGCTGAGTCGCCGTTCGGTGGCGACGACACCAACTCCAAGTGGGCGAAACAGCTGCTGGCTGAACTGGCCGATGGCCTCGAGGCAGATGCGGTCGACGGCTACCTCGCTGACGAGGATCGACCGTCGACGGTCGTCGAGCCGAAGCCCCGCGCCACCGGGCTCACCCTCGACGAGATCATCGCTGACCATCTCGACTACCTCCACCACGAGGCGTTCTACGTGGTGTCACCGACCTTCGAGGTGACCGCCTACCGGACGCTGTGGTTCGGCCTGCAGTACGATTCAGAGACAATCGACAACGGTGAGACGGTCGGGAACGGGGCGCTCGCGACCGTTCGGTGGCACGACGGCGAGCCGGTCGGCGACGGCCATCTGAAGGGGCAGTTCCGGGCGCTGAAGGACGTCGTCGGCGATATGGTCGACAAGGGGGTGTTCACGCCGTCGACGGCGAGACAGTACCTGAAACGGAAGCTGGCCGAGCGAGTCGGAGACCGACAGGAGCTGCTCATTCCGACCGGAGAATCACTCTTTGAATCGGCCGGAGAGAGTCATCAGCAACTACGGGATAACAACGTAGGAACCTGAGACATCGACTTAGTAGGCTTCTATCATAACGGACTGCTACTGAGACACGCCTGAAATTTCGAACCGGGCCCCACCAGCTTGGCTTTCCTTGACTGTGATCTCCCAGCCGTGTGTCTCTACGATTTGTTCGACAATACTTAGCCCGAACCCGGTGCCGTCCGTAGCCATGGAATAGCCCGCATCGAAGATTGACATCATATCATCCTCCGGAATCCCCTCGCCATCGTCCGCGATATAGAACCCATCATCGAGATCTCCGACGGTTATCGTGACGTCATTACCCCCATGTTCGACAGCGTTGCGTATCAGGTTCTCGAACAGCTGCTGGAGTTGGTCACGGTCGCCATGAACAGTACGGTCGGTCTCGATTTTGAGTGACGCATTCTGTGTTGCCACCGTCCCCCAACAGGTCTGCACAAGCGTCTTTAGTCCGACTGCTTCACGTTCCATCGCCGCATCACCATCTTGAGCGAGAGTAAGAAGATCCTCAATCAGTGCGTCCATCCGATTCAACGCACGCTCAATGTCTTCAATATGCTCGCTGTCACAGTCTTCTTTGAGTAGCTCTAACCGACCTTCCGCAACCTGTAGTGGGTTCCGGAGGTCATGACTAACGACACTGGTGAACCGATCCAATCGTTCGTTTTGCTGCCTGAGTCTTTCTTCCCGTTCCTGCTGGTCGGTGATGTCGCGGTCCATCGCCACGAATCGATCGTCACCGTCCAGATCTAAGCGGATGAGATGAATCTCGATCGGGAACGTCGATCCGTCCTTCCGTTTGAGCTTCCCTTCGAATCTTCGCGGTGATTCCGTCGAGAGGCCTGACCAGAAGGATTGCGCCTCCGAGGGCTCAACTGTCGGATCCAGTTCCCAGACTCGCTTGCCGATCAGCTCCGACTCCGTGTAATCCAGCTCATCACACATCCGCTCGTTCACGGCGCGAATAACGCCGTCATCATCATGGATAGCAATGAGATCAGGAGACTTCTCGAATAGTGCCTCAAGCTGTGCTTCCCGTGAGGAAGACGAGGTCATCGCGGCTCTGCAACCCCAGTAAAGTCGAATCTAGCACCACCAGCCTCGCTTTCGTCGATCGTAACTTCCCAGCCGTGTGCTAGGGCGATCTGTTTGATGCTCACCATCCCGAAGCCGGTTCCATCGTCTTTCGTCGTGAATCCTGGCTTGAAAACATCATCACGTTCACTTTCGGGGATACCAGGGCCATCGTCCTCGTAGTAGAAGCCATCTGCGAGCGTCCCGACTCGCATCGCCGTTTCATCGCCTGCGTGTTCGACGGTGTTTTTCACAAGGTTGTCAGCCAGTCTGACGAGGGCATGCTCGTCGGCTAAGATCGGTTTCGAATCGATAACATCGAGCGATTCCGGGTTCGTCTCAAAAGCGTCCCACGACCGGAACACGTCGCCGAGTTCCACCGGCTCGACCTCGGTTACCAGGTCGCCCTGTTGCATCACATTCGCCAAATCGTCAACGAGGGCCTCAAGGCGGTCGGCCGCATCGACCGCATCGTCCAATCGGTCCGTGTCGTCGAGCTCCTGCGCGAGTTCGAGGTTCCCCTGAATGACTGAGAGGGGCGTCTTCAAGTCGTGAGAGAGGACATTGCCGAATTCCCCGAGCCAGTCGAGCTGTGATTCGATATCCTCCGTGTGTGCTCGCCGGTCGGAGATCTCACGCTGGAAGCCGACGAAGTTCGTGACAGCGCCGGTTTCATCCGCAATAGGGAATATTTCGAGCAGGTTCCAGAATGGGTTACCGTCCGCGTCGTAGTTGAGAATGTCCGTCGAAATCGACTCCCCGGTATCGACGGCCTCTCGGATGGCAGCCACTGTGTCGGGGTTCGTATCCTCACCTTGTAGGAATCGGCAGTTCCGACCCAACACCTCCTCTTCGTCGTAGCCAGTCAGTTCCTCGAACCCTTCGTTCAGGTAGATGATCGGGTTATCATCTTGAGATGCGTCGGTGATGACGACCCCAAGACCGGTTGCATCAAGCGCCCGATTCTTCAACGCGAGTTCAGCCTCGAGTTCGTCATTCTGATCGAGTTCTTGAACGATACAGACGTGGCCACCACTGTCCATCTGGGTGAGGACCAGACGCTCAGAGACAGGGTCACCCTGCTTGGTGACACCGGTCGAGACGCCGCGCCAGGCTCCAGTCATTTCGAGCTCTGGAAGGATCTCATCGTGGAAGCGCTCAGTCTCCTCTGGCGGGTATAGCATATCCCAGTGCTCCCCGACTAGCTCGGCGCGGTCACGGTTGTATACGCCAGCATAGGCCTCGTTCATATATTGGTAGACGCCGTCCTCGTCGATGATACCGATCCCCTCTTCGGCGGATTCAATGGCTAGAAACCCCCGCTGGACTTGCGTCTCCGCCCAGTATTTCTCGACGAGATTTTCGATCTTATTCGCGAGGACGGGGTATTCCTCCGTTCCCCCTTTCTGCAAGTACTCGTCGACGCCAGCGGTGATAGCTTGACTGGCAATTTCCTCGCTTCCCTTCCCTGTGAACAGGACGAACGGGATCTCGACTCCGTCTTCACGAAGCTTGGTGAGGAGTTCTAAGCCGTCCAACCGTGGCATATCGAAGTCGCTCACGATACAGTCATAGTTCCCATCATCAACCTCATCGAGAACAGCTTCCGGATCAGTAAGCGTCGTCGTCTCGATATTGTCGATTTCTCGCTCCAGGAAGACCGAGGACATATCGACGAGAGACTCATCATCATCATCAACGAGTAGCACCGACATAAGACGATGATCGAGATTAAACGGAGCCATCTCACTCAGCGGAGAGGTTGCCATACGACAAACACTTCGGCGCAACATTATAAATCAAATCCACGAGTATTGGGCATCCACCGCTATATTAAAAGTAGATAGCAAGCGAATAAGAGGGGTGGTTCAGGATAACCTCTTTGAAGCTCTGCTCAAAATAGCCTGACATGGCTGACTCTATTCGGGTCCTTCATATCGATGATGAGCCGGATTTTGCGAGTCTAACTGCCGATTTCCTAGAACGAGAGAGCGGCTATTTTGACGTGGAAACGGAGACGCACGCAACGAAGGGGCTGGAGCGGATACGAAGCGAGGATCTCGATTGTGTCGTCTCAGATCACGATATGCCCTCGATGACAGGGATCGAGTTGCTCGAATCAGTACGTGACGAGTACCCTGATCTTCCGTTTATTCTCTTTACTGGGAAGGGATCAGAGGAGGTCGCGAGCGACGCTATTTCCGCGGGTGTCACGGACTACCTACAAAAAGAGGGTGGCACGGAGCAGTACACGTTGCTCGCAAATCGAATCGAAAATGCTGTCGAACGCCAGCAGTCACAACGAGCCGTCAAAGAGCAAAAACGGCGGCTCGAAACGATCATAAGCAACGTTCCGGGCCTTATCTACAGATGTCGAAACGAGCCAGGATGGCCGATGGACGAGGTCGCCGGCGAGTGTGAGGAGCTCGCCGGTTACTCTCCTGGAACAATCGAATCGGGGGCCGTCTCGTGGGGCGAGGACGTAATCCATCCGGACGACCGAAAAGAAGTCTGGGATGAGGTCCAGGCAGCGCTCCAGGAGGGTGTGCCGTTTGAGCTCACGTATCGAATCGAAACAGCTGACGGGCAGACCAAATGGGTGTGGGAGCGCGGCCGAAACGTCACGGATTCCGATGGTGAGGTTATTGCGCTTGAGGGATTCATCACAGACATAACAGAGTCGAAACGTCGTGAGCGTCGCTTTGAAGCGATTTTCAACAATACCTATCAATTCACAGGGCTCCTCAAACCGGACGGAACGATCATCGAGGCAAACGAGGCAGCGCTTTCGTTTGCCGGCATCGATCGGAACGAGGTCGTCGAGAAGCCGCTGTGGGAAGGGAAGTGGTTCGAATCAAGCCAGCAAGCGAAAGATGTAGCCCGTGAAGCAGTCGAGACGGCACAGAACGGCGAGTTATTCCGGGACGAAATCAAGATCCAGGGTGCCAATGAAAAGGCCTTCGTGGACTTCTCCGTTCGACCGGTAATCAACGACGACGGCGATGTCACATTACTTATTCCAGAAGGGCGCAACATCTCTGAATTGAAGGAGCGTGAACAGAGTTTGCGCGAGCAAGAGCACCAATTTGATGCGATTTTCAACGACCCGAACCTCCTCGTTGGTCTTCTTGATACCGACGGGACGGTCCAGGACATAAACGAGACGGCACTCGAATACGTCGATGCTTCCCGAGAGGACATCGTCGGTGACCCGTTCTGGGAAACACCGTGGTGGACCGAGGATTATCGAGCAGCGGTCAAACAGTGGGTTGCTGAGGCAGCCGACGGAGAGTACGTCGAGTACGAAGCAGATCACCCGACAGAAGACGGTGGAAAAGCCACTGTCAAGGGGAATTTCCGACCAGTTACTGACGAGGACGGAACTGCCTCCCGTATCATTGTCTCCGCGAAAGACGTCACACAACGACGGCGCCGAGAACGCGAATTGAAGCGACGCAACGAGCAGTTCGATGAATTCGCGAGTTTCGTTTCACACGACCTCCAAAGCCCGGTTTCGACGGTTCAAGGACGTCTGGAATTGGCTCTTCAGACGGGAGAGATGGAACACGTCGAAAAGGCAGCTGAGGCGATCGACCGCGTCGACGAGTTACGCGATGATCTCGTGACGACGCTTCGAACGGGAGAAATCGTTTCGGGAACGGAGCGCATCGAGTTGGAATCCGTGCTGGACGACGTTTGGACTGCGGTCGATCCGCCACAGACGGCCTCGGTAACGGTCGAAGAAGGAACACAGATTGAGGCTGATACCGATGCACTCCAGCGGATGCTCGAGAACCTCGTGGGCAATTCAATCGAACATGGGCCCGACGACGTTGCGATTCAAATAGGAGAATTCGATTCCGGGTTCTATTACGAGGATAGCGGCCCTGGCATCGATCCGGAACTCCGTGACCGAATTTTCACGCCGGGATTCTCGACGAAGAACGGCGAAGAAGGTATCGGGATGGGGATGGCGAGTGTTCGTCAGATCGTGCTCGCCCACGGGTGGGCGATTCATATCAAAGACGGTGAGGACCTCGATGGAGTCCGATTCGAGATTACCAACTCGTAGCCTCGACTGATCGCCATTTTTACTCAAAGGCGTATATCACGAAGAAACGACATTGTGAACAAGCGTTAACCGGCAACCCCTACTAGGAAACTGAAAATGCAATCTCCCCCTCCACTCGTCAACGGCGACGACTTCTATCAGACGCTTGTTGAAAATGCAGCCGAGGGAATGCTAACTATTGATGAAGAAAGCAATATCGTGTATGCGAATCCTGCAGTTGGGGATATTCTCGGATATTCTCCTGACGAATTGATTGGAAGTTCCAAAATGAAAATCATTCCAGAGCGTCTTGAGCCCGTCCATTCCGCCGCTCTTGAATCATATGTTGACTCGGGTGAGCGAAATATCGACTGGGACGGGATAGAACTCCCCGCTCTTCACAAGGACGGACACGAAGTACCAACGCTGATCAGCCTTCGTGAACACGAACACAACGGCGACCGGTATTTTACGGGCATTATTCGAGACATCACAGAGCGACGGAGACGGGAGAACCAGCTACAAGATCAGAAAGAACGGTTGGACGAGTTTGCTGACATTCTCACACACGACATCCGAAATCCGCTCTCTGTTGCCCAAGGCTACACCGAAATCGCTCAAGAGAACCACGAAAGTCCGGAACTAGAGAAAATATCAGAGTCGCTATCTCGGATAGATGATCTAGTAGAGGATGTCCTTGAGCTTTCCAAGGCGGGACGGTCGATTGGAGAAACAGAGTCAGTTGATATTGAAGACTGCATCCACGAATCTTGGGGCGGCGTTGAGACCCCTCGGGCCACGTTACGGGTCGACGATGAGCTCGGGTCAATAACTGCGGATAAAAGCCGCTTCCAAGAGCTGCTGGGGAACCTGTTTCGGAACGCAATCGAACACGGTGGTGGGGATGTCACAGTTCGTGTGGGGTCTCTCTCCGAAGAACCGGGTCTATACGTCGCAGATAATGGGCCAGGGATTTCAACATCGGACCGGTCAGAAGTATTTGAACACGGTTATTCGACGAATCAAGAGGGGACCGGCTATGGACTCTCAATAGTACACCAAATTGTCGTAGCACACGGGTGGGAGATCAACATTACTGAGAGTTCCGAGAGTGGAGCGCGGTTCGAAATTACGTGGTGAAACACCAAGGATCCCTCCGTCAAGCAATATAGTCTGTTTTTCAGGGGCCGGAAGGGGTGAGCCCCTCCGTAGGCTCGTGATCTGATGACTTCAGACGACGACCCGTTTCACGACTGCGAGTTGGATCCCGAGGCGATCCTCGGGACACACACCTTCAAAGACGTCCTGTTCACCGACGAGACGGAAACCCCGGTGAACGTGCTCACCGGCGAGACACCGGCACATTCGCCAGCAACCGTCGAGGAAGCGAAAGAGTTCGCTGCGAGTATCGACACGGAGACGCCCCAGATCGCGCTCCCCGCATCCGTCGAGTCGCAGGTCGAAACACAGAGCAAGCCCTACACGGCGGCCGCATTCTTCCACTTCAAGGCGACTGGCTCGCTCGAACGCCACCGCGCCTACCACGCCGCCTATGAGGCGGATGCGTTCGCGGTCGACTTCGAGGCAGATTACGCGTCGGGCGACCTGACCATCACTGTCGAACGAGCGGACGAATCCTAAGAACCCACCGTCACGAGGAGAGTTTTTCGAACGCCGGCGATGGGTGCCGGCGCAGCTGGAGCGAGCAACGATTCCCGGTGCGTCGGCGTTTCGAGGTGTTCGAGATGCATATGGTGATTTACGCTCTGGTAGAGGCATCGACGCACGACGACGCGCTGGCCACCGGAAAGTCAGTGTTCGACCGCTTGGTCGGCGCGGACCCACACGCCGGCGCCGTCTTCGATTACTATGTGACCTTCGACGAGGAGGACACGTCCGTTGCGGGGAAGGCACGATGGGGGGAGTTGCCGACGGCAGCCCCCGTCGACTCCGATGACGGCCAGGACCTGCTCGAGCGTGGCTGGGAGGCGACGAAGGAAGAGTTCGAGCGTAATCTCGATCGGGTGAGGGAGGCCATCGACGAGCTCTCCGACGAGGAGATCATGCGCGACGAGGACCTCGCCCGGCACGCCTTCCACCAGGTCGGTGCGTACGACGGCCCGACGATCTTCCTGTACACCGAACACGGAACCGGCATTCGTCACCGTGGACAGCTGGATCGACTCCTCGAGGAGAGTGAGGAGCTCTGGATCGTACCCGCTGACGTCCACTTCTGAATAATGCCCAGGATCACCAACTGGCGACGCGAGAGCCGCTCGCCGACGCTTGTGTATCGGAACACCGAGACCGGTGCGCGAGCCGTCCTGCATCGAGCCCCGGATTCCTACCAGTACAAGTGGCGCGGAGCAATCCTCGTCGACGGCTACCCGGTGTGGTCGCGGGGGTACGAGACGAAGGACGCGACGTCGTTCCGTGACGAACTCCGGGAGCGGCCGGCCCCGGACCTCAGCTGCCCGGAGTGTCCGAACAACGACGTTCGCGTCGGCGAGAAGGCAGCAGACGGGGCGAAAATCCAGCGATGGTACAACTGCCCCGACTGTGGGTACGAAGCCCCCTCACGCATCGTCTACGGTGCCGAACGGTGAGTGAGTGAGCGGTGGGCGCTGTTTTTCGGCCGGGCACGAGGTGTTGGCCCGGTACGACCGGGTGAGTCAACCAATGAGTCTCGAAGTACTTGACCGACACAGCGAGGCACTGTTCGAGTTCCTCTGGTGTCCCGTCTGCGGGCAGGAGGTCTTCACCCACATCCCGTTCGAGGGGGTGTTCTGCAAGAACTGCAACACCCAGGTCGAACTCCAGGAATCCCGAGAGACGCGCGGCTACGAGGAGGCCGTGCTCGCCTGCTTCGATTCAACCACGACCTGGAACCTCCACGTCGACGAGAAACTGCGGCGCGACCTGCCTGATGGGTCGGCCCGCGTGAAAATCTTCGGCGCACCGGGCGCCTACAAGGTCGACTGGTGGAGTCCGGAGCCAGGTGAGGACTGGGAACCTGTTGAGCGCGGCGAGTTCGACGACGTCGAGGAACCCGAGGAAATCTCTCATCTGGCCTGATCTCCTCAGGGATCGAAAAGGTAGAAATCCCCGAAGCACTGGGTCAGAGCCAGCTCGTCAGAAACGCAATACAGGACGGGATAAACACTCGCAGGGCGGCCCCACCGAACCCGAGCCCGATGTAGCTCATCAAGAGGACAAACTGCGACCGTTCGTTTTCAAATCCTGTGAGCAAATAGTACAGGATGAACGACGCCGTAGCCTCGACGATGAACAGGCAGACGAGCGTCCCAGTCAGCACGAATCCGGGATCGGCCGTCATCGAGAGGAAATTCTCTGGTGCCCATCGGCTCTCGACGAGGGTCAGAACACCGCCAATTACGATGTACCCTAAGAAAGGGACCGCGCTAATGAGCATCCCCCGAGTTCCCCAGATGGCACCCCAGCGGAACCATCGCTCGAGGAACCCCGCTAATCGAGCGCGCCTCGATTTCGGTGGAATCTCGGTTGACATCCCATACTGGAGATTATGTTCGAACGCCTCGATACAGCGTGTACCCGACGAATGCGGCGATATAGGCTATCGCGACTGCCTCGGTGACGAGCGACCGCCCGAAAACGACGACCAGCCCGATGACGAGCGGCCCGGTGAGCAGTAGTGAGTCGAAAACCCGGTCGTCGGCCCCTGCCTCCAACACGGCAGACACAACGGGGATGTCACGCGATTTCATCGGTAGACCCCTCCGCGCTTGAAGATCGTTCGGAGCATCACGAGGACCGGGATGATTTCCAGCCGGCCGATCCACATGTGGAAGAGGAACGCGATTTTCCCGATCATGGGCAGCGAGTCAGGACCGGTAATCCCCGACGAAAGGCCCACGTTCCCCTGGGCGCTGGCGACCTCGAAGAGGACGTTCGCGAGCGAATACTCCCCCGACGGCAGTGTGAGTAACAGGAGGAACGTCCCTAAAACGAGGAACGTACTCCAGAGGACGACGATGATCGCGGCCTCCATAAATTCGCGACTCGCCTCTTCCTCGTTGAGTCGCCGATTGTTGATTTCCAGCCGACGCACTGCACTCTCGGGGTAGAACACGTCCGCAATCTGGTGGCGAATCCCCTTCACGAGCGTCAGGCCCCGAATGAGCTTGATACCGCCCGCCGTCGATCCCGCTGCCCCGCCGACGAACATTCCGAAGGTGACCGTAAGCTGTGCGTACGACGGCCACCGGCCGAGCGCGACGTTCGTCGCGTCGACGGCTGTCTGGAAGCCTGTACAGGTCGCCGCCGAGACGAACTGGAACAGGCCGTACCGCAGGGCCGCAAACGGGGTCTCGTAGGGGCCGGCGAAGTAGAGGAACGCCCACAACAACGCCGATCCGATGCCCATATAGCCGAACACCCAGCGCGTCTGGAGATCCGAGTAGAAGTTCCGGAGGTCGCCCTGGAGGATGAGGTAATGGACTGGGAACGCGATGCTCCCGAGTAGCATGATCGGAATCAATACGAAGTCAATTGCGACGCTGTCGTAGGTCGCAATCGAGTTGTCCGTAATCGAGAACCCGCCTGTCGCGAGTCCCGTCATCCCGTGGTTGATCGCCCCCCAGATTGGCATCCCTGCCAGCCACAGGGCGAGAATCGACCCGAACGTGAACAGGATGAAGATCCACCAAATCGTCCGTACTGTCGAGACGATGCTCGGGTGGATCTTCTTCGAGCGAGCCTCACTCTCGTAGAGCGTCAACGAGCCACTCCCGGGGCGTGAAAGAATCGCCGTCGTCAGGACAATCACGCCGACGCCGCCAACCCATTCGGAGAACGTCCGCCACCACTGCAGCGTCCTCGGCAGCACCTCCTCGTTGTCGGTCATCGTGAGACCCGTCCCGGTGAAGCCGCTCATACTCTCGAAGATGGCGTTCAACGGCTCGGTGAACGCCGCGAGCGTCGCCGTCTGCGCCGGCGTTGAGAATCCAGGCACGCCGAGCTGGACGCTCCACGCAATCAGGAGGAACGGCAGCGAGCCGAAGATGCCCACCGAGAACCACCCCGACGCGGCAACGATCATCCCGTGGAACCGACCGGGAGCTTCCGCCCCCTCGAATCGTCGGTAGAGCACCCACCCGATGCCGAGCGGAACGAGGGCAGAGACCAGTAGCGCCGGGAGCGCGAAGTACTCGCCCCAGACGATCGGCACGACGAGCGAGATGAGCATCAACCCACCGAGCGCTTCCAGAATGCGTCCGAGGTCCCGCCCAACGGTCGCGACAGCCCCGTTCATACGTTCCCTGTGATGACTGGTAGCTGGCTCGCGCGGTGCCAGGACGAAATCATGGACACCTCACTCCTCCCGGTCTTCATAGTGGCCAAAGATGTCCGTAATCTCCGGGTCCGCACCGACGCCGGAGTAGACAGTTAGCAGATCGCCCGCCTGAATCGTCGTTTCACCGCGCGGGGTTATCGGGTGGTCGTTTTCGTCCCGTTCGATCGCCACGACGAGCATCTCGTCGGTGAGCAGCCCCGATTGGGCAGCCTCCTTGAGTGTCTTCCCCGCGATTGGTGCCTCGTCAGTGACCGTGATCTCGAACACTTCAGCATCGTCCCCGATCCGCATATAGTCGACAATCGCCGGCCGTGCCACGGCGCGGTACAGGTACTCGGCGATGAGTTGCTGGGGATTCTGCATCGTGTTCACACCGATCTGCTCGAACAGCCCCATGTGCTCGGGATTGTGGACGACCGAGAGGATCGCGGGCACCTCGAACTCTTTCGCGAGCAGGCAGGTCATCACGTTCGTCGCGTCCTGGTCGGTCGTCGAGATGAGCGCATCAGCTTGGGCTGCCCCTGCATCGTCTAACGTGTCCTTCGACGTCGCATCGGCGTTCAGCACCAGACAGTCGAACTCGTCGGCCGCTCGATTCGCTCGGGTTTCGTCGCGTTCGATGACGACGACTTCGTTCCCGGACTTGGTCGCAATATCGATGAGTGGCGTGCCGATGTCGCCGGCGCCGATGATGATGAGGTACATATAGGTTACACCTCCAGTCGCCGCAGGAGCGCTTCACGGACCGACATCGCCGACTCCTCCGGTCCGCGAGCCATCACGACCGTCTTGTCTACTTCTTCGCCGATCGTCTCCGGGAGCGACCCGAACACAGCCTGTGAAATCGCGCCGGAGCGAGTCGCCCCGACGCAGACTGTATCGTATTCCGCCGCCGCTTCCAGAATCGTCTGTTCGGTATCCTCAGCAACTCTGATCTCGGTCTCGTAGGACATATATTGAATTCCTGCGCGTTCAGCTAGCTCCTCGATTACCGCTTCACCGCGCTCGGTGGGGGAGCCCTCATCGTCAGTATCGGTTTCCGGCGACTGTACGTTGAGCAGCGTCAGCGAGGCGTCGTCGGCCGCTGCGACGAACTCCGACGCCCGCCGGGCCGCAATCGGCGCGTGTGGACCCCGTCCGGCGAGAACCATGATGTCACCCTCACCACGCTCACCTTCGGAGCCGAGTTTCACGAGCGTCGCATCACAGGGTGCGCGTCCGATGACGGGATCGATTGTGGATCCGAGGACGTGCTCTCGACGACTTCGGGTTCCTTGCCAGCCGAGGAGGACGTGATCCGCGTTCTCCTCCTCGATGACATCCAGAATGACTGAGCCAGCATTGCGACCGACGATCGCCCGCGTCTGCAGACCGATATCGAGGTCGGCGGCGATATCGCGAGCGGAGTCCAGCAGTTCCTGCTGCCGTTCGACCCGCTCCTCTTCGAATTCGAGATCCTGCGAGAGCGACGTCTGGCGGGGAACCTCGATGACGTTCACCGCGATAACCTCGGCGTTCTCGTCTTCGTGGGCATGCGCGCTGGCCGCAGCCATCCGGAGCAAGTCTTGCTCCGTTTCCGGATTCGCAACCGGAACCACCACACGGTAGCGGTCGTCACCGTTGGCGACCGCCGTCGGTTCGGGCGCAATCGCCTCGCCGACGAGACTCTCGCTCAGGGCTCGGTCCCGCGCGTAAAGGTAGTACCAGGCGATGCCGAAGGCGACGAGTACCGTCCCGATCGCACCGACCGGTGTCGGCGTAACGGGCAGGGCGAGTTCGACCGGCCCGAACGTGACGACAGTCGGGACGAACTCGACCGACATCTGGAAGAGGACGGTCAAACACGCCAGCATCCCGACAACCGGGACGACCGGATACAGGACCGACGGAATCTGGAACGCCGGGTCGTACGCCTCCGGATTCGCCCGGCGCAACACAACGACAGTGACGTGCACGAGGGCGTACGTGACGAGGTACATGAAGCTCGCCACCTCGGCGAGCGTCCCGATCCCGACGCCGATGGCGATCAGCACGAGTGTGATGATCCCTGTCGCCGAGATGGCCCGGTAGGGCGTTCGGAAGCGTTCGTGGACTTCGTTGAGCCAGTTGACGAGAATCCGGTCTCGGCCCATCGCGAAGTTGACCCGGGCGGCCGACAGGATGCTCGCGTTCGCACTCGAGACTGTCGCGAGGACCGCACCGACGATCATCGCGAGCGCACCTATCGACCCCATGAATTCGGTTGCAACGTCGGCAACCGGGACCTCGGAGGTCGCGAGCGCGTCTATCGACAGGGTGCCCGTCGAGACGAACATTACACCGACGTACATCAGCGTCGGCGTCACTACCGACGCGATCATCGCGAGCGGGAGGTTTCGACTCGGGTTCTTGATCTCCTCGGCGCTGGTCGCGATTACCTCAAACCCGATGAACGTCACGTACACCGTCCCGATCGTCGCCGCGACCGCCGGCCATCCGTTCGGGTTGAACTCTCCGATGGTCGGGCCACTGATGAAGCCCAGCGCGAGGAACGCGACGATGAGGCCGACGAGCGTGAGGACGATGACGTTCTGCAGCGAGCCGGTCTCCTTGACTCCGTAATAGTTGACCGCGGTCAGTAGCGCCGCCATCACGAGGGCAGCAACAGTAATTCCGAGCTGCCCCCAGCCAGCGAGGAAGCCAATATACTGGCCGAGGCCGGGGAGGAGATACTGACCGAAGCCGATCATGTAGAACGCCGACGCGAAGGTGAGTCCGGCCCACATACCCCAGCCGACGATACTCCCGAAGAATGGCCCGAGGGCGCGATTGACGTAGTAGTAGCTCCCGCCAGCCTTCGGCATCCCCGTCGCCAGCTCCGAGAGGGAGAGCGCGGCCAGCAACGAGACGATCCCACCGGCGAAAAACGAAATCATACTGGCCGGACCTGCTTGCTGGGCAGCGATGCTCGGGAGGACGAAAATCCCCGCTCCGATCATCGTTCCCAGGCCAATCGTGTACGCCTCGAGGAAACCGAGGTCGCGGGCGAGCTCCTGATCGGTTTCACTCATCGACAGTCACCTCCGTCGTGGCCGTCGCTCCGGGCGTGAGAACGCGTGCTGTATCGACCATCATTCGGTATCGTCCTCGTCTGGGAGTGCGATGACTGGGCGGTCAGCGTCGGTGACCAGCTTCAACGCTGTGTCTCCGGACAGAAATTTGACGATCCGGCTCCCGCCTCGGGGGCGGAAGGCGATCGCGCTGGCGTCTACATCAGCCGCGACGTCGATGATGGCGCCGACCACGTCCCGACGGTAGGCGGTTTCCGACTCGGCCTCGGGGATGAGCTCTCGAAACGCCGCGAACGCGTCCGCTGCCCGTTGCTCGGCCTGTTCGACGGGAATCTTGTCGGGAACTCCCTCGCCTTTCTCGATGACGTGAACGACAGTTACGCGGTCATATTCGTACGCGTCAAGTGCCCGTGCGGTTTCTCGTGCATCCGCTTCGTTCGCAACCGGAACGACGAGATGCGCTGTGAGTGACTCTGGCATATCTTATTCCTCCGTGTCAGAATGGTCGACGTCGTCGCTGCCACAATGCGGGCAGGTATCGACATCATCGTCGAGCGTTCGTCCGCAGCTTTCACACCGGGTCTGCGCGTTATTGTGGACGTCCCCGAGATACGCCCAGTGTAGCGATTCCGTGCCGTCGATTTGTGGCTCCCGTCGGACGTGATAGAGGGAGGTAATCTCCGTATTCACGCCGTCATCATCCGGATCAGGTGGGTGCTTTCGGACGATGGCGTATGCACCGTGATTCTCGATGTCGAGGACCTCCCCTGCCGCGTTCGCCTCGATTTCTTCTTCGATCGGCGTTCGGAGTGCATCGATGCGCTGCTCGACGTACGACAGGAGGGATTTCAATTCCGGGAGCTCCAGCGCGTCGATCCGCTGAATCAACGCCTCGGAGAGATCGTCCGGTGGCGTGGGCTCTCCATTCGAGTTCCCCATCGTCTTACCTCCGTCTGGGGGGAGCTGCGAAGTCATCCAGTTTGCGTGCCCATTCAGTCGAGGGACCCGACGGAGACCGTTTGAATCCGAATCTCCGACAGGGATTCCGACGGACCGTTCGCTTCCCCGAATCACTCAGCGAATTCACACTGGTTGCTGGCGCGGTGAAGGTGGTTTCTGAAGTCATATACGAAGCCATATTGCGAACCAATAAATAATCTCGGTATTAGCAAACGATAGCGTAGTATCTACGTAATTTGTTTTCTATTCGTTTGTTACCGGCCTTAGACCCTCTCCCACAGAATTTTCGTAGTTTAGGGGAAGATACAGAGGAGCGCAATAAGAACATCCACCGAGAACTCAAACAGTCACGTAACGGTAATATAAAAGAGCCTGTGGAGTCAATCGCGTCGTATAAATATGCCCGTTCAAATCGATTCAGTCGACGAGCAAATCCTGTATTATCTGTCCCAGGAGGCGCGTCACACCTCTGCACCAGATATCGCAGAGAAAGTCGATGTCTCGGCACCGACGGTGCGAAACCGAATCCGACGCCTCGAGAAAGAAGGGGTGATTCGAGGCTACCACGCCGACATCGATTATCAAAAGGTCGGTGGGCGGCTAACCAATCACTACGTCTGTAGTACAGGGAATCGGGACCGCGAGGAGATGGCCCAACGCGTTCTCGATATCCCAGGCGTGATCAACGTCCGAGAGATCATGTCCGGAAAAGGCGACCTCCGGATTACGGTCGTCGGGACGGATACCGATGACCTCACGCGTATTGCGCAGGGAATCACGTCACTCGGAATCGAGATCGACGACGAGGACCTAGTTCACAGAGAATACTTCCGCCCGTACGCCCCATTCGGGCCCCGCGACGAAGAAGGAGCATCACCAGTGACCGGCGTCGCGGGGCTTGCGGGCGACGCCGATGTCGTCGAAATCATCGTGCGAGAGGAGGCTCCAATCGCCGGGAAAACACTCCAAGAAGCGAACGAAGAGGAGCTCATCCCCTCCGATGTGCTTGTTGTCCGAATCAACCGTGACGAGGGGACCATCACCCCAACGGGAGAGACGTTGATCAAGGAGGACGATTTCGTCACGATCCATTCACGCTCAGGAGTAACTGAAGAGACACTCGAAGCCTTCACTGGCGACTAAGACAGGATCTGAGGGTTCACGGGCGGGCTCGATGGTTCGCGTCAGTGACTTTTTTCTGGCGCCGGCGATGGGTGCCGGCGCACAGGCGTCGGCGGTAATCGATGTCGACACGAAGTCAACTCCGATTCATCCAACGGAGCGAGACCGCAGGCGAACAGTCCGATACCGACCGCATCGCACAAATCTACCGACACTCGGACGGCTATCCCGATAGCGTCCTCCGTGACCTTAATCAGCTGAAGCAGCTGCTTGACGAGACACGAACAGAGCGCGGAGCTGCGTACGCCGCTGCCCAGTTCCTGTTCCTCGACACACTCTCGACGATGACCCTCTACGTGGACGAAGGGCGTGATCGGAGCATCCACGCTGACCAACCCTCGGATCTCCTCGATCCGGACAATATGGAGCACCTCAACCAGCCGATGTTCCTGCTCGGACACGGCGTCGAGAACCCAGCCGACGGCATTCACGGCGACGAGGAGTACCTCTACGTCGTCGAACTCCCGACCCGGAACCCGTTCGAGGAGTCATCCGAGTGGACCGTCAAGGTGAGTGGTCATTCCGCGTTCCCCCGGTGGGATGGTCCGACCGAGGAAGCCTTCGAGCGGGCTAGCTGGCAGTTCTACGGCCCGCTTGAGCACGCGCTCGAAGAGCTGGTCGCTGAGCCGGCGTGAACGCGTAGCCCGCTCAGATGATGCCGCCGATGACGAGTAGTCCGACGACGACCAGCAGCGTCGCGACAACGCTTCCCCCGGCCAGCCACTTGTTCTCCATCGCCTTCTCGTGAAGCGGCATCGCGGCGTACTCCTCGCGGAACGCTTCGAGGTTCTCCTCGTCGTAGAAGTACTTCGTCTTCAGCGCGAACCGTTCCGTCCTCGCACAGCCCGTACAGACCGGCTCGCCTTCCAGCCGCTCCGTTTTGATGTGACTGGAGCAGGCGATTGCCCCGCAGTTCGGACAGTAGGTGTACGTCTCGTCGCCGCCGCTCGTGTCACAATGGACGCAGCGGTGGATGCCGTCCTCTGCGGTTACTCGTGACGGGCCTGCCGCGTAGTACTCGTAGGGGTAGGTGTACTCCTGGAGCTCGGTCGTCTGTCGAACCTCGGGGAGGTACACCGGCTCAATCGACTGGACGGAGATGTCCGAGCGGTTCGGCTCGCAGGTCTTGTTGTACGTGACGTTGTTGTCGCCGGTGTAGGTCACCGTCGTCGTGTGGTGCTGCTGGAGGCGCTCGACGGCCCACTCCTTGTACTCCGTCTGAGTCTGGCCGAACCGGCGCTCCTCAACGTCGTCGAACACCTCGCCGAACTGCTCGGTGTCGAACTCGACCGTCGCGTGGAGGTTCTCGGTGACCAGCGTCCCGACGTCCTCATCGACGACCTGCGGCTGCCCGCGCTCGGCGTGGGCAACGAATCGCGTCCGGTCGTTGATCCGGTGGATGACGCCCACCGACGTCTCGAAGACGGCGTTCGTGTCCGCGGTGACCGCGACCACCGGCCGGAACGTCACCGACGAGTGCGGTTCTGAGAGGTCGGCAGCCTCGATGTTCTCGATGTCGCGGAACGCCTCCGCGACGGCCGCGTCGACGTCGGCGGCCGGATCGTACGGGCGCAGGGTCTCGTCGCAGAGAATCTCGATGCGACCGTTGTAGAGGTCGAGGCCGATCTCGTCGGCGATCTCCCGGAGATCCTCGCCGTCGAGCAGCTCGATCGGATGTGGGTCGTCGTTCTGCTGGAGGCGGTCGGCGTACTCCTGGGCGGGATTCGTGAACCGGCCGGTCGTGACGACCATTCCGCGTTTGGGGCCGTCGAAATCGAATGTCGCGATGGCGGAGTGGAGCTTCTGGACGACCGGCCGCCCGACCGTCCCCGTGTGCTTGCACTCGACGATGATCGCGCGCCGCGTGCCGTCGACGACCTCCTCCATAATGACGTCGCGACCCTCGTCAGCCGTGCGGTCGGCCTGGCGGACGTTCTCGTAGCCGAGGTTCCGGAACACGTCCTCCATCACGTCCTCGAACTCGAACCCCGAGAGATCGTCCAGTACAGCCATCCTCAATTATGTGGACAGTACGTTGCAACTGCCAAATACGTTGCCGAACGCAGCGCCGTCCTGTTTGTTGAACCCCTGAGAGGGGTGCGGGGGTCACCGAACCGCCCGCGAGCAACGATGAACGGGAATGTACCTATGGCCAGTTCGGAATCGGTTCCAGTCGCATCGCCAGGTCAGGCTCACCGAGACGCAGTCGAATACGTCGGCTTCCGCGTCGACGGCCAAGCCGTCGTCCTGAACCTCTCGGAGCATCGGCGACTCTCCCTCGAGCGCAGTCTGGACCTCGTCAACCACAGTCCGAGCGGGTTCGAGTGGGGGTATAGTGGTAGCGGGCCCGCCCAGCTCGCGTGCGCGCTCCTCCTCGACTACTACGACGATGAACAGTTCGCCCGTGAACACTACATCGCGTTCCGGAATCAGGTGGTTTCGCAGCTGGAGTGCGACGGTGCCGCGGCGTGCTGGCACCTCCCCGGCGAGGAGATCGACGCCGCGATGGCGACCCTTACCGACGACGTCGTCGCGCTCGCCGACGGTGGACGGCCGTCGCCGACGCTCCCCGAGAACTGGCGAGCCGTCTCTCGCCCGGACCGGCGGGTCTTCCAGCGCGCTGATCGCGACCACTACATCGTACTCGGGGATGGAACCGACGAGTGGCTGGTCGTACTCTGCAGCCAAGGCGACCGTGCATATCCTGCCCCACTCGCACATCGGACGATGTCCGAAGAGGCTGACGTGGAACGGGTAATCCGGGAACTCGCCGAAGAGAGCAACGATCTTATCGAACCCCCGGAGGGGGAGCACTGATGGAGACACTTCGGCTGGCGCGAGCCACCCACCAGCTCCTCGAACGTGGTGTCGAGGCGCTCGAGAAAATCGGGCGTGAACTGGAGCGATACAACGACCGACAGGAGCGCACCGACGACACCGACTCGTGACCCAAACTCACTCTCTAGACCAAATACGGAGTACCGGCTTCCAGTATACGCCTACCCCCGAGGGGTGCTCGTGTCCCATCCATCGGGAGGGGCAGCCGGTCACGGCGCCGCTCGGTTTGCGGTTCGCAGAGCGCGTCCATATCGAATCGATCCCGCGCCATGTCGCCGGCGCGATCTACGAAGCACATCACTCCTATATGGACGATGTCCCTCGGACGAATCTCGTCCATCACGGACTCTGTTACCAGGACCAGCTACTAGGTGCGATTACGTGGCGCTATCCGCTGATTCGCTCGCTGGAGTACGACGGTACGCGATTCGAGGGTGACGAAATCGTCGAGGCAGCACGGATTTGCATCGGCGTCGATTTCCCCAATCTCGCCTCTGCCGCCCTCGCCCGGTCGATGGAACGGTTCGTGCGTCGGCACGGTCGGCGACGAGGCGTTCGGCTCCTGCTGACGTTCGTGCGAGCCGACTTCGACGGCTCGATGATCAAAGCGCTCAGAGACAAGGGCTGGCACTGTGCCGGTAAAACGGACCCCGGCCAAGCGGGAAATCGCCCCGATAAGCAGATCCGAGAGCAGCCGAAGTGGCGGTTTCTCTGCGAAGTCCCAGCTGAGTCCGACCGGGAACAGGCCTCCCTCGGGAGGTGGTCCCCGTGACCACGAATGCCAGTCTCGATGAATTCGTAGCGGAGGCTGATTCGGACAGCCAGACAGATGACGGCCCATCGGTCGTTGACCAGCTTTTGAAACCGGTATCGCCGTCTCTCGGACTGCGGCTCGTACCGGGCAGGGGTGACCCAATATACCTCCAAAACAGGGGGACCGAACGCTACCTGTTCCGAGATGACCACGAGCGATGGTTCATCCTCCAGCCCTCAGCCAAGAAATCGGTCGACGACTTCGTTCGCTGGGTGTATCTCCCCGAGGACAAGCCCACCGAGATCGCCCGAACAGCGATGGGGCAACGGACGGTTCTCGGCTACAGGTACGTTACGCGGAGCGAGGCCCCCGAGCCGGTGGCGACGACGGTGACAGCGATGTTCGTCAGCGAGCCTTGGCCCGATGCCACCTACGAGTGTGGATCCTGTAGTAGAGAGTTCGACTCACCGCATAGTCACGCTCGGCATTGCTGGGAAGCACACCCCTGGGTTCCAAATCCTGAGCAGGTCCGGGTACGGAGAGACAAATCTGAGTAGTTCCGACATCTGTTCCGAGCCGTGGACTGGATCTGGATTAACCAACACTCCCCGCCATTCAGAGACGGGCGTTGGTTAACGTGGTGTTGTTTTTGCGCCCGGGAGAGGGGCGCAGGGCGCGAGACGATGCAGTCGCACGTCGACGAGGATTCCTGAAGTGAGGTGACTGAGATGAAAGATCCAGAGTCCAGAACCATCTTCGCTGGCGTCGATGGGCGTACCGACACCGAACTACCAAAGTGGTACCGAGAGCAACACGGGGATGCAGACCCTGTGACCTTCGCCGAGGCGATTCGCGATCTTCCGCAGGCCGTCGAGACGACCGTGGCGTACCAGAATCCGTACACCGACGAGTGGGTCGAGACGGAGCGGTTCAACGCACTCGTCGAGCCGAGTCGGGCTCGGGAGCAGGCCCGAGATGAGGACGCGGAGACGGACCCGTTGTTCCACGTTCCCACTGACAGCTACTCGATCATCAACCCGGTCGACGTCTACGGGCCGCTGGAGGAGGTCCTCCGCGAGGAGACCATCGACGGGACGCCGTTGGGCGAGGTGATGTTCGGCGAGATTCGGCGCTACCGGGGCGGCGGCGAAGTCCATATGGACATCATGTTCGACGGCCTCGAGGTGCGCCTGCCCGGCCGGTCGGACCCGATCACGATGGGCGTCACGTCTGGCTACGACTTCTTCGGCGAGCACGCCGTCTACGTGGAGGGGTTCGCCCAGGATGGCTACTGCTCGAACACGATGCGCTCGCTCACCGACAAGGAGGTCATCAAACACGTCGGCGACGTGCGGAACTTCCGGACCTGGTGGGAGGAGCTCCTCGCACAGGTCGAACTCGTCGCCGACGACCTCTTCGAGTTCATCCGGGACGCCCAGGACATCGACCTCGACTTCTCGGAGCTCCCGTTCACCGTCACGGAGTTCTACACCCTGCTGGGCTTCCCGGACTACCTAGCCGAGCGTGCGGCCGGCGATGCAGAAGCCAACGCCGCGTCACCGTTCGAGATCGATATGTGGACGCTGCATTCCGGCGCGACGTACGCCCTCACCCACTTCTTCCAGGGGAAAGAGGGGGCATCCCTCGATCAGTACGTCCGCATCGCCAACGACATCCTGTTCAATCCGGAAGGCACGATCGAGCGCGTCGAGCAGGCCTACGAGCAGCAGCTAGAGGCAGACGGTGACGACGGGTCACAGGCCTCACTGGCCGGCGAACGAGCGCTGGCGAGCATCGAGCGCGTCAGCGACGACCTGCAGGAGAAAGTCGAGCAGTTCGAAGAGCGAGAGGACGCGCTGCGTGAGCGGTTCCAAGAGGCGATGGGCTAAGAGCAGTCGGAGAAAAAATTCGCCAGGCGTGCTTCCGGTCTAGCGGCTGGAATCCACTGCTGACAGTATTAAGTGAGTAGGGGCGCACCCAGAGACCATGTCTATTGAGCATAATCCGACCCTCGACGCGCGAGAGCCACAGCAGGGGGATATAGAGACTTTTGAAGAGTTGGAGCCTGGTGACTCGGTCAAATTCTTTGAATGGCCCGTCGAGCCGTTGACCGTCATCGGCTGGGAAGAAGACGATAACGTCGGGAAGCGGGTACGAGTTGAAGCAGAAGGCGGCAGGTCGTTTCTCTACCAGGTAGACGGCCACCTCTGGCATTACGTTCCTGAGGACGAGTTCGCCGGCGAGAATAACCCATACCCTGTTCAGAACCTCGTTTTGCTCGAATCCTCGGAAGCCTGATTGGGCTTCGAGACAGCTCGAATCCTGTCGTGCAGGCCTCTATTTTGATGGTCTCATTCGCAGTAGGTGCACCTTCCCAAGATCTACTGCTTCAATTCTCTGCTGTTGCTCGTGCCCTCGATAGGTGGAGGCATCCGTTATGGGTACTTCTACAGACGACTCAGAGGCGTCAGACGAATTTCCGCCTGAAAAGCGGCTTGAGGCACCGAACACGCGCCTGATCAAGGCCGGTATCGCGACAATCCCGGATATGGAAACCCTCCAAGAGTGTGTTGCCTACGAGAACGCCCACCAGAATCGGACGCAGATCCTGCGCCGGCTCAAGTGGAAGGCCGAAGAGCTGCGTGAGGGCGAAGAGTAAGCTCTGCTCTTAACCAACACACTCCGCGTGAGTTCCCCTATTGTTGGTTAATCCGCTGTGCCCCGGTTTTTCGGGCCCCTGAACGGGTGCGGGGCAGCCAGCAGCGATGACGGATCACAGACACCAGAGCGGACATTGAAATACCGAGCCGGATCCAAACTGAGTGACTCAATCCCCTCAGAGATCATGGGCAAGAAGCTGTACTCAGACGATGAACTCCTCAATCGGCTCCAGAAGTTCGCTGAGGAACTCGGTCGTCCCCCATCGCAGAGTGAGATGGACGATTCAGGACCTCATGCTTCGAAGACGTACGGGAATCGGTTCGGGTCGTGGAATAACGCACTCGAGGCTGCCGGACTTCAAACCGGAACGAATGATCCAGACGGACGACCATCGACGCCCGAAGAGGACCTCCTTACTGATCTCAAATCGGTTGCCGACATCGTGGGAGGAACCCCGTCAGAGCGTGAATACAGTGCTCACGGAAAGTATTCGGTGAAGACATACTGCAAGCGATTTGGAGGGTGGAATGCAGCACTACGGGCGGCCGATTTTGAGCCGAACGTTGAAATGAACCTCTCCGAAGAGAGACTCATTACTGCCTTACAGGGGTTCGCTGAGAAACTGGGTCGACCGCCCACAACAGATGAAATGGACCGGAGTGGCCCCTACACCTCGGATTCGTACAAGCGAGCGTTTGGAACCTGGAATCGTGCTCTTCGACAGGCTGAGTTGGAAGTCCACTCCGTATGGGATGTGAGCGAGGAGGATCTGATATCCGAACTCAACCGTCTCGCCGAAGAGCTAGGCCATGTCCCTCGGAAGGATGAAATGCGAAACCAAGGGAAATGGAGTGCAGCAGTCTATCAGGAGCGATTCGGTTCGTGGAATGAAGCTCTCCGAGCTGCCGGCTTCGAGCCGAATGAGCGGTGGCGAATTCCACGGGAGGAGTTATTAGCCGAACTGCGGGCTGTTGCGAATGAGCTGGGCCACCCACCGACAACAACGGAAATGAACGAACACGGGAATTTTACCATCGATCCGTATCAGCGTGAATTCGGAACGTGGCGAACGGCCCTTCAAGCGGCCGACCCGGACTATCTAGAAAACTACCGTCAGTCAGATACTGAGATAGTTCCGTTTGGCTCGAACTGGCCACAGATTCGTGAGGAGATCATCACCCGTGACAACGAGTCCTGCCTGCGCTGCGGTATGGGCCGTGAAGCTCACCGCGAGAAATTCGGTCGTGATCTCCCGGTTCACCACCGGATTCCTCGACGCCGGTTCTACAACGACCCAGACCAGTCGGTCGACGATGCAGATGTACCGAGTAACCTGCTGACTCTCTGTATCCCGTGCCATCGCCGACTCGAACGGCTGCCAGTCCAACCAGTAGTTGACTAACAAGCGAAGTCCCACGTTCAGCACAAAGGTATCTGCCGGCGAGCAGAGCGTCTACCTCCCGCCGGCGTGACTTTGCGACCTGTTTTTCGTGCCCCAGAGAGGGCGAGGGCTCCTTCGAAAGCTCTCAGAGGTGATTTCCAGTGAGTCAACAACAGCGTCCTGACACCGTCTCGATCGACGAAATCCCGGTCGATATCGACAACACGCAATCAGCGGAGGTCGATCCCGCCGACGTCCCCGACGAAATCGAGTCCATCACCCGTGGGCTCGCCGGCAAGCAGCCGCCGACGAATCCGCTGGTCGTGCTGAAAGCGGCCAGGTGGTGGTACATTCACGGCAAGGGCGGCACGGATCCCGCCTTCCAGTGGGCCGTCGAGTGGGCACGTCACCTTGCGACCGACACCCCCAGTGACGTCAAACGGTTCGACGAATTCCTCGAGTATCTCGTGACGGTCGGCTTCGCTGAGGAACGATCTACGCTTCGATAATCAGATCTCGTAGCACGCGATATCTTCGGCACCGCAAGTTGGACACTCATCAGCATCCTCTGAGAGTGTCTCTCCACAGTGCCGGCACTCCCATACCGTCGACGACTTCCCCTCGACGGCTTTGCGGAGTGTAGTCAGTATCCCCATCCGAGCAAAATGTGGTCCCCTCGGTTGTTAACACTATCCTCTAACTCTACCCCCTACTTAAACGATATTCGCGGGGAGCTGTTTCTGATGCGCCTCTGAAGGGTGCGGCGCGGTCTGAACAGACGCAGTCGCCGTGAACGTGATTCGGTGCACACAATGGCTACGACCAGTGACTCGTCGGTCTCCTTCGACCAGACCGACACGCGATCCGAGGAGATGAACAGCACTATCGAACAGTGGATCGACGACCTCGTCGCCGGCGTCGACGACGCGCAGGCCAGCGCGGAGTTCCAGGAGTGGCTTGACGTCCAGAGTCGCTTCCACGACTACTCGTATCGGAACACGCTCCTCATCAAGCGGCAGTATCCCGAGGCAACCCGCGTAGCTGGCTACCGGACGTGGCAGGAGGAGTTCGACCGTCACGTCACGGAGGGTGAGTCGGCCATCTGGATCTGGGCGCCAATCATCGCGAAACAGTGCCCGGAGTGCGAGAACTCCCCGAGCTACCACGAGGACAACGATTGTGAGTACGACGAGACGCCGCCCGAGGAGTGGTCCGAGGGGCTGGTCGGGTTCAAGCCCGCGCCGGTGTTCGACGTCTCCCAGACCGAGGGCGAACCGCTTCCCGACCTGGACACGGAAGCGACTGGGGACGCCGGCGACCTCGTCGAACAGTTGACTGACGCCGCTGACGACCTCGGCGTTACGGTGCGGATCATTCCAGCCGAGGAGTGGACCCACGGCGAGGCGAAGGGCATCTGCGAGCAGCTAAGCCTCGTCGACGTCCAACCGCTCGTCGAGGTGCGTGATCGGGAGAACGAGGCCGACCTCGCGCGGACGCTGATTCACGAGTACGCCCACGCCCTGCTCCACTTCGACGTCGACGACGACACCGAACGGTCGAAGCGCGAAGTGGAGGCCGAAGCCGTCGCGTACGTCGTCGGGCGTTACTGCGGGCTCGACACCAGTGGGTCAGCGTTCTACCTCGCAGCCTGGGAGTCGGACGACCCCGAGGTCGTTCGCGAGCGGCTTGGACGGATTAGTCGAACGGCAGAAGAGCTCATCGACGTTCTCGAAGCCCACTCGTCGAACCATTAGGCCCAGTAATCGGAGTTAAATGAAGTGACAGCGCTGTTGACGAACTGCCTACCAGTTACTCTTCGAGTCGGCGACGGCGCTCTTCGAACTCTTCTTCCGAGATTTCTCCACGAGCATACCGAGAGCGAAGCGTCGATAGGGCCGTATCCGCCTGTGATTGCTCAGTAGCCGGGGGCCTCCCATGTGTATGAATCGCATAGCCGACGATGAGCACCACACTCAGTAGGACAAGCGTCCATAGGACAGGCCACCAGCCGTAACCAGCCATTCCACCACCCATCCCACCGGAATGGCCACTACCCATTTGAGCAGTGGCTGTTCCGGTGACTGCGAATAAGAGGGCGGACCCAGCGGTACTACGAACGAGTACCGTGGAAAACTTGGAAATCATGGTGCAGTTTGTTCCGGACGTGGGTGTGCAGTAGCGGACGATCCGTCTGAATTCTGTCGCGTCTCGAGGAACTCCTCGGCGTCGAGGGCAGCCATGCTCCCTGTGCCGGCGGACGTGATCGCCTGCCGGTAGCGGGGGTCAGCAACGTCGCCAGCAGCGAATACCCCATCGACGGCCGTCTGGGCTGTGGGCCGCCCAGCGTCGTCAGCCTGCGTGAAGATGTAGCCGTCCTCGTCGCGTTCGACGCCGGTCCCCTCGAGGAACTGCGTGTTCGGCGTGTGGCCGACTGCGTAGAACACGCCGCCCACGTCGACCGTCTCTCGATCGACGTCGACACCGGACTCAGCCTTCTCCCGGGGGTATCCGTCGGGATGGGAGACGAGCGTCGCGCCGGTAACGCCCTCCTCTTGGGAGCCGTGGATAGCTTCAAGCTCCGTGTCCCAGCGGAATTGGACGTCCTCGTGGTCGCGAGCACGGTCGGCCATGATCTCGGACGCACGCAGCTCTTCGCGGCGGTGGACGACGGTCACGGAGTCGGCGAACTTCGCGAGGAACAACGCTTCCTCCATCGCGCTGTCGCCGCCGCCGACGACGAGGACATTGTCGCCGCGGTGGAACGCACCGTCACAGGTCGCACACGTCGAGAGCCCGGCCCCCATCAGTTCATCCTCGTTCTCGGCACCGACCCAGCGCGCGCTCGCGCCGGTCGCGACGATCAGCGACCGCGTGTAGATCGTGTCGTCGGTCGACAGCGATAGCTCCAGCGGCTGGCCGTCCAGGTCCGCGTCCTCGATGCGACCGTGTTCGAACTGGGCGCCGAACTGCTCGGCCTGCTCTTTGCCGCGCTGGACGAGTTCCATGCCGCCGACGCCGTCGGGGAAGCCGAGGTAGTTTTCGACGTCGGTCGTCAGCGTGAGCTGGCCGCCGGGCTCGTCGCCCTCGAGGATGAGTGGGTCGAGGTCGGCCCGCGCAGCGTAGACGGCTGCCGAGAGGCCTGCGATTCCCGATCCGGCGATGACGAGGTCGTGGATATCCTGAGTCATTTACTCAGTGTAGCTCTCGATGAGCGTTCGGAGTTGGTCTTCGCCCTGGAGACCGACAATTTCCTCGACCTGTTCACCGTCGGCGAACAGGACAAGGGTGGGAACCCCCCGGACGCCGTACGCGGAGGCGAGTTGCTGGTTCGCGTCGACGTCGACTTTCGCCACAGTCGCGTCGGTCTCGGCGGCGAGCGTCTCGACGATCGGTTCGAGCATTTGGCACGGCCCACACCAGTCGGCGTAGAAGTCCGTAAGGACGACATCGTTCTCTGCGACGATGTCGTCGAGCTGGGACTGCCCGTCGACGTACATTGGTCCATTCGTGGACGCGGTGCCAGCGTCGGATGCAGTATCAGTTGCCATCACCAGTACGTATGCACCAGCGCTAATTAAGGGTTTTGGGGAATATATACAATACTACCCAATACAGATGGTCGACCGAAATACTGATGCGAACTCGAGATCGCGCTAAATTCTGCTCCCGAGGGGATCTTAGAACCAGAGATAGAGAGAAGTAGAGCGTTAGCTTTCGGCTGCAGGAGCCGCAGTTTCGGACTGCTCGTACTTGGTTTCGAACTCCTGGATGAGCTGGCCCATCTTCGCGTACCAGTCGTTGAGCAACCGCTGCATGTCGTCGGCGATCTTGGATGGGTCAGTCGGCGAGTAGACGTGGTAGTAGCCGCCCTGGTCGTAGTTTATCTGGTCTTTCTCGATGAAACCGGTCTGCAGCAGCCGTTGGACAGCACGGTAGGCTGTCGAGCGTTCTCGGTCGACTGCATCGGCGATCTCGTCGACGGTCAGCGGTTCTTGGGACTCGACGAGCGCCTGGAAGCACTTTTTATCGAGTTCTTTGAGACCGTGGAAACACTCCAACAGTCCCTCGCACTCCATGTCCCGACGGAGCTGTTCAGACATCGAATCTGGCATTGTTATCAATACTACGTAGGTCCTAGCCCAATAAAAGACTTTTGCACAGTACGCACAATTTCGCGGTGAACCAAGAGAAGTAAACAGGAAAAGGCGTGAACAGCTACTTCTCACTCTGGTGAAATTCAGGGAGTAAACAATCAATTAACCCGACCGGATAGCGGGTTGGCGCGAAAAAACCGATTAGTCGGTAACTGTGGTTCCCTGATGACGCTTCTGCCGGAGCGACGAAATCGTCGTGTACAGAATCGCGAAGGCGACGACGACCGCCGCGCCGATAACCAGTACCAGCCCGATCAGCTCGAGCGTCGGGCTTCCAACGTAGGAGCCGATCTCGCCGATACCCACGGCGATGGCACCAATCAGGAGCATCCCGCCGAAGTATATCTTGATGCCGTCAGCGTCGACGACGGCGGTCGCAGCAGAGCCGATACGCGCACCGAGTGCGCTTCCGAACAGCAGCGGCGCGACGATACCGAGGTTCACGCCGCCGCCCTGGCCGTAGAGGTAACTTCCGAGACCGCCGGAGAAGACGATCTCGAAGAGGTCGGTTCCGACGGCGACGGGTACCGGGACGCCGATCGCGTAGATCATCGCCGGCATCCGGATGAAGCCCCCGCCGACGCCGAGGAAGCCGGACAGTAGGCCGGTCGCGAAGGCGACAGCGGTGATGACCCACGCGGAGACGCGGACGTCACCGCGGAGCGTCACCATCGGCGGAATCCGCACGGTCTGCTGAATCGTTTTGGCGATTTCTGGGATCTCGTACTCGTCGAGGTCCTTGTCAGCAGCCTCGTGATCAATTCCACCGCCGCCGTCGCTGTTGAGGGCGTCACGGGTCACCATCGCGCCGACACCGCCAAGCAGGACCACGTAGGCGACGCTGATGATGCCGCCCGCGAGCCCCAGCGACTCAAGGTAGTAGACGCTGGCGCGCCCGGCCTCGATTCCAATCGTCGTCCCGGTGATCATGATCGCGCCGAGTTTGTAGTCGACCTGCCCGAGGTCGTGGTGTTTCAGGGTCGCGATGACGGCCGTCCCGAACACGAACGCCATCCCGCTCCCGACGGCGACCGATGGTTCGTAGTCCAGCATCAGCAGGGCCGGGGTGACGAGGAACGACCCTCCCATGCCGAAGAAGCCGAACAAGACCCCGACGACGAGACCGAAGCCGACGAACAGCGCCAGCATCTCGGGACTTATTCCTAAGATCCCGAGGCCGTCGAGGAGACTATCGAGCATCCGCGTCACCCCCGACGAGGAGCTTCATCAGATAGGGCCCGAAGAGCCGTTCGAGGCCGCCGTAGCCCACGTACAGCACGATCGCTTCCAGTAGTATCGTGCCGATAAGCAAGGCTGTCTCCGGATCCCATGTGGGAATCTCTAATCCTGCCATCGGTTCTCCCTCTGAGTTACGAACACGGAAATTCGCTGTTTGCACATTTCTGCTCAGTAGCCTCTACCCGCCTCGTGCCTATAACGGTTTTGGGATTACTATACAATACTATATTCCGGTAACCTCGGCCAGACTATCGATAACTTATAGAAAACATATAGATGCTAGCAGCTCACGAAACTGCTCAGCGAAGATACCGTTGTCGACTATTTCTACAAAATCGAACAAAACCATGTTGTGGACACTCGACAAAAGTGTCGCTATGAGGGCCCTGTGCGCGACCGACCTGTCGGCTGCAAGTGAGGCCGCAATAGAGAACGAAACCTGCCTCGAGTGCTTGGGCCGTATCGGCGTCGATACGATCCACCTCGTGACGGTCGTTCCGGCGAACGTCCACTCCGGGATGCCCGGCGTGAATTTCGAAGAGCAACGTCGACGAGCGCTCGATCAGTATCGGACGGTCATCGAGGCCGCCGGATTCGACGTCGAGACTCACGTCGTCCGTGGCACCCCCTATCGACGTATCAACGGCATTGCTGAGACCGTCCACGCCAATCTATCGGTCGTCAGCTCACGGGGACAAAGCCCGTTAGAGAACCGAATCATCGGCTCGACAGCCCGCAACCTCGCGCGGACGACTGTCGTTCCGTTGTTGGTCAACCGCGTCGAGCGGGGGACCGACGACCCCGAGGTTCTTCGAGAACACCTCTTTCAGCGTGTTCTCTTCGCGACGGACTTCTCTGAGAACGCCAACCGAGCGTTCGACGCCTTCTCGTACCTCCGTCACGCGACCGAGGAGGTGACGCTCGTTCACGTTCGGTCGCCGAAAGACGATGACGTCGACGCCGATGCCAGCCCACAGGAACAGTTGGCCGAGCATGCGAGCACGCTGGAAAACTGGGGCATCGAGACACAGGTCGAGGTCCGGCACGGTGATCCCGCCAACGAAATCCTCGCCGTCGAATCTGAGGTAACACCGTCAACGGTCCTTGTCGGGTCGAAAGGGAGAAGCCGTATCCGACGGCTCCTGTTGGGGAGTGTCTCCGAGGAGATCGTCGCACAGGCAGCTGGAAACGTCTTTCTCGTCCCGCCACCCCGGGCAGTCTGAGAGAAGCAACACCAGGGCTGCGATATCGTTGGGCGTCGGCAGCCCTTGACAGCTCTCAGGACGTGTGGAGGTCCACGAGACGGCCCCCCACGGAGCATTCAGTCTTCAGTGACGCTTCCCCTTCCGGCCCTCACAGGCGCGGGTGGCTCGTGAGTACCGAACTCGGGATGGGTCTCCTCCATCCAGAGAGACACCACAGCGCCGGAAACGAACATCAGACCAGCGGTCAAGTAAAACGCAGCTTCAACGTTCACGAACTCCATCGAGAGTCCAATCAGGACCGCGCCGACAGCGTACCCGGAGTCGCGCCACATCCGGTAGACGCCCATCCCCGCCGACCGCCACGTCGGGTGGGCGGCGTCGCTCGGCACCGTCATCAGGTTCGGGTACAGCAGCGCCATGCCGAGCCCGGAGATACCGGCCAAGACTGCCCACGGGATGTAGCTATCGACGAGCACCATCCCGAGGACGCCCGCGCCAGCGAGGAACATCCCCGCGATGACTGGCGGACGGCGACCAATGCGGTCCGCAAGCCCACCGGTCGCAATCTGGAGGAAGTACATCGCGCTGTGAACACCGACGACAACCCCGACCGCTGCGATGCCGAGACCCTGGCCCGTCAGGTACAGCGGGACGGCGATCCAGAACAGCGTGTCGACGAAGTTCTCGATGTGACCGGCCTGCGCCGCGGCGAACAGCGTCCGGTCGCCGTACGTCGCGCGCTTTATCACTTCGTTGAACGGCAGGTTTGCATCGTGGTGGTCGTCGTCACCCTCGGCTTGGGCGTACTGGACGGTCTCCCTAATCAGGAAGATTGAGATGAGGAACGCCAGCACGACAACGACGTCGAGGAAGTAGAACGGCTCAGGCCGCAGACTCCACTGGCCAGCGATGACGCCCGTGACCCAGGCGCCGACCGCGACGCCGGTATAGCCGAACGCTTCGTCGATGCCGACCGCGAGACCACGCTGGTCTGGGCCCGCGAGGTCGATCTTCGCGTTGATCGCCATACTCCAGGTCAACGCCTGGTTGACACCCAGCAGGATGTTCCCGACGGTGATCCAGCCCCAACTTGGGGCGAAGATGAGGATGACCGGCAGTGGGAGCGCGGTCGCCCACCCGGCGATGAGGACGGGCTTGCGGCCGTACTCCTCGCCCCACTTGCCGGCGTAGAGATTGAGGAGCGACTTCACGATGCCGAACGACACGACGAATGAGCCGATCACGAGGAACGACTCGACGCCGAGGACGTCCTCCCCCAGCACGGGGACGACAGTTCGTTCGGAGCCGATGGTCAGCCCGGTCGCGAAGACGAGCAGGACGTGCAGCGAGAACTGCCCGAGGTGCTCGCGGATTCCTTGTTCGAGTTCAGTTGTCGTAGGCATTAGTTCGTGAGTTTATTAGATTCATTTGTGGGTTACAGTAGGAGGAACGCGGTACCGTACGCGAGGCCGAACGACAGGACAAATGACCCTGCCCACGCCCCGACTGTCAGGAGAATCTTTCTGGCATCCACAGCTTCCCAACCGCCGACCGCGGCGCCGCTCCCGATAATGGCGCTGACGACAATCTCGTTGAACGAGACCGGGACGCCCAGCAGCACTGCCAGCTGTGCGATCAGGAACGACGGCACAAGCGCCGAGATCGAACGCCGCGGCCCGAGCGACGAGTAGTCCTGCGCCAGCGACTTGATCATCCGCGGCGCGCCCGTCCACGAGCCGACGAGCATTCCGAGGCCACCGCCGACGAGCACGGCGAACGTCGAAACCATCCCCACCTCGTCAAGCAGTGGCAGCAGTGGTCCGACGGCGAGCCCGACTTGGCTCCCGCCCGCGGAGAAAGCGACGAGCGAGCCGAGCGCGAGCAGCACCCGTCGTAGGCCGCCGTGTTTGTCACGACTGACGTCCCACCAGACGACGACCCCGACAGCCAGCGCCGCAAGGCCCGTAATGCCGACCGCCGAGACGAGCCCGTCAGCTGCCAGCGCCCGCTGACCGAGCCCACGGACAGTCCCTGACGCGCTCCCCTCACCGAGAAAGCTGAACTGAACGTTCACGAGGACAGCTCCCACAAGACCGGCGAGGACAGGGATGCTGTACCGCTCGGGGACGTCCGGACGTGGAAGCAGGCTCGCGATCGTGAACGCAATCCCGCCGCCGACGAACGGCGTTAGCACCCAGACGGCGGCGATCTGGCGGTACTTCGGCCAGACCGGCGAGCCACCGAGCGCGAGCCCGACGCCGATAACAGCGCCGGTCACGGTGAACGCCGTCGCGATCGGATAGCCGGTCGTAATACCGACTGCCATCAGCCCCGCGCCCAATACGAGCACGAGGATGACGCCGGCGATCGGCAGGCTGATGCCGCCGACGAGGCCGCTCCCGATGGCTTCCGAGACGTTCCCTCCCTGCGTGACGGCGCCGGCGAGGCCGAACATGCCGACGAGGAACGCAGCCCGCATCGTCCCGATGGCGTTCGCGCCGACCGCGGGGGCGTACGGCGTCGCGCCGCTCGACCCGGCGCCGATGACCCACGCCATGAACAGGCTGGCGAGCGCTGCACCGATGAAGAGGGCGATGAGAGCGGGGTCCATAGAAGTGAGTTAGTCTGCGCCCGTCGCAGCGGTGTCACGCGCCTGGGTGCGGCTCCGCCAGTAGCCCTGCGCGTACGCGCCGAGGAACATCCCGGCGAGCGCCCAGAGAATCGTGATGTTGCCGACACCGAGGCTTGCGTACGCGGCGCCCGGACAGATGCCGGAGAGCCCCCAGCCGACGCCGAAGACGGCGCCGCCGACCAGAACGTTCCGGTCGAACGGTTTCAGACGCCGCTCGTAGGGGTCGCCCGTGAGGGGTGCCGCGTCCCGAATTCGTGGCAACAGGGCGAACGCGATTCCGGAGACGATGGCGGCCCCGAACATCACGAACGGGAGGCCGAGGTCGTCGAACTGGAGGAAGTTCAGCACAACCTCCGGTCGCGCCATGTGGCTGAACCCGAGCCCGAACCCGAACACGATGCCGCCGACGAAGATCAGCGGCTTGAACAGCGGGTGGCGGTCGCTCATGGGCTCACCCCCAGCGCTGCGACGACCTGGGCGGTCCCGATGGCGACGGTCAGGAACGTCACCACGCCGACCAGCGACGTCTTCGACGCCGAGCCGACGCCGCAGACGCCGTGCCCGGACGTACAGCCCTTGCCGATTCGGGTTCCGATGCCGACCAGGATGCCACCGAGGAACAGCCGCCACGGCTGCACCTCTGTCATCCAGAGCGTCACTCCGGCGACCTCGTACAGCTGGCCGGTCGTCCCGGGTTCGTACAGCGAGCTCGTGACCAGCCCAGACTGGAACGTCGCCGCGAACGCCAGCCCGCCGAGGATGATGCCGGCCGTGAACACGAGCCGCCAGTCCCGGGAGCCGACGTACTGCTGGAAGCGGGACTGGTCGGAGACGTACGACAGCGTCGACTCCAGGAACGTACTCGCCCCGGCTGGGATACCCGTCCCGATGTAAATCAGAACGGTGCCGAGCCCGACGAGCAGTCCGCCGACGGCGTACCGACTAATCCCGTTCGGGAACAGGTCGGCGGCCGTCTGGAGCAGTACTGGATCAGTGACCATCGGCGTCGTTAGTCACCCGCAAGCGAGTCCTGGCTGGCTGCGCAGTTGTTCGGCCCGAGTTCGAGCGTGAACGCTTCCTCGTCGTCGACGGCGTTCTGGCCGAGGTTCGTCGCGATGATGTCCTCGTAGTTGGCCGGCCGCGGTGGCATGTCCGAGAGGATCAGCTTGACGAACTCCTGTTCGTCCATCGTGAGCGCGTCCATCTCGTCGACGAGCTCGCCGATGGGGGCGGTGTAGGTACCGTCGGCGGCGGGCTCGGCGGCGTCGCTGAAGTGGGCCCCGCCGACGAGCGTGTCGTCGGGCAGGGAGAGGACGCGCTCCTGCAGTGACTCATAGAGCATGCTCGCGGCCTCGGGGGCGCCGTCGTCACCCTCCTCGAGGTCCGGGCGGGCGACGCTCTCGACGAACAGCCCGTCGCCGGTCGCGAGCAGGCTGTCGTCGACGAGGTAGGAGGTCATCCCGGTCGTGTGCCCG
The DNA here is from genome assembly GCF_051195115.1 of Haloplanus sp. C73. NCBI lineage: Archaea > Methanobacteriati > Methanobacteriota > Halobacteria > Halobacteriales > Haloferacaceae > Haloplanus > Haloplanus sp. C73. The sequence continues at coordinate 17,877 of NZ_JBNTJZ010000007.1, read as the reverse complement.
GGCGTGTAGACCGCCTCGATGGTCGCGTCGCCGACCGTGAAGGAGTCGCCGTCAGCGGCCGTGGTCAGTTCGTCAGCGTAGGTGACCCCGCGGTCGACCGCGGCCTCGGGGATGACGCCCTCGACGCCCTCCGCGTCCAGATTCCGCACGCCCGAGATGTGGTCGGCGTGGACGTGCGTGTCGAGCGCGTACTGCAGGTCGACGCCGAGGTCGTCGGCGTCCGCGAGGTAGCGGTCGGTGAACGCCCGCAGCGGGTCGATAATCGCGGCTTCCCCGTCGTCGTAGAGGAGGTAACCGAGGCAGCCCGAGGAGGGGCGCTGGTACTGGAGGAGCGTGCCGGCGCCGTCGTAGCGCTCTACCTCGACGGCCTCGTAGATGCTCGCCCAGCCGTTCATCCCGTCCTCGAGGTGGTTCACGTCGTAGCCGCGCTCGGCGAGCGTGCCCGCGACGAACTCGCTGGCGCCGCCCTTCGCACACAGGACGGTCACTTCGCGGTCGTCGGGGATCTGCTCGAGAACGTCCTCGTAGATGTCGTCTTCGAGGAACTCGAAGTACGGGATGTTGATTGACGTGACGTTCTCGCCGTGGATGCGCCACTCCTCGTAGTCTGATTGCATGCGCGCGTCGAGGAGTGTGACGTCCTCGCCGGCGTCGATACGATCCTTCAGCGTCTCCGGGTCGACAGTTTCGACGTCGACGTCCGGAGTCGGGAAGTCATCGGCGTTCATGTTGTGCAGTCGTTTCTACTGGGTGGACGCACAAAAGCATTTGCATAGAAGTTCCCCAACTGCACAATACTAATTCGAGTGTAGACGGCCCCGTTTCCCTCAGACATCCGAAATTAGGTATATAAGCCGGCATATGGAGGATATACCGCTGCTTGGATTAGTAGAGTATTCCCAAGAACCGACAATCTTTTACTTGGGTGGTGGGTATTGTGCGATAGCTCCAATACAGACAAACGGAGCAGATAACCAATGAGTGCTGAATTCGACATTACGGAAACGCTAGACGTGAAAGGTGCATCGTGTCCCATGCCAGTGGTGAAAGCGAAGTCGGCCATCGACGAGCTCTCGGAAGGTGAAGTCCTCGAAGTGCTGGCGACCGACCCTGGAAGCATGAGCGACATCGACGGCTGGGCGTCCGGCACCGAGGGCGTCGAACTCGTCGACCAGGAGGAAGGCGACGACGTGTACACGCACTACGTCCGCAAGACGGAGTAACGATGAGTACGGACACACCCGACGCTTCGGCCGACGACGCACCCTCGCGTGCGGAACTGGCCGCACGCGTGGACGAACTGGAGGATGCCCTTGCCGAAGCCACCAGTGACGACGACGGCAAGAAGATGAGTATCATCGCGACGAAGGGCACGCTGGACATGGCGTACCCGCCGCTCATCCTCGCCAGCACCGCGGCCGCGTTCGGCTACGACGTCACCGTCTTCCACACGTTCTGGGGGCTGGACATCCTCCATGAGGAGCGCTCGAAGAACCTCAAGCTCAGCTCCGTCGGCAACCCCAACATGCCCGTTCCCAACGCGGTCGCCGCCCTGCCTGGGATGGATCGGGTGACGACGAAGATGATGGAAAAGAAAATCGCCGACAACGACACCGCCACCATCGAGGAGCTCATCGAGACGAGCCTCGACATGGGCGTGGAGTTCCAGGCCTGTCAGATGACCATCGACCTGATGGACTACGACGAGGACGACTTCTACGACGGCGTCACCACGGGCGTCGGCGCCGCCACCGCCCTCCAAGACATGGCCGACGCCGACATCCAGCTCCTCGTCTAAACTCAGATGAACAAACTCGAGAATCCGATTCCCCAGATTGTCGATGCCGTCGCGGAGGCAGAGGGCGTCGAGCCAGTTACACTCGATCCGCCTCTAGCCGAGGTCGTCGATCCGGATGCGCTCGAAACATTGGTCGAGGATTCAACGGCGTCTGACCTCGAAGTTCGATTCGCGTATCGAGGTCACGACATCGTCGTCGACAACAGTGGTCGCGTGCAGGTCGACTGAAGCAGACAGAACCTCTTTTCGATAACGGAATCCCCCCGACGGCCACTCCAGGAGCGCCATCCGAGTTCAACGAGTAGACGCTGAGGGAGTGTCGTAGCGGGAGGCAGCGGAGAACAGCGGTCGCGTCAGGTCCACTCTGATTCGAGGGCGTCCAACAGCTCCGCGACCTCAGCCTGAGTGTTGACCGCGTGGACCGATGCGCGGACGGCGTCCGGGGTCGGCACGGCACGAACGACGATTCCCTCCGACGCGAGTCGGTCGACCGTCGCTTCGGGGTCGTCCACGTCGATGGTCACGAGTCCCGACTCGGGGTCTGCAGGACTGAGAAGCCGGTCGTCGGGGACCCCATCGGCCAGCTGGCCAGCCAATTCCTGGATTCGGGCAGCGATACGGTCGACTCCAACTTCGTCGATCGCCTCGATGGCTGCCGCCAGGGCGACGTGCGGAGCTGGGTTCGCCGAGCCGACCTCGAATCGGCGGGCGCCAGCTGCGAACTCGTAGGGATCTGCAGTCGGCGTCTCGACGCTTCGGTATCCAACTGTGGTGGGCAGCAGGGAATCAGCAGCTGTCCGGTCGACGTAGAGGAAGCCGCCACCCCACAGTCCCAGCAGCCACTTGTGACCAGCCGCCGCGACGGCATCGGCCCCCCATTCGCCGACATCGAGGGGAAGCTGTCCCGGCACTTGCACAGCGTCGACGATCGTGAACGCGCCAGCGTCGTGGGCGATATCAACGAGATCGCCGACGGGCAACTGAGTGCCGTGTGTCCACGTCACCGCGCTGAAACAGGCCAGTCGCGCATCGGCGACGGCCTCGGCGAAGGCGTCGAGCTCGACGCGACCGTTCTCCGTCTCGACGACGCGAACCTCGACACCCTTCTGTTTCAGGCGTTCCCACGGGAGCGTCCCGGCCGGGTGCTCGAGGTCGGTTCGCACGACAGTATCGCCAGGCTCCCAGTCGATGGCGTTCGCAACGGCGTTGATGCCTGCAGTCGTACTCTCCATGAGCGCGATCTCGTCGTCGTCCGCACCGACGAAACTGGCGACGCGTTCCCGCACCCGGTCGTACGCGTCGAACGCCACCTCGTAGGGGTCGTTTCGAGTGTTCGTCTCGTACTCGTGTGACCGGACGAACTCATCAGCAGCTTCAACGACGTACTGTGGGCTCGGGCCGTGAGCACCGAAATTCAGGTAGATGTCTTCGTGTAGTGCGGGCGTGTCAGCGCGAAGTTCAGTAGGAGTCATCGATTGTTCACCGGACTTTAGTCACTGTACGTAGCGATCAGTTCGCGAAGTGACTGCTCGGTTTGGCCACCCCGGAGTTGTTTAACTGGCTGGCCGTCCGCGAACAGAACGAACGTGGGAGTGCTCTGGGCACCGAACTCGATTGCTGTTTCGAGGTGAGATTCGATGTCAATCATTGCGACCGCTGCATCCGTGTCTGCTGCGATCGTTTCGAGCATCGGCTTCATTCGCTGGCATGTGCCACACCACTCCGTGAAGAATTCCACAAGGGTGACGCCGGTGTCTTCGACGACCGATTGAATATCCTCATCATCGCCAAGCGAAATCACGCTATCCGTCTCTGCTATCTTGGTTGCCATTAAAGACTCTACGTGCCGGGAGTTTAATAGTCTTGGGACTATCGCACAAGACTATTGTGAGCCTGTAGAAATCCGACCGACACAACAAATATCGCCATCAGGGCCGAGGTAGCAGTTGGTCGTTACTGAGATTGGCTGTTGGTCCGTTCCCGACCAATCGCACCTGCAAGCGCCAACAAGAAACCCAGCCCGTATTGGACATCCGGATCCCGTAATCCGCGAAACAGGCCGACGGCCCCGACCTGCTTAGACGATTCCCGCTCCGCTTCGCCGACACTCTCTAACAGGGTTTCGATGCCGTCACGAGTGTCGTCGTCGGACGCCGTCTGCGCGACCTCACCGAGCGCGGCACCGGTGCCGGCTAGTGACGTGACCATCTCGTCGTCGAGGGCCGCGGTCGCCAACGACCCTACCTCCGCGAGTTCGGTCAAGTCGTCGAGCGTCCCGCTTTGCTGGAGCGCAAGCAACGTGTCAAGGGCCTCCCGCAGGTCATCGCCTTTCTCGCCGACCGTCTCGGCCAGCGCCACAGTCTCGTCAGTCGCCAGCCCGTCGGCCGACTCCGCGAGCATCGACCCCGTGCTCGAGAATTCGCGGACCATCTCGTCGTCGAGCGCGCTCTCGCCGAGCGAGAGCACGTCCAGCAGCTCGTTTACCGCGTCGAGGTGTTCCACGAACTCGGCGACTGCCTCGGGGTTCTGCTCGATCGCCGCTTCCAGGTTGGACGGTGCAGAGTTCTGCGGTTCAGACATAATCAGAGCAGTCCTCGTGCAGTCAGCCAGTAGGATTCGTTGTACGCCAGCTTCGACCAGTGGAGTTTCTCCGAGGGCGGCGCTGGCGACGGCGGATTCTCGTAGTCGAACTCGACGAAGGACGCCGCGTCCATCCCCGTCTCGATGAAGCACAGCGTCTTCCCGTCGTAGGTCGCCGTCGCCGGGCGGCCACGGATCTCGCTAGCGAGGCGCTGCCCGACGACGCCGGCCTGGTAGTGGGCGACGCTGCCAGCGTTCGGGACGCCGGTATCGGCGGTGTCGCCGAGCGCGTAGACGTTGTCGGCAGCTTCGGCTTCGAGCGTGTGCTTGTCGACATCGACCCAGCCGTCGTCGCCGAGCCCAGCCTCCTCGATCAGGTCGATGCCGCCGTGAGGTGGAATCGTCACAAGGAGGTCGTACTCGAGTTCAGTCCCCTCCATCGACGTGATGGTCTCCGCCTCGGGGTCGACCGACTCGGCGTTGAAGAACGTCTCGACGGTGATGTTCCGTTCCTCCATGATGGGGCGGGCCCACTCGGCGATATGGGGGTTGCCGTGGACGCGCTGGATCGGATACGTGTACGTGATATCGACGTCCTCGCGGAGGCCGCGCTCGCGGAGCCAGTCGTCGGCCATGAAGACGAATTCGAGTGGTGCCGCCGGACACATGTGGGGCGTCCCGATGACGCTCAACACGAGCTCGCCCTCAGTAAACTCCAGCAGTTCGTCGCGCAAGTCGGTCGCGCCCGACTCGCTGTAGTAGTTGTGACCGTCCTCCATGAGGCCCGGAATCTGGTCGGGCTCCAACGTCGACCCGGTCGCCAGCACGAGGTAGTCATAGCTGACTGGTGGGGCACTCCCGTGGAACCGGAGCCGCTGGGCCTCGGTGTCGATGTCGGACACGCGGTCGATCCGGAGGTCGATTGCGTCGTCGACGAGGTCGTCGAGCGGGCGACGGCCGTCGTCGGGTTCGCGCTGGCCGAACGGCACGTACAGCCAGACCGGCTTATAGACGTGGTCAGGGTCGTCGTTGACGAGCGTGATTCGGACGTCGCCGGCGTCGAGTTCGGGTTCGAGTCGGTCGGCGACGTCGTTCGCGAGGACGGTGCCGCCGGTCCCGCCACCGACGATAACGACGTGCTCGGTCATGCTTTCTCCACGTAGAACTCGTTGTGGTCGTCGCGCTCTTCGACCGCGAGTAGCTCGTTACCGGCTTCCTCGGCCCACTCAGGAACGTCGGTGAGCGACTGGTCGTTGTCGCTCAGCAGTCGAATCACGTCCCCCGACTCGGCGCTCCGAATCTTTCCGATGAGGTCCATCAACGGGCCGGGGCATGCTGCGCCTCTGGCATCGACAATGTCGTCAGGCTCGATGTCAGTCATAGAGAGCTCACAGACGGCAGTTGGAACTACCCTATATTAGTATTGTGTGCGTGTTCCAAGATTCTGAAAATCTGTGGGTTTGGGATGAGCGACCGAGAGGTAATATTGAAATCGTAGAGGAGGAGGGTTACCGCTCGAATACAAGCGCGTAGTGGTACGGCGGCAGCTCTACCTGCCGGTCGAGCGTGAACGCTGCGGCTGGCAGCACGGCATCTTCAGTTTCTCTCGGCGTCATCCGGAGTTTCGTCGGAGGTCCGCGGGGTTCAGGTCCGACAGTCGTCGTGTCACGTGGGCGGTCGTGCCAGTTGACGACGATCAGGCTTCCGCCAGGTTCGAGCGCCTGGAACGCCTGCTCGACCAGCTCCGAATGATCGTCGACGCCGTGGAACGTGTTCGCCACGACGAGCGTGTTGACTGAGTCGGGGAGGACGCCAGTCAGGTTCCGGGCGTCACCGTGGGTCGGAACGACGTTCTCGATGTCCTGCTGCTCGGCGAGATCATCGAGTTCATCGAGCAGTGATACATCCAGGTCGATAGCGTAAACAGGCTCGGGGTCGGCAATTCGAGCAGCTGGAAGGGCAAAGTAGCCGCTTCCACAGCCGACTTCAGCGACCGACTTGCCTGATTTGACGCCGAGTTCCCGGAGCGTCGCGCCGGGTGTCGGCCAGAGTTTGCTCCACCAGTCCCAGTCGGGTTGGCCGGTGTTCTGGAAGCGCTCCATCCCTAGCGGGACCCTGACGTATCCACTCCCAGCAGGCGATACAGGAGGCAGACTCGAAGGAGGCCAGTCCCGGCAAGAACGAGACCCAGCAGGGTTAGAACCGTGCCGACCACCGTCCCAGCTCCAAGCAGCCCCCCGAGTGAGGCCACTCCGACAACCGCTAAAATCAGTCCGATACCAATTCGGATTCGGCTGTCTGCCGCACCAATATTGTTCTCCATACCCACAGATACACCAGACTATTACCTAAGTGTTTCCCGACGGCTTCCTCTCACCGCCCAAGCAATCCGGTACAACCGTCAGCCTGGAGACGCTACTAACCGATCTGGGACTGCCACCGTGTTGGTAGCTGAGCGTAGACGACGGCGTTGTCGACGAGGACGTCGACCGGAACGTACTCATCCGGCGCGTGGACAGTGTCGGTTCCGAGCGCGAACTCGACGGTCGGGATGCCCGCATTCCGGAGTTTCTTGGCATCACCACCACCCGTAGCGCTCCGCCGGAAGACGCGATCACCCGTGGCCTCCTCCGCGGTCGACGCGACGGCTTCGACGAGTGAGCTGGCGGGTGCTTCGGCCGTACCGACGCTCCAAGAGACATCGGCGATTGTGATACCGTCGCAGTCGGCGACGCACTCCCGAATCTCCGCGAGCACATCGGGCGTGTGGACGCCCGCGGTCAGTCGCACGTCAACTTCGGCGTGCGCAGACTGCGGGACGGTGTTAATCGCGTCCCCGCCCTCGAGCACGCCGAGATTGATCGAGGGGTACCAAAACAGCTCTCGAGCGGCGGCCTCACCCATCGAGGGGGCGTAGTATTCGACTGACTCCTCGACGATTGGTGCCACGTCAGCGTCGATCTCGAGTCGCTGGGTGCCAAACCGTTCGCGCATAGTCCCGACGGCGTCGTAGAGCCGGTCGATGGCATTGACGCCGAGTATTGGTCGGGAGCCGTGGGCCCCATCACCGCTGGCTTCGAGCGTCAGCCAGATGCTCCCCCGGTCCGCGATTGTGACGGAGTGGCGGCCTTCCTCGCAGGTCGGCTCGCCAATCACGCATGCGTCAGCGTCGAACTCACCAGCGTCCAGTAACGCTGGCAAGCCGGCGTCACCACCCACTTCCTCGTCGCTCACGAACGCGAATTGGAGGTCGACAGGTGGCTCAGTATCGGTGGCTACGAAGGCCTGTATTGCGAACAGCATCGACGCCACGGCACCCTTCATGTCGGTTGCACCGCGGCCGTAGACGTGGTCATCGACGCGCTCGCCAAGTGGATCGTGGGACCAGGCATCTGCGTCGAAGGGCACCGTATCGAGGTGGCCATTATAGAGCAGTGTGTGGTCAGACGCACCCGGCAGTCGAACGATCAGATTCGGCTTGGCTGGATCGACTGCAAACCGCTCTATTTCGACCGGAAGCGGGCCGAGGAATTGTTCGATTTTGGCGACGATTTCGCGCGTGCCGCCGGGCGGGTTCGACGTCTCAATCGCGAGGAGGTCGAGCGCGAGCGCGACCAGTTCCTCTCGGTGTGCTCGCACGTACTCGGTGGACGTGACATTGCTCATACGTGGGTGGGTTTGTTGTCGAGGGGGCCGCTACCGAGGGCGACGACAGCCAGTGATGGCCAAACGGCAGTGCAGAAGCCTGTTTCCGTTCCGTAGCCCGGTCATTACCAAATTCGCCACAAACGACGTCATGTACGTATTGCGGAGCTTTGGTCGGTATCGCCCGAAGAGTAGAGCCAACAGAAGGTGCCAATCACACCGACCGTTAGCGCAGTCACCACGATTCTGATGAGCCCACCACCGAGTGCACCCGCCGTTCCCCCGGCAGCGGCGGCGCCGGCGGTCGGCGCCGCGAAGAGACAGCAGAGGCTCACCGCGCCACCAACACCGAGTAATCCCCACGGAGGGGTCGACGCGTCCTCGGCACTCCCGCTCTCGTCTGAACTAGTCATCGATTGGGCTCTCCTTCGTCTGATTGACCCAAGTGCGTTTGGGTCGTCGAGGCCGTCGCTCGCACGGTCAGCACACCTCGCAGCGCCGGCGTTGATAGACCAGAAGCGCGGCGAAGCACACGACGCTCACGGCACCGAGGATTGGGCGGAGCGGGTCGAAGTACGTCATGAGCGCCGACGAGCTGAACAGCGCGAGCAGTACGGCGTTACAGATCGGACAGCCAAACGCCAGGAATCCGCCGATAATTCCACCGGCAGCGAATCGATCGCCAATTGGCTTCTCGGCTAGCGAGCGCTGGTAGACGAACGCGCCGGCGAAGGCGGCGGTCGCGACGAGGAACAGGTAATCCGCCGGGGTCCGAGAGACCATCCGCACGTAGACCGGGTTCGGCAGCAGGCCGGTCACCGCCCCGAACAGGACAAACACCCCGATGCTCACGCCGACACTCCGGAGCAGACGTGGGCGCGGCAGCGCCGTCATGCACGCCCACCTCCGTCGAGCGAACACGTTCGTGGGTCGCCCGCGCGACCGAGGAAGAAGAGGAGTAGGGCGATTCCACCAACTCGAAGGAGATTGCCGTCGAACGGCAGCGCCGCCATCGCACCGACGAAGCCCAACGCGCCGAGCACGCCCGCACCACAGCCCGCACAGCCAGCGGCGAGCAGTCCGGGAAGCACGCCGACGATCGTCGACGCACTCCGGCGACGTGCGCGCTGGACCAGCGTGAGCGCGTTGGTCACCGCGACACCGGTCAGGACGGCGTACGTGGCGACTAGCCCGAGCCCAAGGTAGCCGGTAGTCAGGTATACTTCGCGCGTGAGCGCCGTAACCGCGTAGCCGACATCGGTCGGGTCGGTCGTAAGCACCTGAACCGAGAACTGGGGGAATGAGCTCAACACCAGGACGAAGTACGTGGCGAGTGTCACGACGGCGGTCGATAGCAACCGGGCGTCCGACGTGAGCGGATAGCCGAGCGCGTCGCGGAGGTCGCGAGTCCAGTCGCGACTCGTGGCGGCGCGGTTCCCGGTCACGCCTCCATCACCTTCTCGATCGCCTCGGCGAAGTTCTCGTAGGGGTGGGCGCCGACGAGCTTTCCGGCCGCCCCGGAGTCACGGTTGTAGAGTACGAACCCGGGGGTCCCCTGGATTCTCGACTTCCGGGCCATGGCGACGTTCGGCTCGATTCACTCCCGGATCGACGCGCCGCGTTCCTCGCGGCAGGTCTCGACCGCGGACAGGTCAACACCAGCCGTCTGTTCGGTGACCGCCGCGAACGTCTTCTCGTCGGCCCAGTCCGTGCCGGACTCTGGCTGTTCGGCGAAGGCCGCCGCGTGCCAGTTCCAGAACGCGTCCGGGTCGCTGTGGGCGACCTGCGACCACACGCAACGGCCCCAAACCGCCGCCGGCATCGAGTACTCTCCGATGTTCGGGTAGGGCAGCACGGCCAGGCGCGCATCGCCGGTGTCGAGGTGCTCTCGGCCGAGTTCCGGGAGTGTCTCGGTCTCGAACTGCTTGCAGAACGGACACAGATAGTCCGTCCAGTAGTAGATGTCTATCGGCGCGTCGCGTTCACCGGCGATGGGGCGGCCGTCGAGGTCGACGTCGAATCTGGTCGTCCCGGAACCAGCGTGCGTGGCGTCGGGGACGTAGTGCTGTCCGCTCGCACCAGATCGTGATCCCATGTAGGCGACACCACCACCGAACGCGAGCACCGCGCCGCCGGCGATGAGTGCCCTCCGCCGAGTGATATTGCCCTCTTCGTCCATCTATATACAATACTACTTCGCATCGGCTGATAGACGTTGTGGTCCTAATAGAAATCCAAGACCCCCCTCTATGGGCACCTATACCGCGTTTTCGACTGTTTCAATTATCGAATACGGATCGTGTCTGCCATCGTTCCGTACCACGACAACGAGCCCGGTCGTCTCCTGGACTGGTACGGTGATGGTGACCAGCGTATCGTACACGCGGACGGTCGCGTGCAGCGACTCTCCGTGGTACTCCTCGTAGACTGCAGTGCCGATCGCCTCCAGCTGAATGTGCTCTAGAATCGCCCGGATATCCGACGCTGCGTACTGTGAGGACGCCGCCTCGTCTCGGTACAGGATATCGTACTCGCCATCCTCGTAGGACGCCAGGCCGACTAGCGTCTCACCGAAATCAGCCTTCAGTGTCGATTCAAGGGAGCCAGCGATATCCTTCAGTGAGCGGTTATCCGCGTCAGTAGACTCATCGGGCATCGTTGGTTCACGCGTGCGCTTCGATGACGGAGCGAAGCTGCGCTTCGCCCTGCATTCCGACGAGTCGTTCCGCCGGCTGGCCGTCAGCGAACAGGACGAGGGTCGGAGCCCCCTGGACACCGTACTCTGCGGCGAGTTGCTGATTCGCGTCGATGTCGATCTTCGCGACGGTCGCATCGGTCTCGGCCGCGATCGTTTCGACGATTGGTTCGAGCATCTGGCACGGACCACACCAATCGGCGTAGAAGTCGGCGAGAACGAGACCGGACTCGGCGACAGTTTCTGACAGCTTGGCGCCGCCGTCGATATGGATCGGTTCGGACGGATTCTTCGAGGTGGACGCCTCAGCACCGCCCGTTTCAGCCTTGTTTCGAAGCTTAGCCAGTTTCTGTCGACGAATCTCTTCGATATCTTCAGCCATTAGGTGTCCGTTTGAACCGCGCCGCCTTATTTGTTTTGTACAACTCGCACAATACTGAACTGGGTGGGTTTGAACGATAGGGGTCAGAGACGGGACTCAATCGGCTCCTTCTCGCGATCCTCCAAGTCCCGGCTGTACCGGTCTTCGAACTCCTGAATGAGTTGTCCGATGGCCGCATACCAATCGTTGAGCAATCGCTGCATGTCGTGTGCAACTTCCTCGGATGTCCGCGAACGATACACGTAGTAGTACCCTCCGTGCTCGTAGTTTACTTGCTCCTGAACTACCACGCCGGCCTCAAGGAGCCGAGATATCGAACGATACGCAGTCGAACGCTCACAATCCATTCGATCTGCGACGTCGTCGACCGTGAGACGCTCCTCTGCCTGTTGTAGCAGCTGAAAGACCACCTGATCCCGCTCGTTGAGCCCGTGAATGCAGCTCAGGAGGTCGAGGCACCCCAGGTCGCGCTCGAGGTCCTCACGCACTGACGTGGCCACCATGTCCGAAGATAGGGTGGCAGAGACGATTAAAGCTGTTCTCGAATGCCACAATACTCTGTTGGCAGAGAAGGTACTGTAGCGACTCCTTCCCATGATACTCCGCTTTCGTGGATGAATACCCGAAGAGACTTTGTCCTGAAGACCCAAGATAATACACGAATGACGCTCCCAATCGACCCGAGCCAGATCGACCCCGCGGACATCGGCGAAGAACAAGCGACCCTCGAGATGAGCCACGAGGAAGCGATCGAACACGTTCGCGACGTGTTCACGGACGCCGGCTTCGGCGTCCCCGTCGAGTTCTCGCCGTCCGAGATGCTCAACGAGAAGGTCGACGCGGGCCGCGACCCCTACTACGTGCTCGGTGCGTGCAATCCCGAGGTGGCCGACCGTGCGCTCGACGCGACCGACAATAAACTCGGCGCGCTCATGGCCTGTAACGTCGTCATCTGGGAAGAGGAACCCGGAAAGCAAGTCGTCTATCACGTCTCCATCATGCGCATCGCCCGCCTCGTCGGGATAGCGCCCGACAACGAGGCGATGGCCGACATCGTCGCTGACACCGGCGAACTCGTCGACGAGGCATTCGCGAACCTCTAAGATGGGATATCACACGTTTGACGCCGACCGCGCCGACAAACTCGAGGACGCACAGCGACGGTACCGCTTCCTCTCCGCGGAGGAACTCCTCTGGTCGCTGTCACCAGACGGCGACGAGACGATCGCAGATCTCGGCAGCGGGACCGGGTTCTATACGGACGACATCGCACCAGCTGTCGACCACGTGTACGCCGTCGACATCCAGGTTGCGATGCACGACTACTACCGGGAGAAGGGCGTCCCCGAGAACGTCGAGCTCGTGACGAGTGGCGTCGACGACCTTCCACTCGATTCCGACAGTCTCGATGCAGCGTTCTCGACAATGACCTACCACGAGTTCGCGAACGAACAGGCGTTGAGCGAACTCAGTCGCGTGCTCACCCCACAGGGGACGCTCGTTATCGTCGACTGGGCAGCTTCCGGAAGTGGATCTCACGGCCCACCCGTTGACGAGCGGTATTCCGCCACTGAGACGGCGAATGCGCTCCGTCAGCACGGATTCACAGTCGAATTCGAAGCGGTACGTCCAGAAACGTTTCTGGTGACGGCAACCGCCGAATAACTAAGAGTCGCAGCGGGGGTACTGATATTCCGGAATCTCGTTACAGGAGTTACGTTCGTTTTTTCCGGACGCCATTTCGATCGCGAGTCTTATCCTCGCAGTTCGGACAGACACGTGGATTATCGATTGTATCCGGCGTAAACACACGTACATAGACCTCCGTCACGTGGCTGCCACAGTTCTGACACTCCGCCATGTACGCAGAAGCGCCTCCACCAATCATAGGCTTTCTGTCGCCACAACACTGCGGAAGTAACCCCCCGTAATTATATTGTCATCCGGTGGCACAGATGTTTTTATATGCCGCTCACACGCCGGCAGTATCTCGGCCAGATCGGTCGCGTCGGCGGCGTGGGCGCTGTTGCACTCCTGGGTGGCTGCGCCAGCAACGAGCAACCCGACACAGAATCAGTAACCGTTCGAATCGGGTCGAAGCCGTTCACTGAGCAGAAGATTCTCGGCTACCTCGCCTACGAACGGCTACGGAGAATCGATTGGATTCGTGCCGTCGATGAAATCGGGGCAGGAAACTCGCTATCGAACTGGGAGGCAACAGCAACGGGGGATCAACACCTGTACTGGGAGTACACGGGTACGGCGTGGCTGCAACTCCCGCCTCGCCACGATAGACGGATCACCGACCCCGAGTCACTCTTTGAGCGGGTCCAAGTGGACGCTGATTCTCAGCGGCTCCAGTTGGCTGACCCGGCACCGTTCTCGAACGAGTACGTCATCGCTGCCGACGCTCGATGGGCGGAGCAGACCGAGATATCGACCATCAGCGACTTGGCAGCCCATATCGGAAACGGCGGTGATTCGCCGGGTGTAGCCGTCAACGAGGAGTTCTATCATCGGGAGGATGGATGGCGGGGACTAGCTGCATACTATGAAATCGAGACTACGGCAGGCGAGCCATTCCAGACCGAACCTTTCATCGTCACGTCGATCGGGTTGACGTACGAACTACTCGAACAGGACCGCGTTCAGATTGCAAGTGGATTTGCGACGGACCCGCAGCTCAACAGATCGTCGGTTACAGTCCTCGAGGACGACCGTGACTACTTCCTTCCCTACCAACCGGCCCCGACGGCGTATGCACCCCTCATCGACGAACATCCGGAGGTTTTTGAGAAACTCTCCCCCGTGGTTTCAGCACTCGATAAGTCGACAATACGGGCCCTCAACAGCCGGGTCCTCCTCGATGGTGACCATCCGTTCGCGGTCGCAACACAGTTTTTAGAAAGCGAGGTGCTCGGCGATGCGTAGACTCCTGTCCTCCATCCCAGTTCTGGGAACGATAGCCGATGTTGTGCGGTCGTCGTTTCGGCGGAAACTTACCACGGCGCTCCTCGTTGTCTTCCTGATCATTAGTATCGGCACAGTCGGCCTGTATGTACAGGTAGGTGGGTTACTGGAGGAGAACGTCGAACAGTCGATGGCTGCGGCTGCCGAGACTGAGGCGGACGAGTTGCGAGAATGGTGCGGAAAAAACAGACTCGTCGCTCAGCTGCTATCCGAACATCCAGTCTTCGAAGATGGCGACCGCGGCGAAATCCAGGAGTATCTACAGGCACAGCAAGGGGAGAGAGCTGATACAGAAATCGTTCGAGCGTACGTAATCGATCGGCGGAACCAGACTGTTGCGGTTAGTTCTAATGAAGATATGGAAGGCCAACCCATCGAGGAACTCGGCTGGACTGAACGGTTCGCCTTCCAGGATTTCGATGACGTGCAGGTGACTGACCCGTATGCAGTACAAAACGAGACGGTTATCGGGTTTATTTCCCCAATTCGTCGGACCCCGGAGCAGTTACTTGTCGTCGAAATCGACACCGCGACTATCTTCGATCGCTTCGAACACCCCGTTGACGGTGGTTTTACGCGTGTGGTCAATTCCAACGAGACGGTCGTGTTCAGTGACGATGCAGCAGCGACGCTCACCCAATACAGCGATGGAGATCGTCGTGCACCGGCAGTCAGCAGTGGCCTGCGAGGGGACTCTGGGTTCACGGAGTCACCAGCCTATGAAACTCGCCCTGAGATAGAGGGAGAGTATGTCGCAGCGTATGCTGCGGTTCCGAACACCGACTGGGTCGTCATCGAGCACGCGCCAGCCAGTGAGGCGTACGTTATTACCCAACAGGCGCTTCGATGGATCGGCGGAATCGCAGCGCTCACCCTGCTTGCGCTCGTGGGTGTCGTCGGCGTTCTCGGCCGGGACGTGACCGGAGCGCTCTCCCGGCTAACCGACCGGGCAGAGCAGATCGAAGACGGCCAGTACGACGTGGAGTTCGATACCGACCGGCCGGACGAGTTCGGCGATCTTAACCGGACGATAGCATCGACACGGGATGCTCTGCAGTTGCGGATCAATGAGATCCGCGAAACCCAGACAGAGCTTGAAGCATCGAATGCGAGTCTCGAAGAGCGATCCAAGATGGTGAACGTTCTGAATCGTATCCTCCGTCACAACGTTCGAAACGAGGTGAACATCATTACTGGACGAGCTGAATTGGCTGCGTCCCGCATCGACGATGAGGCTGCCCAAGCAGATTTAGAGGCTGTACAGAATGCTGCGTGGGAGCTCAGTACGATTTCGTCACGCACACAGCGCATCAAACAGCTGCTCGCCGAAGGAAACGCTGAGCCAGAATCCGTTGATTTGGACGATGTAGCCTCGAAGTTAGCGGGAGTTGATGCCGACACCCCATGCGCAGATGTCGAATGCAACGATGAGACAAACGACAGAGCTGTCCAAGCGACACAGACGTTCCCGACCGCGGTCGCAGATGTTGTCCACCAGATCGCGACGCACAATGAAGGGGATGTTCACGTGGATGTTACGGTCACCGTTACTGACGCTGGAACAGATGAGGAGAAGGTCGTTCTCCGAATCGATGACGATGCCGACGGATTCCCCGAATTAGATGTTCAAGCTGTCAACGCAGGCGAGGAGACCCCGCTCAATCACGCGGAGGGGCTGGCGCTCTGGTGTCTCGAATGGACAGTGACGAAATCTGGTGGGGAACTACATGTCGCTCCCGAGGATACGACTCTCAAAATCAAGCTCCCTACTGCTTCAACCGGCCCGTAGACAGCTATTCGCTATTTTTACTTATTGCTCACAGCGACGATTGGAGTACTAGTTCCTGTATCTCTTGATGGGTGATTGGAGAGTTAACCAACACATCTGCGTTTGAGGGGGAGTATGTTGGTTAAGTTTTTCAGCGCCCGCGGAGGGGCGGAGGCGCGTTCTGACCTCCATCGAATGATGACTGAACCCTATCTCACGACGGTCCTCAGGGAAGCCGAGCACGTCGCCGAGCAGCACGAGCAGGTCGCCCGAACGACGGACAACCAAGCCCACGAATATCTTCGATACGCCGTCCTCCGGATACTCGAGGGACAGGCAGACCACCTCCCGACGGGCTGGACGCCGATCGACGGCGTCACGGTGGGCTACGGCAGCGACGACGCGATGTTCGACAGCTGGAGCGCAAGCGAAGATTGGTGGGAAACTGTCCCGCCCCAGGAGGCGTGTACCCGCTTCCGGGTGTTCTTCCCGGACGACCACCAGACAGTTCCCCGTGACATCGTCGACGTGATGGCCGCGCTCGGTGCCTGGCGAGTGTGGACCGGGAGCGCAGCCGCGTGCGGCTCCTACGACCATCGCGAGCGCCGCGAGGTCCACTACCTGTGGCCGGAAGGCCATCCGGTGGAGGAAGTGCTCCACGAGCGGCTCAGTGGCCCTGCGGAAGCCGTCGCTCCCGACGGTGGCCGAACGGGCGACGTTCGCGACCGACTGGTCGTCGACGAGAACGCACAGTCGGAGGACGATCTTGAGCCCCGCACGAAGCGTGCCGTCGCCGAAGCGATGGACGTCTCACTCCTCTCGAAGGGTGGCCGCTACGAGGTACAGTCTGCGTCCGGGAACCGGTACGAAGTCGACGTCATCGACGAATCGTGTACCTGTCCCGACTGGCAGCAACGTTCACCCGAAGGCGGCTGTAAACACCTGCGCCGCGTCGATCACGAGATCAAACGGGGCCGCGTTCCCCGACCAGACGGCCGCCTTCCCTCCCCGTAGTGGTGGCCAGACTACTCCACGGGACGGACTGTGTCGCCATCCCGACTGACCCGGTCGAACGTTGAGAGATATGCGATCCGGTCGTGAACCTCGTCGGTATCCAGCTCCAGTTCGGCGGCCAGTTCCTCGACGGTCATCGGTTCATCGAGTGCCTGGAGGACTTCGAGCCCCCGGTAGTACCTGTTCGTGAGTTCCTGGACGCGGGCCTCGATCGGCGTGGTCACTCCGTACCGCTCCTCGAGTTCGACCAGGGCCTCGTTCGCGAACGTGGCGAACTGATCGTCCCCCAGGCGTTCGATCTGGGCTTCGAGTTCATCCCGGACGACGTCGTAATCGAGGCCGGCCTGCACGAGCATATTCATGTCCTCGATGTCGTCGTCGCGGCCTGCGATCGCCTTGAACAGGAAGATATCCTCGTTGCTGACCAGCCGGACCGTCAGTCGATCCGTGTTGAGGAACGGCTCGCTGCGCTCTTGCATCCCGTCGGTGAGCACGAGCTTGTTCGCGACCTGCTGGTTGAAGATGTCGAGGCGACACCCATCGTCGTTCTCGACGCAGCTCGTTGCCCCCAGCGCCCGATAATCTGGATCCAGCGATTGAACCTCCGCATACCCGAGGTCCATCAGGACGGCCCACAGCTGGCCGTACGCGTCGCCATCCGGGACGACCAGGTCGATATCTTTCGTCGCCCCCTTGAGGTCGCGCAGCGACATCGCGCCACCACCGATCAGGTAGACCGTGAGCGGTTCAGATAGCCCGTCCCCGATCCGCTGGAATTCGTTCTCGATGTACTCACGTCCGAATGTTGGTCTCATTGTGGTAGTGGCACCTCGTAGTCAGCCGCCAGCTCCTGGAACTCGTCCCACTCCGGGAGCCGGTCGTCGTCGACCTCGCCGTGCGTCTCGAGGTAACGGAGCAAGGCGTCGATTTCGTCTTCGAGGCCATACTTCGCCGCCTGCTCTCGGAGGTCCGCCTCGTCGACGTCGACGTGGCTGAGTAGAAGGAGACAGTACGAGCGGTGGCGG